>CAIZWI010000358.1 GCA_903936645.1 uncultured Verrucomicrobia subdivision 3 bacterium
AATTCATAGAGATGTTTTACCGCCGTCAGGTCCGCCGCCGTATAGGGCAATGTCGAGAAGGCAAACGGCTGCTCCAGGGTGGTGATTTCCAGTCCGGTGGTGCGGCCGTCACTCACCACCAGGCGGCGCACCGTTTCTTTGTTCCCGTTTTCCTGGGGACGCACATAGGGCACGGCTTGGCTGGCCACCATGCCGCTCCAGAGACCGAAGTCCGCGCTTGCTTTCCGGTCGGGATAATTTTCCCAGGGACCGCGCCCCAGCCATTCCACGTGTTGCAACTGCGCCGCCAAATGCATGACCACGCCTATCCGGGGCAGCAAGGGCAGGGTGCCATAGGGTTCAAAGTGGCTGTCCATTTCCAGGGTGCCATCGCTGCGCACCGTCCATCGCGTCTGGGTTTTAATCCCCCCGGCCGCCACCCGGCTGGTGGCTTCCGTGGCAATTTCAATGCGTCCGTCGCCGATGCCCTGCACCGCCACGCTGCCCACCTGCCGGTCCAGATTCGTGAGCCCGGCCTCGCGCCAGTCGCGGGCCAGCCATTTGCCGAAGCCCTTGTCATTGTCCGTCGGTGCCCGGAAGACTTGCGCCACGGGACCAGCAATGGCATTGCTCCCGGCGAAAAACATTTCCTGGCCACCGTATTTTAAGGAATCCAAAGTCCCACTAGCCCGGCTGATGGCCAGGGAAAAATTCTTTCCGGAAATGCGGAGGACCGCCCCATCGTCCTCGAGTCGCAGGGGGGTAACCACCGCTGGTCGCGTTGTGACGGCTTGTTTTAAGGGTGGCGGTACCGTCAGGCGCAGTTGTTGCCAGGCCGTTTCAAAACCGGCGGCGGCCCAAAGTGTCTCCGTGCGAGTATGCAAACTGACCCGCAGCCAGTATTCCGTTTCGACCGACTGGGCGCGGATTTTTGCCACCGGAATTCTTGCCGTCCCCGCCTGCCCCGGGGCGACGTTGAGGCCCGGTAGTGTGCCCTTTTGAATTTCCACGCCATCTGCTGTGACCGACCAGCGGACTTCCTCATCGCCCAAATTGACGAACGCATGGCGATTCAGGAAGCTCACCGCGGTGGTTCCCGGATGCAAATCCCGGCCGGTGATGGCCACGGGCTGATACACCTTTTTAACCTCCCAATATTTGGGAAAAGGCGCGCGTTCCGCGCTGACCAGACCCTTGATGCAAAAGCCGCCGTGATTGGGCACATCTCCGAAATCCCCGCCCAGGGCCGTGAAAACCCTTCCGTCCGGGGTGGTTTGGTGCAGGCCCTGGTCGCACCATTCCCATATAAACCCCCCCAGCATGCGGGGATGGGCATAAATTTCGTCCCAATATGCCTCCAGATTCCCCACCGCATTCCCCATGGCATGGGCGTATTCGGTGGCCAGCACCGGCCGCGCATCATGAGGCTCCCGGGCGATTTTTAGCAATGGATCCCAGCGGGTGTTCCATGGGTCGTCGGGACGCGCGTACTCCGCGGTCGTCAAACGCGGATAAAACCGCCCAATGATGTCCACACTGGCCGGCGCGCCATCGGGGAGTTGGGCCCCTTCATAATGCACCGGCCGGGTGGGGTCAAATTCATGCAGCCAGGCCGCCAGGGCGGCGAAATTTGGCCCGAAGCCCGATTCGTTGCCCAGGGACCAGATGATCACGCTCGGGTGATTTTTATCCCGCTCCGCCAGCCGCATGCCGCGGTCGAGAAAAGCCCCTGCCCAGCCCGGCTCATTCGCCAGCAGTCCCCGCGTGCCGTGGGTGCAAATATTCGCCTCATCCAGCACATACAGGCCATACTCATCGCACAGCTCATACCAGCGCGGATCATCCGGATAATGGCACGTGCGCACGGCGTTGATATTGGCCTGCTTCATCAAGCGGATGTCCTGTTCCATCCGCGCTTGCGAAAGGCTGTGGCCGGTGTCCGGGTCAATTTCATGGCGGTTAACCCCGCGCAACCGCACGGGCTGGCCATTGATTAAAAACTGGCCCTGCCGGAGGGCAATGTCGCGAAAGCCCACCGGGCAACGGTCCGCCTCCACCACCTGGCCCCGGGCGTCGCACAAACTCAAAACCAAGGTGTACCGGTTCGGCGTTTCCGCCGTCCACTTGGCGGGATTCGCCACCCGGCCAGTCATCAGGGCAAATTGAGGTTCGCCGCGCTGCCCCATGCGCGCATCCAGAATGGTTGCGCTGTAATCCGGATTCAATATATCGACCGCGTCATGCGTGAGCGGTGGGCGAAACACCGGTTGGTTGCTGGCATCAAACAACTGCGCCTGCACCTGCCAGCCCTCCATGGACACCGCTTTGGCCGCGAGGGCCGGCTTGATTTGCAAGGTGGCATCCCGGTAATCGGCGTCCAGCACGGTGCGGACGGTAAAGTCGCGGATGCGGGCGGCGGCGGTCGAGTACAGATACACCGGCCGGAAAATCCCGCTCATGCGCCACATGTCCTGATCCTCCAGGTAACTGCCGTCGGACCAGCGATACACTTCCACCGCGAACACATTCGGACCGGGCCGCACATAGGACGTCAGGTCAAACTCGGCCGGGGTGCGGCTGTCCTTGCTGAACCCCACCCGCCGGCCATTGACCCACAGGTAAAAGGCGCTGTCCACACCATCAAAATGAATAAAAACCGAGCGGCCCGCCCAGGCCGCCGGCAGCTCCACCGTGCGGCGGTAGGAGCCGACCGGATCGCGCTGGGTATAGGCCGTCCAATGGGGGGGCGGCACACCCGTCACCCGGGGCGGATCGATTTTAAAGGGGTAGCCCGAACCCAGGTAGATCGGCACGCCAAAACCATGCATTTCCCAATTCGCCGGCACCTCCAGGTTGGTCCAGGTCGTGTCATCGAAATTGGGCTCGTAAAAGGCCACCGGCCGCCCTTCGGGATTCGGTGACCAGTGAAATTTCCAGGGACCGTCCAGGGATTGGTAAAACGGCGAGGCTGCCGGCTCACCTTGCAGGGCTTGCGCCACCGTCGCAAACGGAATGAAGGTCGCGCGCGGCGGCTCCGTATTAATGTGCAGGATCTGCTCATTCTCCCATTCGGGCGCGGCCTCGGCTGCCGAACTCAGGAGCTGAATCAGCAAACACAATCCGCCCAACCAATAACGGTGCCTTAGCATGGTGGTTCCCCTTATGTATCCGCTTTGCCCCCGACAAGCAACTGCGCGCCGGAGTTTGGCGGCTCTGGCAAATTATTTGGCATTTTTGATATGACAGTTTGCCGGGGTTTCCGGCACTATAAAACCACCCTAAATGCAATCACCTGCCTTGATATTGTGGCTTTTGCTCTGCCTCGCTTGCGGGGCGGAGCCGCTGGTGGCTGCCGCCGCCGCGACCACCAATAGTTTGGGCATGGTGTTTGTGCCGGTGCCGCCGACCACCGCCTGGTTTTGCCTTTATGAAACCCGGGTCCGGGACTTCGCCGCGTTCGCCGCCACGCACCCCCCCTTGGATGGCACCAACTGGAATCAAGCGCTGTACCATGGCCGCACGCCCGTTTCCGCCGGACCGGAGGATCCCGTCGTGAATGTCAGTTGGAACGATGCCCGGGCGTTTTGCGACTGGCTGACCAAACAGGAGCAGGCCGCCGGCTGCCTGCCGGCCGGCACCGTCTACCGGCTGCCAACCGACGCCGAATGGAGCTGGGCCGCCGGCATTGGCGCGCAAGAAGCAGCAGGGTCGCCCAAAGATAAAAATGCCCGGCTGCCTGGCGTTTATCCCTGGGGCCGCCAATATCCCCCCCCGCCGGGCGCGGGGAATTTTGCCGACCTGTCCGCCTTGGATTTTTTTACCAACTGGCCGCACATTCTCGGTTACCGGGACGGCTTTGTCACCACCGCCCCCGTGGGGAGTTTCTCCCCCAACTCCTTGGGGTTGTATGACCTGGCGGGAAATGCCCTCGAATGGTGCGAGGATCGCTATGCTCCCGGCCACGATCAGCGGGTGTTGCGCGGCGGGGCGTGGATCAACTGCGGTCCCAAAAGCCTGCTCTCGTCCTATCGGGAGCATGCCGGACCCGCGCGCTATAGTGTCGCCACCGGCTTTCGCTGCGTGCGCGCCACCGCCCCCTGAAGTGCTTTTATCATGGAACGACTCTTCGCAACCTATTTGATCGAGACCGCCCAGCCCGTGGAGCGGGCGGCCGCCATGCTGGCGGGCGAACAATCTTCGGGCACCTTTGTGGCCGTGCCGGGGGAAACCGAGGATTTAAAACAGCGTTTCGCCGCGCGCGTCGAGCGGATTCAACCCCTGGCCGCGGTCACCGCCCCCAGTCTCCCGGGTTGCCGCGGTGGTTCGGGGGCCTATCAGCGCGCGGAAGTCGTGATTTCCTGGTCCCTCGAAAACTTTGGGTTTAACCTGCCCGCCCTGGTGTCCACGGTGCAGGGGAATTTGTACGAGTTGTCCCAGTTCTCCGGGCTCAAACTCATGGATTTGGAACTGCCCCCGGCCTTCGCCACCCATTTTCGCGGCCCCCACTTTGGCGTTGCCGGCACCCGGAAGCTCACCGGCGTTGCGAACCGGCCGCTCATCGGCACCATCATCAAACCCAGCATCGGCCTGACACCCGATCAGACCGCCGGCCTGGTGCAAACGCTGGTCGCGGCCGGGATTGATTTCATCAAGGACGACGAACTCATGGCTGACCCGCCGCATTCCCCGTTCGACGAGCGCGTGGACGCCATCATGCGGGTGATCAATGCGCACGCCGAGCGCACCGGGCGCAAGGTGATGTACGCCTTTAACATCAGCGATGAACTGGATGCCATGCAGCGCCACTACGACAAGGTGGTGCGCAGCGGGGGGACCTGTGCGATGGTTTCGCTCAACAGCGTCGGCCTCGCCGGGGTCAAAAAAATCTGCGACCGCGGCGCGCTGGCCATCCACGGTCACCGCAACGGCTGGGGCGCCCTGAACCGCCACCCGTTGCTGGGCGTCGATTTTGCCGCCTACCAAAAGCTCTGGCGGCTGGCCGGCGTGGACCAGATTCACGTGAACGGCATTGGCAACAAATTTTGGGAGAGTGATGATTCGGTGGTCCACTCCATCCAATCCTGTCAGCAACCCCTGCTCGGCGGGTTTCCCATTCTGCCCGTGGTTTCCTCGGGGCAGTGGGGTGGCCAGGCTCCGGAAACGTATCGGCGCACGCAAACGGTCGACTTATTATACATGGCCGGTGGCGGCATTCTGGCGCATCCCGCCGGCCCTGCCGCCGGGGTGCATTCCTTGCGCCAGTGGTGGGTCGCCGCCGTGGCCGGCCTGACGGAGGAAACGGCCGCCGCCCGGTTTCCCGAATTGCAACTCTCCCGCGACAAGTTCGGGAGGAAACCCTGAGCATGGCCCGCCGCCCACAACTCTGGCTGAGCTTTTACGGGGATGATTTGACCGGCTCCACCGACGCGCTCGAGCAATTGTCCCTCGCCGGTGTGGCCACGCGCTTGTTTCTGGACCCGCCCACCCGCGAACAATTACAGGCCTTTCCCGGTTTGCAGGCCTGCGGGGTCGCCGGCCTGACCCGTTCCCTGCGCCCCCCGGCCATGCGCCGGGAGCTGCGGGCCGCCTTCGCGCGTCTTCGCCTGCTGGGCGCCGCGCAGGTGCACTACAAAATCTGTTCCACCGGTGATTCCTCGCCCGCGACCGGCAATCTCGGCGTCGTGCTGGATCTGGCGCGGGAAATGTTCCCCGGCGCGTTTGTGCCCCTCCTCGTGGCGGCCCCGTCGCTCGGTCGCTATACGGTGTTTGGCCATCACTTTGCGCGTTACGGCATCGGCAGCGCCGGGGCCATCCACCGGCTGGACCGGCATCCCGCCATCAGCCGGCACCCGGTCACCCCCATGCGGGAGGCGGATTTGCGCCGGCACCTGGCGCGGCAGACCCAGCGGCCGATTGCGTTGTTTGATATTTTGTCATTGTCCCGGCCGCTCCCGGAATGCCGGGCCGACTTCCAGCAAACCCTCGCCGGCCGGCCGGAGGTCATTTTATTTGATGCGCTGTCGGCCGAACATCTGGCGCGCATTGGCGGGCTGCTGGCCGCCCAGTCCAGCGCGAAACCACCCCTCTTTTCCCTCGGTTCCTCCGGCATTGAAGCCGCCTTGTGCGCGCACTGGCAGCAAACCGGCCGGCTGCCGGTCGCCCGCCCGGCCACCCGGCCGCGCCCGCCCGTCTCCCAAATATTGATCGGCTCCGGCAGTTGCTCGCCGGTCACCTCCGCGCAGATCGCCTGGGCTTTGGCCAATGGCTTCGCCGAGGTCGCCCTCAATGCCGCCGCCCTGGCGGTCCCGGCTGCCGCCGCCCGGGAGGAGGCGCGCGGGATTCGCCGTGCCGCCCGCTTCCTGCAGGCCGGCCGCGACGTCCTCGTCCACACCACCCGTCAGGGCGCCGAGCCCCAGGTGCGCCGGCAGTTAAAGCAGCACACCGCGGCTCAGCTCGGCTCGGCACTGGGCCGGGTTTTGCGCGGGGCGCTGGAGGTTCACCCCGTCCCCCGGCTCTGCCTGGCCGGGGGCGACACCGCCAGCTTTGCCGCCCGGGCCCTGGGCATCACCGCCCTCATGTTTGGCGCCCCCCTCACCCCCGGTGCCCCCCTTTGCCGGGCCACGGCTCCCGCCAGTCCGGCCGACGCCTGCGACATTGTCCTCAAGGGCGGACAAGTCGGCGCGGAGAATTTTTTTGCCATCGTCAAATCTGGCGGTCCCCCATTATGAAACCAAAAACCCTCGGCCTGGTGCATACCTCGGCCACCCTCGTCCCCGTTTTCGCCCAGTTGTGCCAGGCCAAACTGCCCGGTGTCAACGTCTTCAACATCGCCGATGACAGCCTCGTCAAAGGCATCCTTGCCAGCGGTCGCCTCACCCCGCAAATCGCGCGGCGCGTGGCCTCCTATCTGGAATCCGCCGAACTGGCCGGCGCGGATTACATCCTGGTCACCTGTTCTTCGATTGGCCCGGCCGTCGAGGCCGCCGCCCAATTAATCGGCGTGCCGGTCCTGCGCGTGGACCAGCCCATGGCCGACCAGGCCGTGGCCACCGGCCACCGCATCGGGGTGATCGCCACCCTGCGCACCACGCTGGAGCCAACAGCCGATCTCATCGCCCGCCGGGCCGCGCTGGCCGGCCGGTCGGTGCACATCGTTTCCCACCTCTGTGAGGGGGCGTTCGAGGCGCTGATGAGCGGGGATGCCGCCCGGCATGACGCCTTGGTGGCCACCGCCTTGAAAGAGCTGGCCGGCCAGGTCGAGGTGGTGGTGCTCGCCCAGGCCTCCATGGCCCGGGTCCTGGCCAGCCTGCCCGCCGCCGAGCTGCGCGCACCCGTGTTGGCCAGCCCGGGCATTGCCGTGGATTATCTCGCCACCGTCTTGTGACCCATGGCTGCCGGGTCCGCTAAATTAACGCGCGCCGCCGGCCGGGCTCTGGCCGCCGCCAGTGCGCTGCTGCTGGTTGTCGGCTGCCTGTTGCCGCCTCCGCTCGGCCACCTGCTGGTCGCTGTGGGCACCAGTGGCCTGGCCTGCAGCCTCTATTTCTCGCGGCGTTTTGCGAATTACCAATTCACCGCCTGGATCATCGCCGTCGTGACCGCCGCCATGTTGTTTCCCAGTCAATTCTTGCACCCCGCAGGCTGGGATCTGCGCAATAAGTGGGTCATGCTCATCGCCATCCAGTGCGTTATGTTTGGCATGGGCACCCAGATGCGGTTGCAGGATTTTGCCGGCGTGCTCAAATCCCCCCGGGGCGTCCTGGTGGGGATTTTGTGTCACTTCACCGTGATGCCCCTGGTTGGCTGGCTCCTCACCAAACTCTTTCATTTTCCGCCGGAAATTGCCGCCGGGGTCATTCTCATCGGTTCCTGTTCCAGCGGCCTCGCCTCCAATGTGATGGCCTTTATGGCCCGCTCCAATCTCGCCTTGTCCGTCACCGTTACCGCCGTGACCACCTTGATCGCCCCCCTCCTGACCCCCCTGTGGATGAAACTATTGGCGGGCACCCTCGTGCAGGTGAGTTTCGTTAACCTGATGCTGGAAATTGTCAAAATCATGCTGGTCCCCATTGGCGCGGCGTTGCTGCACGATTATTTGCGCCGGGCCTCGCCCGCCGGACGAAACCTCACCCTAGGCCTGGCCGGCTTCGCCGCCTTTTGGCTGCTCGCCCTGGCCGCCGGACTGTGGGGCTGCCTGGCCCCGCATTGTTCGGAAAACGCCTTGACCCTTCTGTCCCTGGGCGGCTTCCTCCTGAGCGCCGCCCTGTTGGGCGTTTTGTACCACTGGCTGGTCCAACGCCATCCGGCCGTGGACCGCGCCATGCCCACCCTCGCGATCGTGGGCATCCTCTACGTCACCGCCATGACCACCGCTGCCGGCCGGGATAATTTGCTCCAGGTCGGCGGGTTTTTATTCCTCGCCGCCGCCCTGCACAACACCGCCGGCTATGTCGCCGGCTACTGGCTGAGCCGCGGGGCCGGGTTGGACCGCAATTCCGCCCGCTCCGTCGCCTTCGAGGTGGGCTTGCAAAATGGCGGCATGGCCTCCGGCCTGGCCAGTGCCATGGGCAAGCTCGGCACCGTGGGGCTCGCCGCCGCAATTTTTATACCGTGGATGAATATTAGCGGTTCGTTGCTGGCCAATTATTGGCGGAAACGCCCGGCCCGGTGAACGCCGATGCCTCGTGAAACGGCACTCCGCCACTCGCGGGAAAACCGGCTCATTGTCATAAAACTCAAACCATTTGGCACTTTTAGAATGACCATTTTGGCAATCTTAGCATAAAGTAATGTCATCCAATCGTGACACCCATGCACGTTTATCCCATAGCTATTTGGAAGTTGCGCCCCGCGGCCCGGCCGGCGGCGGCCGGGCTATGTCCGCGCTCGGGCGGGACGGGGTGGGCAATCCAGTTAGTCACCCGAGGCCACGCGCGCCGGGTGGCTCTGCAGCGCGCCGGTAATTGGAGGGGCCCTTGCCCATGAACACCCTGCGCTGGCCGGATTTATTGGTCATTGCGTTGTATTTTGGTCTGGTTGCGGCCATCGGCTGGCGGTTTGCCCGGCGGCAGACGTCCACCGCCACTTATTTCACCGCGCGCGGGGCCATTCCCTTCTGGGCCATGGGGCTTTCGATTTTTGCCACCGTCATCAGCAGTATCACCTTCATCGCTTATCCCGGCGCTGCCTATGGCGGGAACTGGAATTTGTTGGTGCCCGGTTTCATGGCCATCCTCGTGCTGCTGGGGGGCGGCTGGGTGTTCATCGCCTTTTTCCGGCAGGCGGTCGGCTTGAGTGCCTACGAGTATTTTGAGAAGCGGTTTGGCTATGGTGCCCGGGCTTACAGCGCGCTCGCCTTCACCGCCGGCCATTTTTCCAAAATGGGCTTCGTGCTCTTTACCATCACCACGGCGATTTGCGGCATGACCGGCTGGGACCGGTACACGGTGATTGCCGGTGTCGGGTTGGTTACCGTGGTGTACACCATCTTTGGGGGGATTGAGGCCGTGATTTGGACCGAGGTGCTGCAAGGCCTGGTCAAACTCACCGGCGTCCTGGTGGTGCTGGGCTTTTTGTTTTGGATCATGCCCGGCGGGGCGGGGGCCGCCTTCCAACTCGCCGGCGACCACCACAAAATGAGCCTCGGCACGTTTGACGCCCACCTGGCCACCAATGGCAATTTTTGGACCATGCTGATTTACGGCGCCTTCTGGTATTTGCAAAAGTATGCCACCGATCAAACCCTCGTGCAGCGCTACTTGATTGCCAAATCCGACCGGGAGGCCCTCCAAGGCGTGGCCTTGGGCGCCTTGCTCTGCGTGCCGGCCTGGACCGCCTTCATGCTCGTGGGCACGCTCTTGTGGGCCTATTACCAGTTGTCCGGCACGGTGCTGCCCGCGCATGTGTTGGATGCCGGGGGCAAAGTGATTGCCGACCGCGTGTTCCCCTATTTTCTCACCACCCAAATTCCCGCCGGCCTCGCCGGCATTTTGATCGCCGCCCTCTTTTCCGCCGCAATGTCCACCATGGCCTCCGATTTAAACTGCCTCGCCGCCGTGGGCGTGGAGGATGTTTACCGCAAATGGCGACCCCAAGCCACCGACCGCCAGCGTTTGGTGGCGGGCAAATGCATCGTGCTGGTGTGCGGGTGTCTCGCCGTCCTGATTGGCGCCTTCATCGCCAGCAAAGGCGAGGGGGCGCTGACCCTCTACTACGCCGCCACCGCAATTTTATCCGCCGGCCTCGCCGGCATGTTTCTCCTGGCATTTTTCAGCCGGCGCACCAACCGCCAGGGCTTGTGGATCGGCTTGAGTGTGGCGCTGGTATTTACCGCCTGGGCCACCCTGACCGGCGGCAAATACCGGCTGCTGGATCTCGGTTGGAATTACACCTGGCCGGATGTCTTGATTGGCGTCATTGCCCATGTGGTCGTCCTCGTCGTGGGCTACACCGCCAGTTGGGCTTTCCCCGCCGAAACCCAGCTCCGCGCCGAGTGGACCCTCTGGGGCTGGCTGGCCCAGCGCGGCACCCGCAACCTCACCCCCCCCCTGGCCCCCGTGCTCTCGGATTAAATCCATGCAACCTGTCACCCTCCAACAACCCGCCCGCATCGTCTTCGGCAACGCCTGCGCCCCCCAGTGCGGCGCCTGGCTGGCCCAGCGCGGCGTCAAGCGCGCGTTGCTGGTCACGAGCACCCCCGTCCGGCCCGTGCTGGAGGGTGTGCGCGCCGCCTTGCAGGCCGCCCAGGTGGAGGTCGTGCTGGCCCCCATGGTGGATGCCGAGCCCACCGCCG
>CAIZWI010000359.1 GCA_903936645.1 uncultured Verrucomicrobia subdivision 3 bacterium
CATGCGCTCATTTACGAATTGCTGTCGGGCCGGGCCCGCCAGCCGCTGCAAGCGCGGGGCATTCGGCATGCGCAAATCACTTTCGGCCTGCTGCAAAACGCGGAGGTGGATGAGGCGTATGTGTTAAAACTGCTGCCGGAGCTGCCGCCGGGCGATTCCGAGCTTTACGCGCATCCATCGCTGGGGGCATTTAAGCACGAGTATGAGGCCCTGGTCAGCCTGCGGGTGAAAGACCGGGTGCGGGACCTCGGCCTCCAATTAATTCGTTACCAGGATTTGTGATATGACCAAAATACTGATCGTTTTATTCATCGCCTTCGCATTTGAGGCCATTGGCGTTATCACCTTGAAAACGGGCATCAATCAAATTACGGCCCGCTACGAGGCGCGTACGGCGACCACGCCCCGGTGGAAGAACACCTTGAAGCTGGTGGGGGACTGGTTTACCACGCGGTCGGTGCTGCTAGGACTGCTGCTGGAGACCATTTTTTTCATGCTGCTCCAATATTTGCTCGCGCAGCAGGACGTTAGTTTCATCTGGCCGCTCACCTCGCTGAGCTTTGTAATGACCACGCTGGCGGCGCAGTTCATTCTAAAGGAAAACGTGGATGCGTTTCGCTGGGGCGGGGTGGCGCTCATCATGCTTGGCGCGGCGTTGATTAGCTTTGGGGAGCATGCGAAGGAGAAGCCGGTCCCAGTGGCCGCCACCGCCCCTGCAGCGGTCAAATGACCCTGACCAGCACCGCCGCCAACCGTTCAGCCGCGAACTGACAACGCTTCTGCAAGCGCAGCAAGCCGCCAATTTTCCAAGGGGCTTTGGCGATGGTCCAGCCGAGTTTGCCGAAATCCAGGGTCATGTCCGGACGGTAAAGCTGGTTGAAATCCAGCGGCAAATCTTCGCCGGCGGTGTCGGAGATGACGCGCACGGTGGCGCAGGGCAGAGTCAATTCCCGGCAGACCGATTGAATGGCGGCGGATTCCATTTCCACGGCGTCGGCTCCGGTGGTTTTGCGCAGGACCGATTTTTCCGCGGCAGTCACCGCCACGCGGTCGGCGCACAGGATCCGGGCCGGGGTGGCCCCGGCGGCGGTGAGTCGGGCGGCCAGATCCGTATCCGTGGTTTCAAAGACGACGGCGCCGGCGGCGAGTTGCGGATCCAGTCCGCCAGCAAACCCGCAAGTGAAGACCAGTTCGACCGGTTGGCTGGCGAGAAAATGGCGCACGGCGGTTTCCGCGTTTTTGCGGCCCATGCCGGTCACCAAAGTGGCCACGCCCGAATGGGCGCCGGCCTGTTTGCGATAGGCGGGGGCCTCTTCTTTTACGGCAAAGCAAACGAGCTTCATGGCGCGGAACTTATTTGATTCCGGCCAGCCGTTCTTTCCAAATGCGGTAGAGTTCCACGGTGGCGCGGACGTCGCGCAGGCAGTATTCGGCGACTTCGCGGCACTTGCCCTCGGCCATCATGGTGCCCACATCCATGCCGCTGACGCCATGGCTCTTGGGGGATTCGATGCCAAAGGCCTTGCAGTAAAAATCCAGGTTGAAACGTCGCGCCGCACCATCGCGACCGCTCACGCTGTAGAAGGTCAATTGCTCGGCAAGATCGCAATGCGGTTCGGTGGCATAACGGTAGCCCAGCCAGTTTTTCTTGGTGATGGGCACATTGAGCAGGGCCGAGCGCAGGTAGACAAAAGGCACATCGAAGCCGCGGCCGTTAAAGGTGACCACGGAGTCGTAATGCCTGGCCACATCCCAAAAGGCGGTCAGCAGCTCAAATTCATCGGCGCAGGGGACAAATTCCACGGGGCCGGCGTCGCCCTCGGCCTCCTCGAAATCCTCAGCAATATACAGCGTCTGCCCGCGCAGGGACTCGGCGTTGAGCATGGCGATGCACACCACCTGGGAGGTGAAGGGCCAGAGACTCATGAAGCGGGTGATCTCCGCTTTCTTGGCCTCCTTGCCGGCGTCGTCGATCTGTTTCTCCGCCTCGCGAAACAAATATTCCTGCTGCGCCTCGTCAAAGTTTTCGACCGGCAGCGCGGTGGTCTCAATGTCAAATACGATGGTGGCCATAATTTAGACTGGTTCAGCAATCAGATCATAATCCGTATGCCCAATGATTTTGACCTTGGCGAAGGCTCCGACGGGCAATTCACCGCGCACGTAAATGCGGCCGTCGATGTCCGGCGCATCCGCTTCGCCGCGGGCCACGAGGTACTTGCCCTTGAGCTGGCGGGTGTGCGCGTCGGTTTCACGGATCAGGCCATGTTCCCAAGAACTCACGTTCGCGGCCTGTAATTGTTTCGCATCGGCGCTGCCCTCCACCAGTACTTTCAACGTGCGGCCCACAAACGCCTCGGAGACTTCCATGGCCACCTCATGCTGCGCGGCCATGGCCAGTTCGCGGCGTTTCTGCTTCACCTTGTCGGTGAGTTGGCCGGTCATGGCCCCGGCGCGGGTGCCGTCTTCCTTGGAATAGGCAAACACGCCGAGTCGCTCGAACTTGGTGTCGCGAATGAATTTCAAGAGCGTTTGGAAACTGGCTTCGGTTTCGCCGGGAAAACCGACGATGAAGGTGGTGCGCAGGGCGATGCCGGGAACGCCGGCGCGGATTTTGGCGATAAGATCCACGATGTATTGCTGCGAGGTTTCGCGGCGCATGCGTTCGAGCATGTTTTCGTGAATGTGTTGCAAGGGCATGTCCACGTAGCGGGCCACCTTCGGGCAATCAGCGATGGTCTGGATCAATTCATCCGTCCAGTGCGCCGGGTGGGTGTAGAGGAGGCGGATCCAAAAATCGCCCTTGAGGGCGTTCAAGGCGCGGAGCAGGGAGCAAATGGTCGTGGCATTTTCCGGCAGGGACTTCGCGGCGGCGGTGAATTTTTCCGGTGAGGAAATGGCGCGGCTGTGGTTGGCGCGGAGATCGAGTCCGTAATAGGTGGAATCCTGGGAGATGAGGTTGATCTCCTTGACGCCTTCCGCAATCAACGCCTTGGCCTCGGCCACGATGTCCGCCTGGGTGCGGCTGCGGTGGGAGCCGCGCATGCGGGGGATAATGCAGAAACTGCAGGGATGATTACAGCCCTCGGCGATTTTCAAGTAGGCAAAATGTTTGGGCGTCAGCCGGAACCGGGGGGTGCCGAAGTCGGGGATGTACACGGGGCGCTGGGCGACATCCAGGACAGCTGCCGTAGACAGGCTGGGCGGTGCCACCACGGTTTTGGTTTTACCAAATTGACTGGTGCCGCGGAGAGACCCGGCTTTTTCGTGGGCGGAGGGCTGGCCGCTTTGCTCGAGCTGGTGGAGGCGGCCCACCACTTTGCCTTTGTCCGATTTCGTTGCGGCGGGGGCGCTGGCCAGCCGTTGCGCCCGTTTGGCCATGGCCTGGCGGACGATGTCCGATACTTGGGCCACCTGGTCGATGCCCATGAAGGCATCCACTTCGGGCAGCAGTTTGGGCAATTCCTCGCGAAAGCGCTGGGGCAGGCAGCCGGAGACAATCAGGCTCTGGCCGCGATTTTGGGCGGTGCGAATCTCGCTGGATTCGAGAATGGTGTCCACGCTCTCCTCCTGGGCGGAATCGATGAAGGAGCAGGTATTGACGATCAAGGCGTCGGCTTGGGCGGCGTCATTGGTGATTTCGATGCCGTCACGGAGCAGGGAGCCGAGCATGATTTCGGCATCCACGAGGTTTTTGGCACAGCCCAGCGAGATCAAACCGACGCGCACCGGGCGTTCTTTGATAATTTTCTTCGTCACAAGTAAGGGATGATAGGCCAGACTGGGGGCGGGGGGCGAGGCGGAAAATTCAAAAAGCCATGGGTTCGCCCCGCCAGAGCGGAGGGCATTGATGGCAAACAAGTTTGACATGAGGTGGCGGGCATGGTGCATTGTCCCTAGTAAACCCATCACTTTGCCCACGCACTTATGATTGCCATGCTGGCCACTTTGGAATTTAGCGATTACGCCGGGATAGCCCTCCTGTTGCTGATATTTAGCGGGGCGGCTTTCGCTAATAATCGAACGCCGGTCAGCCATCCCCGGCTGGAGAGCCAGGTGCAGGATTTGCAGCGGAAGGTGGACGCGTTGCTAAAGTTTCATCGAATTTCCCCCCCACCCCCGCCCCCCTCGGGATTGTCGCCGGAAGTGGAAGCCATGGCCCGTTTTCCGGAACAAAAAATTGCGGCCATCAAACGGTATCGGGAGGAGAATCCGGGGGTGGGACTCGCCGAGGCGAAGACGAAAATCGAGGAATTTGCTGCGAAATTTCCGCGGGTTAAATAACGTCAACCCACAGGCAGCCGCACCGTAAAGGTTGTGCCCACGCCCGCTTCGCTGGCCACCTCCATGGTGCCGCCGTGCGCGGTGATAATGGCCTGGCAGATGGAGAGTCCCAAGCCATGACCGCCACTGGTGCGGGATTTATCCGATCGATAAAAACGTTCGAACACGCGGGGCAGGTCCTCGGCTGCGATGCCCAGGCCAGTGTCGCGCACGGTGATCACAGCGGAACCATTTTGCAATTCCGTGGTCACCCGTACATCGCCGTGGGGCCGGTTGTAGTGGATGGCATTCGTCAGCAGGTTGGTAAGGACTTGGGCGATGCGCTCCGAATCACCGGTGCATTCGAGTGGGGGCGCCTCCAAAAGCACGGTCACTTCGCGGTCGGCGGCCAGGGGTTGGACCAGATCGGCGCAATCGCGAATGACGGTGGCGAGGTCAAATTTCAGCCGTTTCATCGTTTCCTGGCCGGCATCCAGGCGGGCCAGGGCGAGCAGGGATTCGATCAGCCGGCGCATGCGCTGGGCGGTGCGCTGGCAGGTTTCCAGGGTCTGACGGTATTCGGCCGGACTGCGTTCCCGGCTGAGGCTCAGCTGGGTTTGGGTGAGGATGACGGTGACGGGGGTGCGCAGCTCGTGGGCGGCGTCGGAAGTGAATTGCTGCTGCTGGGCGAAGGCGGCTTCCAGGCGGGCGAAAGTGGAATTCAGGACCGTGGCCAGCCGGCCGAGTTCGCTTTCCGTGTCAGCGAGGTTGATGCGCTGGGCGAGGTCGCCGGCGGAAATTTTGCTGGCGGTGGCGCTGATGTCTTCAATTGGCCGGATCGCCCGGCTGGCCAGCCACCAACCGCCGCCCAGGCCCAACAGGAGAATTACTCCGCCGGCGACGGTGAGTTTCACGGCCACTATGCGCAAGGCCAGCAATTCCGGGGCCAGGCTGCAACCCACCACGAAGGCACCGCCGAGGGGCATCTCCAATTTAAACTCCACGCGATCGCCTTTAATGGCAAAATTGCGCGGGTGCACGGGGCGGTTTTCGACCGGACGCCGAGCTTCCTGGGGGGGCTGGTGAACGGCCTGGTCCGCAGGGCTGAGGGCCTCTGCCGGGGCATTGGTGGAGCGCTGAACGATGCGGCCATCATGGCTGAACATGAGGAAGTAAAAATTATTGGGATCACTGGCATCGAACAGGCCGGCAGCCTGGGGGGCCAGGTGGAGTCTGGGCGGTCCGCCCAGCCGGTTTTCCGGCGGGCCATCCTCCGGAAAATCGCCCGGCGGGGGGCGGTCCAGGGGGGCGTCGTCCCCTTCCGGTCCGCGCCCGGGACCACGATTGGGATGGAGGGAATTGGCCAGGAAATTGGCACGGCGCTCCAGTTCGCTGTTGATCCGGCCAAGCAAATGGCCACGCTCCAGTTCGTAGGCAGTGATGCCAAACCCGGCCAGGATCACCACCAGGATGAGGCCGTACCAGATTTGCAACCTTGCCCGGATGGAATTAAAAATCATTCGATGCAATAACCGTGACCCCGGCGGGTACTGATAAATTCGTGGCCGAGTTTTTTGCGCAGGTTGGAGACATGGACATCTAGCAAATTGGAGAGCGTGTCGTCATCATCCCCGAATAAATGCTCGTACAGGGTGGCGCGGGTGACGACTTCGCCCCGGTGCAAGGCGAGGTATTCCAACAGGGCATATTCGCGGGCCGTGATCTCCACGGGCTTGGTGTCCAGGGTGACGGTGCGCGCGGCGGTGTCGATCACCACCCGGCCGATTTCGAGTTGGTTGGTGGTGCGGTTGGCGCTCCGGCGGATGAGGGCCCGCAGGCGGGCGAAGAGTTCCGGCAAATCGAAAGGTTTGACCACATAATCGTCCGCGCCGGTGTCCAGGCCCTTGACGCGGTCGCGGGATTGATCCCGGGCGGTGAGCATCAGGACCGGGGTCTTTTTGGCGCGGCGGAGGTTTTTCAGGACAGTCCAGCCATCCATTTGCGGGAGCATTACGTCCAGGATGATGGCGTCGTAATCCACGGATTCGGCTTTGAAGAGGCCGTCCTCGCCCTCGGCGGCGGTATCCACGGCATAACCCTCCTCGCGCAGCGCCTGGGCCATGCTGGCGAGCAAATCTGGTTCGTCTTCCACGATGAGCAGTCTCATGTTCGGTTCAAATTGTCAGTTTGCCAGGCTGGTGGCCAGCCCGGGTTTCAAGCGGACAAAGTGACACGAGTCACCTTAAGCTGGGATGAAGAACCGGCCAGGAACCGGCTATTTAACATCCGCCGCCCGCCGGGCCAGGAGCCATTTACGCAACAGATTCACCGCCAGAGCCACGCCGATTAACAAACCCACTGCCAGGACAGTGCGCCAGAGGGCGGCGTGGTTCAGGGACTGGCCAAACGACAGGAAGGCAAACGTGTAGCACATCTGGATGAGCATGGAGTAAAAGAGGTAGCGACCGAAATGCACCCGGGCAAACCCCAGGGTGTAGGTCTGGATGAAGAGGGGTGGTCCGGGGGTGATGCGGATCAGCAAAATAAACTGGGTTTCATCGGCGGCGGCCACTTCCGGCAGGCGCTGGCCCCGGCGTTCCAGCCAGCGTCCCAGGGGGGCGCGGAACCAGCTGCGGGCCATCCAATAACCGGCGATAAAATTAATCAGGTAGGCCGCGCCCACAAACAGCATGCCGGTGGCGGTGCCCAGCCGGATGCCAATGGCCACGAGCAGGGGACTGGCCGGGCAGCCGAACAGGGGCAAAAAGGCGATGGCGAGAAACAACAACACCGGATTGGCGTTGCTGACCACACTCAAAAATACCGACCAGGCATGTGCAATCCACTCCAGCATAAATTTGGTTTGTTAAATCACTCCCACGGGCAAACTGGGCCACTCCGCTGATTGGTTCAGATTATCCCCCAGTGAGGGGCATAAACCAAGCGGATTTTAGAGCAACACGGAGAGGTCGCCGGGGGACCGAGGCTGGCGGGGCAGCCGGGCTTGGATTTTTTGGAGGCGTGCACCGCAATGGAGCGGACGGAGCGCGGGCTGTTTGAGGTCGTTGGTGGCAACCGCCTCATAGCCCGGGGCAGGGCTCGCTGGCACCAAGCCCAGGCTGCGGGCGGCGTCCCGAATGGCGCAGAACCATTGGACGCGGGTGGTATTTTCCTGATCGCCGGCGAGATTCCAGACGCCGGTTTCCCCGAGTTCCATCAAACTCACGAGCCAGGCAGCGATATCGCCCGCCCAAGTGGGGTTTCCAATTTGGTCGACCGGGAGTCGCAGGGTGCGGCCTTCGCGCAGGGCTTTGAGGGTTTGATAGGCAAAATTCTTTTGCTGGGCCTCGCGACCCCAAACACAAATCACCCGGGGAATGAGGGCGTTGCCCGCCAGCACGGCCTGAATGTGCTGCTCGGCGGCCCATTTGCTCTGGGCATAGACATTGATGGGGTTGGGCGGGGCGGTTTCGGCATACGGACCGGCCTGGCCGTCAAACACATAGGTGGTGGAAACGTAGGCAAAGCGACTGCCCAATTCCCGGCAGAGTTGCGCCAGTTGGACGGGTTGCTCGCAATTCTCGCGCTGCGCCCGGGCCGGATCGCCCTCGCAACCATCCACCCAAGTCCAGCCAGCGGCATGGACGACCCAATCTGGCCGCACTTGGGTGAGGAGGTGGCGGGTGGCGCTGGGGTCGGCCAGGTCCAGGGGCAGCAGGCTGGGGGTCGGAAATTTACGGTACGTGCCGGTGACGGCATGCGACCGCGCGGCGGCTTCCGCCACGAGGTGTGATCCCACCAGCCCCGAACCGCCCACAACCAGAAGGCGCATTAGAAGGGGGAGTTGAAGTCGGCCAGGGCGGGGAATTCCTGATCGCGTTTGGATAACAAGGGCGCTGTTTCCCCCAGCGGCCAGGCAAAGCCCAGACTGTTCCAGCGAATGCCCTGGTCGGCTGCCGGATCATGTACCGTGCTGGTTTTATAAACCATCAAGGCCCCGTCCGTTAAGGCCAGAAAACCGTGGGCAAAGCCCTGGGGGATAAACAGCGAAAGCCGGTTGGTGGCACTGAGTTCCAGGGCGCACACCCGGCCGTAGGTGGGCGAGGACCGCCGGATATCCAGAACCACATCCAGCACGGCCCCGCTGGCGCAATACACCAGTTTGTCATGCGCGGCGGGGGGGGCTTGAAAATGCATGCCCCGCACCACGTGACGGTGCGAGGTGGAGTAAAATTCCTCCCGGGGGGTGAACGCCATCCCCAATTCGGCAAACGCCGCGGCCTGAAAGGTTTTCACGAAGGTGCCCCGGTGATCGGCGAAACCTTTGGTTTCGAGGCAGATCAAACCGTCCAGTGCTGTTGGGCGGGCAATAAACATAGGGCGCAAATCTTAAGCGGCCGGCGCGGCCCCCCCGGTTTTTACAAAGGCATGAATCGTATCCAATTCGTAATCCAGCATGGCCTGGGTCAGGCCGGGATAGGTGCCCAGGAACAACGCCGTGTGCATAATGTCGTCCGCGCCCGTAAGCGGGGCGGCCACGCGGAAGGCGTCGGGGCGGTCTTTTTTCAATTGCACAAACACCGGCTGGCGGAGCAGGTTCCCGCCGAACAGCATGCGGTTGCCAATTTTTTTGCCGTCCAGATGCCGGCCCAAATCCGTGTGGGTGAAGGGCGAACCGGGGCGCACCCGGAGCATGAAACCAAACCAGGAGCAGTCCGTGCGGCAACCGGTTGCATCCCAGGCAAAACCGGCGCCGGGCGTCCAGCCGGTGGCGTGGGTGGGCAGGGAGAAATCAAAAAATTCGCCCAAGTCGGCGAGACCGGTGCGCAGGTAGTCCCAGTTGCGTTTGCGCGCCTCGATGAAGGCGGGCAACTTTTTCAATTGCTGGCGGCCAATCGCAGCCTGTGGATCGAGCGGTTTTAAGTTATAACCCAGATGGCTGTAGATGTACTTGTGATCATAGCCCTCGGGCAGTTCACCCAGCTGCCAGCCAAAGCGTTTGTGACAGGTATTGTCCTTGCCGGAGGGACACCAGCAGTCCCGACCCCAGTCGCGAAAGCTTTCCGCGTATGTTTTCAATCCCGGCCGGTGGACGATGTTGACCGCCCCGCCTTCACCCATGGTCAGGTGATGTGGCGGATAAAAGGATTGCGTGGAGAGGTCGCCCCAGGTGCCGGTATAGCGGGTAAGGTTGCGGCCATCCGCGGGAATACCCGGGGAATTTTCCGTGAAGCCCAAGGCGGCGGCGCGGGGCAGGGGGAGGGAATAGGTGCAGCCGAGGGCATCGCAATTGTCCTCCACCAGCCATAAGTCATGCCGGCGGCAAAATTCCAGAACCGCGCCGATATCGAAGGGATTGCCCAGCGTGTGAGCCATCATCACCGCCTTGGTTTTGCCGGGCACAAAGGCTTGCTCCAACTGATCCACCCGGACGTTGCCGGTGGCCGGATCATTATCGATGAACACGGGCACCGCACCGCATTGGATGATGGGGGCCACGGTGGTGGGAAAGCCGGCGGCCACGGTAATGACCTCATCGCCCGGCTGAAGGCGCTTGTGCGGGGGGAGTTTGTGGGTGGTCAGCGCGGCCATCGCCACCAAGTTGGCGGAAGAACCGGAATTGACCAGCAGGGAATATTTGACGCCCAGAAACGCGGCCAGCTCTTTCTCAAAGGCCTCGCCCTCCGGCCCCAGGGTCAGCCAAAAGTCCAGCGTGGCGCCCACCGCGGCCACGACTTCATCTTCGGTGAATACCCGTCCGGCATAGGGCACGGTGGAGGTGCCGGGGGTAAACGGGCGGTCCACGGCCCCGGCTTCGTAGCCCGGGCGGTTGGCCTGGTGCATGCGGGCGGAGTATTCGCGGGTAAGGCGGAGAATTTCTGATTTTAAAGCTTCGTTGGTCATGCGCGGGAAAGGTTCGTCAACATCAGGGAAAACTTCAGGCCCAAGGCAAGCCCTGCGTGCGGGCGGCATGGGTGTAGTCATTAATTTGCTGGTTGGTCAGGGCTGGGGCGGCGGCATTTTGCTCCAGACTGCCACGGTACCAGCCCACCGTTTGCGCGATGGTCTGTTCGAAGTTCCACACCGGCTGCCAGGACAAAAAGTGATGGGCCTTGTCGGTGGCCAGGTTTAACAGCCTGGCTTCATGCACGGCGTGGGGATCGCTGCGGTCCTCCCAGCGGCCCGGCCAGTGCTTGAGCACTTCCTGCACGAGCGCTGCCACCGTGCGATTGGAAGTGAGGGCTGGGCCAAAATTGAAGGCCGAGGCCAGGGGAGAGGCGGCGGCGCCGCGGGTGTCCGCACCCAGTTGGGCCCCCAGCCATAGATAACCACTGAGGGGTTCCAGCACATGCTGCCAGGGGCGGGTGGCCACCTTGTTGCGCACCGGAATCGCCTCGCCCCGTTGCAAAGCCCGGATGCAGTCGGGAATAATGCGGTCGGTTGCCCAGTCGCCCCCGCCAATCACATTGCCCGCCCGCACCGAGGCCAGCCGGATTTCAGGGCCGCCGTTCGGGTTGGAAAAAAAGGACTGCCGGTAGGCTTGGATGACCAATTCCGCCGCGCCTTTGGAGGAGCTGTAAGGATCATAGCCTCCCATGGCATCCTCTTCGCGGTAGCTGTGCACCCATTCACGATTTTCGTAACACTTGTCGGTGGTGATGGCGATGACCGTGCAGGGTGATTGCGCAAGGCGCACGGCTTCCAGCACATGGGCTGTGCCCAGGACATTGGTGGCATAGGTTTCCACGGGCTGGTCGTAGGAAAGGCGGACCAGGGCCTGGGCGGCCAGATGAAACACGTATTCCGGCTGACAATCCGCAACCACGGCCCGCACGGTGGCCAGGTCGCGAATATCGCCAATCCGGTGGTCAAGCCGGCTGGCCAGTCCTAATTGGTTAAACAAAGCCGGTTCGGTCGCGGGCGGGAGGGCCAGCCCGGTGACCTTGGCACCCAATCCCAGCAGCCACTCGGCCAGCCAGGCCCCCTTGAAACCGGTGTGCCCGGTTACCAGAACACGCTTGTTTTGATAGCAGTTATTGAACATGGGCTTACCAGGTTTTCCATGGAGCCTTGCCTTCATTCCACATCCGGTTGAGCAAGGTAAATTCCTGAAAGGTGTCCATCGGCTGCCAAAAACCATCGTGCGGATAAGCCATCAACTGGCCTTCGGCGGCGATTTTGCGCAGGGGCGCGGCTTCAAACATGATCTGATCGCTGTTTTCGAGGTAACCAAAAACCCTTTTGGACAAAACAAAATAACCCCCGTTGATGCGCCCTTCAGTGACTTGGGGCTTTTCATTGAACGCCGTCACCTGGCGGCTGGCACTCAATTCCAGTTCGCCGAACCGACCGGGGGGGCGCACGGCGGTGAGGGTGGCCAGCCGGCCATGTTCTTTATGAAACGCCAGGCTCGCGTTGACATTTACATCGCCCACGCCGTCGCCATAAGTCAGGAAGAAGGTTTCGTCGGAGCCCAAGTATTTCTGGATGCGCTGGATGCGCCCGGCGGTGAGGGTGTCCTCCCCAGTGTCGGCCAGGGTCACGGACCAGTCTTCCTCATCGTGATGGGTGTGAAACTGCACGGCGGGGTTGCGGCCAAGGCGCAAGGTCACGTCATTCATCATCCACAAGTAATTGCGGAAAAAGTCCTTGATCACCTCGCCTTTGTACCCGAGGCAAAGGATGAATTCCTTGTGTCCCTGGGCGGCGTAGGTTTTCATGATGTGCCACAAAATGGGGCGGTTACCGATCGGCACCATGGGTTTGGGCCGGTACTCGGTTTCTTCGCGCAGGCGGGTGCCTTTACCACCACAAAGGATGACAACTTTCATATAGAATCAATCCGTCCATGATGTTTTCCGGGGGGGCGGAGGTAAAGCTTCAAATGCCGGGGGGAATTATTTAAAAACCGCCCAGGGGATTTACGCCATAGCGGAACCAATAACCGGCCAGTTTGAGATACTCCCACTTTACGTGGCCGCGAACGATCTGGGGCTGCCAGGGGGAGGCGGGATATCCGGCGTAATCCGGCCGTGAATAAAAGACAATGTCCGGCGCGTAATGCGCAAAGCACTGGTGGACGCGGCGCGAATGATACCAACTGGTGACGAGGATGGCGTTGGTCACGCCCCACTGGTGCAGCAGCGGCACGGTAAACCGGGCATTTTCACTGGTGTTGCGCGACTCGTTCTCTTGAAAAATATTGGTGGCGGGAACGCCCCCGTGTTCCAGCAATGCCCGGTTGGCGTCGCCATCCCCGAGTCCGGTGCAAATAATCCGCGGGGCGGCACCGGCGCGGTAGAGTGCCAGGGCCCTTTGGGCCCGCTCCAATTTCGCACCACCACCGACCAGCACCAGGGCCTCTGCGGTCACTGGTCCGCTGTCCACCGTGAGCAACTGCTGGGGAAAGCACAGGGCGATTCCCCCCAGCAGCAAGGCCAGCAGAAACGCCCCGGTCAGCCACCAAAGCCATTTCAGAGGGCGCGATGAAGGGTTAATGGGCAATGGATAATGGAAGGTTGAGCATGCCAATGGTGGCCAGCTTAATCGTTACGCTGGTAGACTCGTACCCAATCCACTTCGAAACGCATCGGGAAGGGGGTATGCGATGGGTCGCCGCCGGTGGCACCAATGGCCTGGTTTAACAAGATATATTCTGGATAATGAAAGGGGTTGCCTTGGTCCGCGTTATCCGCCGTGGCCAAAGCCAGGTGGTTCATGAGCTGCCCATCCAGCAGCAAATCAATATTGGTGGCGTTCCATTCCATGGTCCAAATATGGAAGGCATTGGACCAGGCGTCGCCGCCCAGCGCCGCAATGGGTTTGGGCACCGCGGACCAGATGGCGCTGCCGTCCCGCTGGTAAACAAAGTTGGCGCGGATTTGGCCGGTGTAATATTCCATGATGTCGATTTCCCCGCCGGCGGGCCAGCCAACGCCTGGACGATCGGCGCCCAGCACCCAGAAGGCGGGCCAGCTGCCCAGTTGGGTATTGATGCGAGCGCGGATTTCGAACTTGCCGTATTTGAACTCCTGCCGATGCCGGGTGATGAGGCTGGCCGACGTGTACTCAATCCATTCGCGGCTGGTCCGCCAGTGGTTACTGCCGGCCACATAGTTGGGATTGCGCTTGTGTTCCCGACGCCCCTCGATGATGAGAAAACCATTGGTGCAACAAGCGTTTTCCGGCTGGTACCATTGCAACTCCTCATTGCGCTCAAAGCCACGCTCGTAGCCCCAATTCGCCGGGTTGGGCGGACCGTTGCGGTCAAATTCATCATGCCAGATCAGTTTCCAATCGTCGGCCGCCCGCACGGTAAAACTGAGGGACAGTAACAACGCCAGGGCCAGGGCCGTATTCAGCTTCATTTAATTTGAGGTATTCCGTTGGGTTTGACGTCCGCGATCCAGCGCGGGACACGTGCGGAATTCTCTCCCCGCCCAGCCGATTTGCAAGTTCTTTAAAACATCGATTCAATGACTGGCGGTACCAAACTGCCGCCAGTTCGTTTCCTTCATGTGGATTTGGAAATGCCGCGCGGCGGTTTGCAAGTTGGCGAAGGCCAAATCCCGCTCGGCATCGGTTACGCCACCGACCTGATCAAACCGGGCCATGGCATCACGCACATGGGAGGCATCGGTCATTGGTTCCTTGCGCGCTCGGGGAAAGGCGAAGGCCGATGATGGCAAGGCCGCCTTGTGCGTCGTTGAGAGCCGGCCGTGGGGTGTGGCCGGGCTGAATTTCCAAGTGGAGTGAGACATGTCATTGATTTTCGCTGGATATTCCAGACTGCCCGGTTTGATTAAAGATTGGCAAAATCCAACACCACCCGCGAAGCCACGTCGCCATGTTCCAAGCGTTTCAACACCTCGTTGATCGCCGATAGCGGTTGTAATTCAATGTCTGCCTTGACCTTGCCGGCGGCCGCAAACGCCAGGGCTTCCGCCATGTCCTGTCGGGTGCCAACAAATGAGCCCCGAATGGTAATACAATTTGCCACCACATCGAAGAGTGGGGTTGGAAATTCGCCCGGTGGCAAACCCACCAGCACGCATGTGCCACGCTTGCGCGTCATGCCCACGCCCTGTTTGAAAGCACCGAGCGAGGCCGCCGTGATCAGCACCCCGTGCGCGCCGCCGTCGGTGCCCTGCCTCACGGCCGCCACTGGATCGCCGGATTGGGCATTCACCGTGAGGTCAGCGCCCAGTTTTTTAGCATGCACCAGTTTGCCCTCATCGATGTCAATTGCGCACACCTGGAGGCCCATGGCTTTGGCATATTGCACGGCCAAATGCCCCAGACCGCCGATGCCCGAAATCGCGATCCATTCCCCGGGCCGCGCGCCCGTTTCCTTGATGCCTTTGTAAGTGGTGATGCCCGCGCAAATCAGTGGGGCCGCCTCGGTGGAGGTCAGGCCGTCCGGGATGTGCGCCACATAATCTGGGTCCGCCAGGATATATTCGGCAAAGCCACCATTCTTTGTGTAGCCACCAAACTCCGCGGTGGCGCAGACCGTCTCCTCGGCCTGCAGGCAATATTCACAATGCCCGCAAGCTGAATAGAGCCACGGTACGCCCACCCGGTCGCCATTTTTCACCACCGTGACTCCCGAGCCCACCGCCACCACCAGCCCAATCGCCTCATGGCCGGGGATGAAGGGCAGGGCGGGCTTCAAGGGCCAGTCGCCGTTCCAGGCATGCACATCCGTGTGGCACACGCCGCACGCCTCGGTTTTAACCAGGATTTGGCCTGGTCCCGGCGTGGGTACGTCGCACGTTTGCAGCACCAGTGGCTGTCCAAAGTTCCTTACCACCGCCGCTTGCATTTTTTGAATCATAATTTTTAAACGTAAGCCGGCTCCTAGCCGGGTTGCCGGTAACCGTCATAGCTGATCCGCTTCAATATTAATGAGCACATCCACCGAGTTGCCGATGGCGCCCTGATCAGCGGCAATGCCGAAATCCCGCCGGTCGAGCGTCACGGCGGCTGCCCAACCCGAAATCGCCGCCCCCTTCATCCCTGGGCCAAAGCCCAGTGACTTCACCTTGAGCACCACTTCCTTGCTTACGTTTTTCAGGGTAAGTTTGCCCGTCACGTCATAGGTGTTTTCGCCGGTGCTTTTCCACGACTCGCTCTTAAAGGCCAGCGTCGGAAACTGCGCCGCCGCAAAGAAATTCGTGGAACGCAAATCATCATCCCGCATTTTCGTGTTCGTGGTGATGCTGGCGGCTTGCATAACCGCTGCCACGGTGCTGTTTTCCGGGTGATCGCGATCCACGACAATGGTGCCTTTCACCTGGCTAAAATAGCCCGGCACCTTGGTGAAGAAGTGGGCGATGGAAAATCCCACCCACGAATGTACAGGATCAATGTTGTAGGTTTCGATGCCCGCCTGGGCCGACACCAGCGACGCGAGTGTGAAGAGGAAAATGCGGAGTGCGAGCAGGGAACGTTTCATGTCGGCGATTTTAATGGGAATTGATTTCATAGGTTTGATGCATGGGGCAATTTAAGTTTTTTCTGGTTTTCCCGGCACCGGCCCGGGGAAAACCTTTCAGGCCGCTGCGTCAATGGCCGCCACGCGCACCAGCTTTTTATTCACAAATTCCTGAATGCCCAGGCTGGCCAGCTCGCGCCCGTAGCCCGAATTTTTGATGCCGCCAAAGGGCAGCTCTGGCGAGGTCCACGTGGGGTGGTTCACAAACATCATGCCGGTTTCCACCCGGCTGGCCACGCGTTTGCCCCGCGCCACATCCCGGGTGAACACCGACCCGCCCAGGCCAAATTCCGAATCATTCGCCAGCGCGACCGCCTCATCCTCATTCTTCACCCGGAAGAACAGCGCCACCGGTCCAAAAAACTCCTCACGATACGCCGGATTGTTCGGCTCAAGGTTGGTCAAAATAGTTGGTTCCATGAACGCGCCGGGCCGGTCAATCCGGTGGCCGCCCAGCACCAGCTTGGCTCCCCGGGCGACCGCCCGCTTAATTTGGTCCAACAACGTCACCAGCGCCGCTTCCGTCGAGAGCGGTCCCAGCGTGGTCGCCGGGTCCATCGGATCGCCCGCTTGCAAGCCCGCCAAGGCCTTGTGGAATTGCGCCAGAAACGCGTCTGCCAGCGACTCCACCACGATAAACCGCTTGGCCGCCACGCAGCACTGGCCGGTGTTGTTCATCTTGGCCCACACCGCCCATTTGACCGTCAGTTCCAGATCCGCGTCTTCCAGCACGATAAATGCGTCGCTGCCACCCAATTCCATCGTGGATTTTTTGAGATTCTGTCCCGCCCGGGCGGCCACCGCCTGCCCCGCCGTGACACTGCCTGTCAACGCCACTCCCTTGATGCGGGGATCATCGATCACCCGGTTCACCTGGTCATAGGAAATCAAAAGATTCGTGTAAACCCCCTGCGGCGCCCCCGCCTCGACCCATAATTGCTCAAACGCAATCGCACATTGCGGCACGCAGCCCGCGTGCTTCACCATAACCACATTACCTGCCATCAGGTTTGGCGCGGCAAAACGCGCCAGTTGATAATACGGAAAATTCCAAGGCTCGACCCCGAACAGCACACCCAATGGAGTGCTCAGGATCTCCGCCTCGCCCACCAATGGCGCGAGCGGTTGCGGGGCCAGGAACCGCTCGGCATTTTTGGCATAATACTCAATAATGTCCGCACTGAGCTGTACCTCGCCCCGGGCCTGGCCAATCAACTTGCCCATCTCCAGCGTGACCGGCCGGGCAAAGTCATCCAAGCGCATCTTCAGGATCGCCCCCGCCCGAGCCACCACCTTCGCCCGCTCGGTAAATGATTTCATCTGCCAGGTTTCGTAAGCCGCCGCCGCCGTCTGCAAGGCCGTCTCCAGTTGTTTGTCCGAGAGCTCCTTGAATTTCTTCAAGAGTTTGCCGTTGTAGGGGTTGATGCTTTGGTAACTCATGGTCATCACCCTATACCCCGCCCAGACCCCCGCCATGGGGTCTATCCCGCAGTCAACGTTTATCTTTTGATTGCGGCTCCCCGTTTGATGTTGGACCCTGTCGGCATGTGCCATGTTCCTCCCAGGCTGAAGCCGCATCCCGGTGCTGGAAATGATCGTGGGCATGCGGCCCCAGCCGCGGGCAACTGGAAGTGCCGCACGATGCTTTTGGGGCTGCCAATCCTGGTGCTGGGCACGGTTGGGCAGTTGGCGGGTCAGGCCAATAATGATGTTCGCGATGAATATGCCAAGCTCGGACCCTATACCGGTCCGGTGGCCAACGGCCTGGCAGCAAAATCGCTGACAGGCAAGGTGATGTGTGGTTATCAGGGCTGGTTTGGTGCACCAGGGGATGGCAGTCTGCGAAATGGCTGGCAGCATTGGACGAAAGGTCGTGGTCCGCTCGGGGATGGCAATGCGAAGGTGGATTTATGGCCGGACGTTTCAGATTTGCCCCCGGCGGAACGCTTTCCAACAGACTTCAAACGGGCGGATGGCCGGCCGGCGGAGGTTTTCAGTTCTTTCGCAAAAGCGACGGTGTTGCGGCATTTTCAGTGGATGCAGGATTACGGCATTGACGGCGTCTTCGTCCAGCGGTTCGCCAATGGACTGCGGAATCAGGCAACGCTGGAGCATGACAACACTGTGCTGGCGAGTTGCCGGGAAGGTGCCAACCGCCACGGCCGGACCTATGCGGTCATGTATGATTTGAGCGGTTTGGGTGCGGGCCGGATGGAAGAGGTGATGAATGACTGGCGGGCCTTGCACAAAGTGATGCAAATCACCCGGGATCCGGCGTATCAATGCGAGCATGGCCAGCCGGTTGTGGCGGTGTGGGGTGTTGGTTTCAATGACCGGCGCGAATATACTTTGGATGAATGCCGCCGGTTGGTCGGTTTCTTCAAGGATGATCCGGAGGCTGGTGGGTGCACCGTGATGCTGGGCGTGCCGGCGCATTGGCGGGAATTATGTCATGACGCCATTAGCGATCCCCGTTTGCTCGAAGTAATCTCCCGGGCCGATATTGTCAGTCCCTGGACAGTGGGGCGTTACGCCAGCCGGGAGGAGGCCCGGCGTTACGCGCGGGAATTGCTGCAACCCGATCTATCTTGGTGTGCGGCCCGCCACTTGGAATGTTTGCCCGTGGTGTTTCCGGGATTTAGCTGGCGTAACATGAAAGGCGGGCCCCTGAATCAAATTCCGCGGCAGCGCGGGGAGTTTTTCTGGACGCAATTCAACGAGGTGAAGCGGTCCGGGACCAGCATGGTTTATGTGGCCATGTTTGACGAAGTGGATGAAGCCACCGCCATTTTCAAGTGTGCCAATAATGTGCCGGTGGGGGAACAGTCACAGTTTCTCACTTATGAGGGGCTGCCCAATGATTATTATTTGAGGCTGGCAGGACAGGGCGGAAAATTATTGCGCGGACAGGTGCCGCTGGACATCCAGGCAAGCCAGGCGGTCGGGCAATTGGCAAACGCACGTAGGAAAAATCAATGACCTTGCGGCAATACGGTTTGGCGGCGGGGCGCTTCGCGTTGGCTGGGTCATTTGGTACCAGGGTCATTTCCTACCAATTTGTAAGCCCTTACCCAATTATAATACGTCGTGTTAATCGCCGGATCATTTAATTCCTCGGCTGTGGGAACTGGCCTCGCCCAATCATAACATTCCGTCACCATGTTGATATGCATGGGCCGGTCAAAGGGATGGCCGGAGTATTTAGTGCTCGGGTGTTGGGTGCCTTGGTACTTGGAATCAAGGTAAAATTTGACGGTATCGGCATCCACCCACCAAGCTCCATAGACATGGAAAGCATCACCCGATGGCGGAAACAACGGCGCCTTATTGTAAGCACGCAGGTCCTCGGGCTTTTGCAACCAGTAGAAACAGTGGAGGGTGGAATTCATGGATTGATTTACTTTGCTGGCCCAGTCAGGCTTGGCTGGTGGCCCCCCAATCGTTTCAACAATGTCCAGTTCCTGGGCTGACGAGGTGTCGCCGGTCTTCGGCCGGTCGTTGCTGAGCCAGAAAGTGGAGGACATGCGCACTTTTGACGCTTTCATGCGCACTTCATAGTAACCATAAAAACCGTGGTTTTTTGAGACCACCGCTCCTCCGCCGATAGTGTAGTCGCCCGCAGGCTGGCTTAAGCGGCTGTCATGGATTTGCAGGCATCCGTTAGTAACTAAGATGTTTTCTGGAATGAATTTTGCCGGTGGCCGGCCCATCCAGCCTGGAAAGTGGTCTAGCCATTTGGCGGTATCCAGCGTTGTGCCGGTGAATTCATCAGAGAGGTCAGGGTTAAGTTCCCAACGGAACCCCGCCGGGGCGGGCGGCAGACCGGAGTAAGGCGGCTGGCGGTCGTCGGCAGCGCGGCAAGTCAAATTGCCCCCGGCGATCAGTAAAATTACAAAGCTAACAGCAAAGGATGAAAATGGGATGTTCATGGTCGCAATCTAAACTTTCTATTGATAAACCTCTATATGGCAAATGTCAAAACCAACGTCCTTCCAGAAATGACGGAGGGTGCAGGACAAAATTCTTGATTAAGCCGTCAAGGCGAGGGAGTCATTGCGTTTGGCGTGTTGATTGAGGCGGTGTTTCCAGAACTCGTCGTGGCGGTGGCTGGCCTGGATGCAGCGGAGCGAGAGGATGTTTTCCGCCCCCGGTTCGGACCAGAACATGCCTGATTGTTTGCAGCGCGCCCCGATGACGGTCTTGCAACCGGCCTCCACCACCCCGGAGCCAATGAACCAGCCATGGTTGCGAAAGGTGCCGTATTGCATGCGTGCGCGGTTGCGGTCAAAATAACCCAGGGCTTTTTCCACCGCCGCGGCCTGGGGCGTGCCCGTGGCGGCGCGGCGGGTTTCGGCCACCAGGGATTGCACCTTGTCGCGCAGCAGCCGTTTGGCCCAGCGGCTCCGCCGCTTTTTGAAGTCCGGATGGTGCTTGCCAAGCAGGGCTTCGAGCACCTGGCCCGCGTGATCCAGCGCATGGTAATAATCCACGATCTGGACGGCGTCCTTGAAGCAATCCTCGCCCATGCCTTCCAATCCCGCCGCCCCGTCAATGAGGAGCACGACCTTGTCGGCACTGGCCAGCCCCCGGCGGATGGCCTCCTGGCGCAGCAGCGGCCCGAACTGGCCGATGGGTTTGAGGCTGGAGACATAGGTGGTGGACTGGTAATCCCGCACCGGATGC
>CAIZWI010000360.1 GCA_903936645.1 uncultured Verrucomicrobia subdivision 3 bacterium
CCGCGCTGGTGGACATCTATGCCGAGCACACGGGCAAAAACAAAAAGGACATCAAGGCCGACATGGAGGCCGAAACCTGGATTCGCGGCAGCAAGGCTGTCGAGTACGGCCTTGCTGACATGGGGGATGACGAGGACGCCACGGCACTCGCCAACCCCATTCCGCGCGCGATCCTGGCCCAGTGGAAAAACATTCCCGCGCACATTTTTAACGCACTTTCCGCCGCACCCGCAGCGGGCAACCAAAACAACACATCAACGACTGAAAACATTATGACAAAATCCCAAATCGTTGCCCTGCTCAAAACGCACGGCATTACCGCCACGGAGGCCGAATCCATCGAGGATTTGACGGCCAAATTGTTGAAAATCCCCATCGCTTCCACTCCCCCACCCGCGCCTGCCGCGCCGGTCGTGCCACCCGCGCCGTCCAACGTGACCAGCATTGAGCAGGTCATGGCGCTATTCAATTCCGAGCGCAAGGCTCGCATTGAAGCGAAGGTGAAAGCCTATGTTGACCAGCAAAAAATTACGAATGCAGAGGTCGCCATTTTCGTTTCCGCCGCGCTTGCTGACGAGGCTGCGACGTTCAAGATCCTGGACGAAAAAGAAGCCATGCTTGCCGGGGGTGAGCCGGTCGCGTGGAATGGTCAGATTGAATTCGTTGCCCCGACCACGCTGAACGGCTATCAGGGCCGCCCGACGACCATGGTTCAAAACATGTTCAAAGAGTGCGGGACGCCCATTGCGAAATATGAGGCGTTCAAGGAAAATTACCCGCGCTTCCTCCAGGACGCCATGGCCCGTGATCGCAAAAGTGGTGTGCGCAACGAGAACAGCTTTGCCGCCGGCATCACCACAAATTTTCTCATCATGGGGGCCATCACCAAGCTTGGCCCTCAGGTGCCGGCCCTGCGCTGCTTTAGCCGGGATAACTCTGTCGATCCATTCAAGCCCCTGGCGACCGGCATTCAGAAATTTAACACCACCGTGCAGGACGGGAGCGACGTGCAAACGAACGCCGCCGACTTCCGGACGGGCGATGCCACCCTGACGGGCCCGGCCATCACGGTTGCGCAGTACACCAAAACGATGCATATCACGAATTCGCAATTGAATTCCGGCATCCGCATGGCTGATTTGATCGAAGCCTCCCTTGGCTCGCTGGCTTCCAAAATCGCGCAAGTTGTGACCGTCCCGGTCACCATTGCCAACTTTGGCGGCCAGAGCCCGCTCGTCATTAATTCCGGCGCGTTTGGATTCTCCGAACTGGCGACCCTGCAAGGCCAGTTGAAAAAGTCGCGCATCAAAAACGTGATTCTGGACGGCGAATATATCGCCCGTATTGCCAACACTCCCGGATTTTTCCAGCAAGCTGGCGTTGTGGGCGGCATGGAAAGCGCATGGAAGGCTTTCGGCTGGGATGTCATCGCGCTTCTCACCGAATGGCAGGCTGCCGACCCCTACGTTCGCGGCCTGGCGCTCAACCCGCAGGCTATCGGCATTATCGCCGGTTTGCCCTTGAATCCCCCGGAAGGCATCCCGGGCAACGTCGTTCAAATCGGATCGGTGATGATGGACGGCCCCGGAATCCCGGTGGCGACCTACATCTGGTTTGACCCCAATTCCCGCACGCTCTACGCGTCTTACGACCTCATGCTGGGCGCGGTTGCCGTGGACACCACCGCCGCGATCATCATCAAGAGCCAATAGTCGATTTAGTTCATAGGTTCCCGGCGGGGTGCCCACGCCCCGCCGGGTTTTAAAAATATTATGAAACATTTTCTCATTGTTGGATACCCGGACACCGAAGGCCGGGAGACGCCCAAGGTTTTAATGGGCATCGAAAAGCCCGCAAACGTGGTTTGCAACGCATACCATGAGGCGAAGCAAGCCCACCAATTCCCCAAGGGCATCAAGCGCATGGAGCTGATTGCCTGCGAAACGGAAAACGTCGCCATATGGATCAGTGACACGGCCGGCGCGGACGTGGAAAACTTCAAAGCCATCCAGAAAGCGGCCGTCGAAAAGGTTGCCGCCGACCGGAAGGCCAAGATTGACGCCGCCGCCGCGCTGGTGAAAGCCAAGAAAGAGCAGGGCATCGCCAATGTGAAACGCGAGCAGGCCCGGGGCAAGCTGGCCACCGTGAAAGCCTCTCTTGACGCCGCCGAAAAGGCAGGTGTGAAATTGAAGGAACACCAAAACCGGCTGGACGCCGCGCAAGCCGAATTCGACGCCGCCGACAAGGCTTGGACCGAAGCAAAAGCAACCCTCGCCGCGCTGCTTGCCCCCAAGCCGGTCGAAGTGGCCGCATAACTCAACCGATGACCCACAACCAATAAAACACCAGACCATGAAAATTAATTCCAAAATCATCGCCGTCGCCTGTGCGATTGGCGCATTGTTCACCGCCGCCACCGCGCAAGCGCAGAGCGGGCCGCCGTCCTATATTCCCGCGTCCATCAGCTTTAGCTCGCTGTACAATGCGAACATTGGCCAATTTGTGACCACCAACGCCTTTACCGGCTCGACCAACTGGCCAACCGCGTTGCAGCCTCAAATCGGTCCCATGAAGTATCAAGTCATCGCCCTTGAAGATGACATGCTTGTTCCGACCAACAGCGCCGGGGCGACGAACACCTACGTCTTTGCACCGTCTGTCTCCGGCGGCTCTGGCGGTGGCGACCTCTCCAAGCAGTTCACTTGGGTGCATGCATGCGTTCAGTCTGCCGGCATCGTACCCACCAACCATGTTGCTGTTACGAATATCACTGTGGGAGGATATGGCTATTTGAAGCTGGTAAGCTACGCTGTCACGACCGGCACCAATCAAAGCACTCTCTGGTATTCGCAGAAAATTAGCTGCCCGTGAGCGAGTTGCATTCCATCCTGTACGCATCCTGTTTTGACCGGGCTCCGACCACATCGGACCCGGTTAAAAACCTCACCACGGGCGCACTTTTCACCGCTGAGATCGAGGGCAACGTCGACCCCTGCACGGTGCCAACCGACATTGGGGAGGATCCCCGGGAAATGGTGAAGCTCAATGTTTTGAACAATGTCCAGGCTGCCGCTATCGCCATGGGAAATTTGGTGCAGTTTTTCCTCTACGGCGAAACTGCCACTTGCGAAATCTTGAAACGGGTAAACGACCCCGCCGGGGCCATGACCACCTTCTGGGCGCAGAAGCGACTGCCTAAGGATCAATGAACGCCACCCTTGATTATTCCGTCCTGAACAAGCGCCTGAGCGATCTGGCGGGCGCATTGTTTGGCCGCGGCAGTGGCGACGGTGAGGTGCAGCAGGCTTTGAAAACAGAGACCGGCCAGCTCGCCGGGCGCATTGGCGATGTCATCGGGCCAAAAACCAAGGCCAGGGCCACCCGCCGGGCCACTGGTGCCGTTTTTAAAACCGTGGCCATTCTACCCAGCGAATTGAATTTGGACGAGCCGGGCGTGCAGCATCCTGACTGGACTTGGCTTTATGCCTCCAAAGGCGCCCTTGTGGGCGTTAAAAATAGCGACGACCACACCGGGCTGGAAGGCCAGTCCGCAATGGATTTCTTTCGCGGAGAGCAGGGTAAAAACCTCCCGCCAAAAAAGGCGCGGATTCAAGTCGGCCAGCGTGGAAAGCAGCGCATCATTCAGATTCAAAAAGGCATGGTGACGCGTACTGCCGCCAATTCCATTCAATCCTCGATCATGGGGAAAATGGGCCAGCTAGGGGCCGCGTTTTACAACGTGGCGATCCGCTATGTCCCGCGCAAAAAGGTGACCTCGTTTCAGGCTTCCCGGATGCCTGCCGCCGAGCGCGCCGGCAAATCCCGCGTGGACGAGCAGGGCATGAACACCCCGGAGCCCGCCATCACTTTTACGGTTTTCGGAAAAGGCTTGGAAAATAACCCGAATCTGGATGCTAAAATACAGCGGGTGATTGACGGCACCGGCCGCATTCTGCAAGCCAAGCTCTCCAAGCTGGCCAGGGGCGCAAAATATGTTTTTGAAACCGGGCAAGTCTACTTTGAAAAGACGGAGGACACGCTTTGAATTTCTCCGACTTTCAAGCCATATACGATTTCACGGTGATCGAAACCGCCGTGCAGTCCATGTTCGCCACCATTGCCGGATATTCGGTGCCGCCGAATGATGGCGACCAGGATGCTGAGAATTGGCTGCCCCCGGAGGGGGCCACGCCATTTTACACCGCATTTCAGGCATTGACCTTTCAGAAGTGCCGCCCGCGCGTTTACATTGCCGCGTTCGATTTCCAGCCAGTCCGCCAGGCTTACGCGATTGACGCCAATTCCAATTTGCGCGAAAAGGCTTGGGTGGGAAACATGCGGCTGGGGATCATCACCAATCCCAATTACACCCTGCACACCCAGTTGCGGGCGCAAGTGCTGGCCATCATCCCGCAGGTTCAGCCGGGGATTGCGATGGACAATTCCGCTTTTGCCGGAACTGGCATCAATGCCATTTTAGCCAGCCACCAAGTCTCTGAATTTTACGCCGACAATTTAAGCACGACCATCACCCCAGAAGAGGGGACATATCGATCAACCATCAACATCAAACTAGCGTTCTCCGTGCCACCGTCCGCGTGGCCAGCGGGGATGCAAACCTATTGACCTCATGAAAAAAATCGCCCTTGCACTATTCGCCATTGCCGCCGCCCTGGTTGTGATGACCGCCCGCGCCGGCTATCCGATCAACGGCGGGCCGGTCGCTGTCATCTTTACCACCAATTCCACCCTGTCCGCCGTGTCGCCGCCGGTTTACATGACCTTCCCGGCAACCACTGTTGTCATTTCCAGCATCACAAACCAAATGACGCAATGCACCAACTCGTTTTGCATGACCCTTACCAACGGGCCGACGCTCTACGTTTTGAGCGTTTCTAGCGTGTTCAACGCCACCAGCAACGGTGTCACCGGGGCGAGCATTGCCACCCCGCAAAGCTGGACGAATGTTTACCCCACCGTACAAATGCAGGTGCCCTTGTCCGGCTTTATTCAGACCGCCCCGCAGTCCGGGGGGAGCAACACCTATTCCATCACCGCCCAATAATACACCAAAACTATGAGCGTCACAGCAACCCCAGTAATCCTTTACAGCGCATCCGGCACACCGATCGGGCCAGCTGGTGGCATTCGTGCCTTGCTCCAATTCTATCGACCCACGGTGGCGGCAGACTCCGCCGGACTGGCAAATATCGCCGTTCCCGGCCCTGCCTCTGGGGCACCGGCCAACCCGGTGGGTAGTCCGGTCGCAGTCTCCGAGTTGTCGCTGGAATTCAACTCCGAAACCATGATGACCACCGGGCGATATGGTGAGTCCAACAATGACCCGACGGTCATGCGCGGGAAGCCAACCTTAAATTGCGGCACGTTCATTCAATCCGCCGGGCAACCCATGCTGGCACCGGGCGATTACATTGAGGTCAGTATCGGGACCACCATTGCCAGCACGGCGGCCTCCCCGGTTTACGAGCCCATTTCCCGCTGGGTGATCACATCCAATTCGCTGACCACTGCCGGCAATAACAAGTGGAGCTTGAAACTCGAGCTCGACCGCCCGAACAGCTCGGCAACGCTGAACCTGTTCTAACCTCAAAATGAACTCTGCCGTCGATTTCTCGCTGGCAGATTTTCCCGGCTACACCGAACAGGTGGCGAGAGAGCGATTCATTCGCGCCGCCGCCTGTTTTGGTTTGAACGAGACAATCTGCGGGTTTGACGTGAAGCCGCTTTGCGCGGCTCATGTGAGCCTGCTCACCCTCGTCCGCTCGCCGTTCATTGGCGGACTCACGGCGGACCAGCTTTGCGAGCCAGGCAACGAGCGCCCGGGACTGCCGGCGGACCTCATGACTTTTCTCTGGATTGTATCCCCCATGTATGAGGCCGGGTCAAAGGCTAGTCCGCCGCGCAAATGGTGGCAAAAAAAGACACCACCAACCGCCCGCGATCGATTCAACGAAGCTTTTGCGCCAATAGGCAACCTGCCCGCCCGTGAAGTGGTTTCCGAGATCCTGCAATATGTCGAAGATTCATTTATTGACGCCGGCGACGGGGATGCCGGTCAAAAATCGTTTTACGCCGACGAAATTGGCATCGCCTTGGAAATGGCGAAAAATCACGGTTTCCGGCTGGATTTTTGGCGGGCGGATTGTCCACCGGAAAAGAATCCGCTGCTGGTGCCGTTGAAAATCGTTTTTCAAATCCGCAAGGCACGGCAGGCCATGGAACACGGCACATCCGCCCTGTCCAACCAATCTGACAAATTAATTGCCGCCGCTTTGCCGAAACTAGGCGAGCGTTTCCGGTCGCAAAATTGATATGGCCGACACCCAAGAGCAACTGGTGATGAGGATGGGGTTTGATGGCCGGGAGGCCAATCGCGGCCTTGACGCCATGCGCGACCGTCAAAAAAAGGACGCGATGGATTACGCGGACTTTTGGAAAACCGCCCTCGCCAAAAAAGACCTGGCCATGGAGGCTTCCGCCGCCAAGGAGCTGGCCACCCACAAAGCGAATCAGGCCGTGCTTTTGAAGCTGACCGAAGAGCGGCTGGCCAAGGAGGCCGCCATTAATGCCGGGATCGCCGCCGGGAGCATTCCGGCAAATATGGCGGTTGGCGTCGCCGGGGCTGGTGGCATGGTTGCCGGGGGCTACGCTTTCAACGCCGCCGGAAAGATTTTGGGCAAGGTTGGCGAGGATGGGAAGCTGGTCAAAGAGGCGGAGCAGTTGGCCGAAGGTGCCGGCAAAGTGGCGCATGAGTTGCACGGCTCAACCGGCGCGCTGCGGGAGCTTTTCGTAATCGTCCACGAGGGGATCAGCGGGCGATTCAAGCAGATGTTTGGGTCCATGCTCCGGCTCGTCTCCCTGATTGGAGGCTCGACGATCATGATGGGGACCGGGTTGGTCGCCGCCGGGCTGGCTGCCGTGGTCGGGCCTTCCGCGTGGCGCTACCACAAGGCCGCCCAGGGCGAAGAGCAGTCCGCCAAAGACCTTGAAAAACGGGAAAAGGAATTGCCGGAAATCCTAAACCGCCAAGCCGAGCGCAAGCTGGAAATTGAACACGAAATCGCCCGCATTCATGAGCAAACCCGCCGAGAACAGGATGAGGACAGATTAAAACACCTTTCCCCGCAACAGCAGGCCAACGCCCTTGGGTTTGAGCGCATGGACTTGCTGGTCAGAATGCGCGGGATGAAAAAGGACACGGTGGAATATGCGCAGGCGGAGCAGGAAATCGCCCGCCTGACCTTGCAAATAACGGAGAAGCAAGCGGAGGCCGAAAAGGAAAAAGCCGAGGCGGGGCAAAAGAAAAAAGAGCACGACCGCGAAACTTTAGAGATCAACAAGCAGATGGTCGAAGAGCAGAAAAAGGCGCGCGACGTGCGCGACCGGATTAATGACATTGATGTTGACCGGCCAACCATCGCCCAGCTTGCCGGGCGTGGCTACACCGCACGTTTGAGCCGTGCCTATGGTGCTGGTGGCCGATATGACCTTGAACGCGGCGACGGGCCCTTCGGGCAGCTTGCCAGGGAGGCTGAGCTAGCGGCCAAGCAGCAAATGTGGGACGTGATCCACGGCAACGCCCAATTTGACGAGCGGGGGAACCTGATTGGCGGGGCGGCCCTGGATGACCGCAACCGCCGGGTCTATGCTGAAAACCAGCTTTCCCAAGCGGGTATTGAGACGCCCGCCATGAAGGCTACGAAAATGAACGAGGAATTGATTCAAATTAATACCGGAATTGCCGAATTGAACGCCCGTGCCAAGGGTGATGGCATTGTCATCAAAACCAGCGAATGAGCACGTCGCAAACAGCCAGCGTACTTTACCGGGCATCCAGCAATACCGCTGCCGTCGCCGCTGGCCAGTCATTGCGCGTCTTTCCGCTACCGGGCGACTGTCCCATTCAGTTTGCCGCCTACGGCTTCGAGCAGGCCTTTGAGCAGGCCGCCGGCAGCTTCCCGCCCGCCCCAAAGAACACCCCCAGCAATTCCGGTGCGTTCGCGGGGCTGCTGGACGCCTCAGCGATCCTGACAAATCTGTCCGCGCCATCTTTTGCCGGCGGATTCAACGTCAAATTTTCCGCCCGGTTTAACGTCGTCCCTGCCTCTTGGGATGACTTCAAAATGATGGCGTTCACCTACCCTGGCTTTCCAGGGGCCATTGGGGGCAGTTCGCGGGACGTTGGATTTCCGCCTGGTAACTTTTTGGTGCGAATCCGCTATGATTATTTCGTCGTTGACCCGGCCAATATCATTTCCACCGTGATCGCCGGGACACCGGGCACTGCAACCAGTCTACTGGACTCCGGCGGCTCGGCCGTAAATTGCGTTTACCAAAAAGCCGACATCCCCACCGTCCGCAAATCCCTTTTTTTCCCCAAGGTTTCCGGCTCGTACGATTTGAGCTTGCCTACGCTTTCGCTGGTAGTCGCCGGGGGCGTCACCTTGGGGTCGCTGACCTATTTTGAGACGCTGCCCACGGTGACGGAATACAAAGCCTGGATAACCCGTGCAACGGCCGCCGGGTGGGCTTCCCTGATTTGGAATGGGACGCATGGATCAGGCAGCGGGCAGTCCGGGGACGCCAATGTCGGTCAATACGTTGCCGAGGATTCGAGCCTTGCCGATTACGCCGGCAACATTGTCGCCCGGGCCACGCTTTACGTTTTAGCCAGATGAGCAAATCTAACAACAATTCCGGACTGCAAGGCACCAGGCTTCCGCCGATTAAAAACAACGGGGCGAAACTTCTGGAAAAGGAATATCGCGACCGGCTCATTGCGGTGGCGAATGCGCTTTGTAATTTGGAGATTTTTGCACCTGCGACCGACGGGGCAAATATTCTCTCAGCTAAAAAAGCGCGGATCGACATCAGTGAACTTTCGATGCGGATTATCATGCCTGCAACCGGGGCGGCCGTGCCGGGTGGCTGGCAGTTTCAATCGCCTAAAATCGAACTCGACCCGACCGTTGCCATAGCCACGCAAACCGTCGTTTACATTTCGACCAACAACCCACTGGCTTTGGGTGCCTACACGGACGCGGTTTCCGGCACAATAATTAGCAGCCGGACGGGATGGTGGGTTGCGGTTAAAAATGTACCGGCGGCAGTTTTGAAAACGTATAATGTGCCTCAGTTGCCATACCCCGGCGCAACGGGCGGCAGCTATGGCAGCCACCCGTGGACGGGCGACCTTGACGGGGCAAATGTATTCTGGATGTTTGGCGGCCAATCCCCCAACTGCTAATGAGCATTTACACCAATCCGGGGGGACCGGACAAGCCGTACCCATTCAATCACCTTTGCTGGCAGGGGTGCAATCTGGGGCCGCAGTATGCGCACGCATCATCGTCGGGCACGGTATCGGTCAAATTTCCGATCACGGATTTTGGTTCGGGCTCGGGCTTTCCGCAATACTCCACGGCGGGTTTTTATCCACCCCAAGAGCTTTACGTCTCGCCATCTGGTACCCAAATTGGCGGGCAGTATTGGGCGGGATATTATTCGATTACGAGTGGGGTTGGGACGGGCACGGGCGGGGCATTGCCAACAACCGCATGGACCTCGCCGCAAGCTTTGCTATCCATTGTCGTTCCCGTGGGCGGTACGGGCACTGGATACACGACCGGCACTTTGACCGCAACCGGGGGCATCCTCATCTTTAATGGCACAGGAGCGACGCAGATAGCCATTGTGGCAAGTGCGGGTAAAATTGTTTCCGCAACCATCCTTGTGCCGGGGGAATACTTGCCGGGGCACTTGCCGACGGGATGGAGTGGCGGGGGCAGCGGGGAAATGACCACTAAAACATGGGGCAATGCGACCATGAACCTTGACGGCATTTGTCAGAAGCGGGGGTTTAAGGGCGTTGCTGCCCAAAGGCAATGGCAAGGCATTTTTGGTTTTAAAGAACGTGCGCAATCCGTTAGCGGCACTGCCCCTATATCGGCGGTATGCTACACACCGGGAACACCGGGGCCAACCATCACGGCGGCGGTTGGCTTGGCCAATCTCACCCCACCAACGACCAAATATCGCACCTATAACATTTCCGTTGGCACAACTTCAACGAATGGCGCGGGTGGATTTTACACGGGCACCCATGCCAGCAATTTCACCGTAAACGCCAGCTCGGGGGAAACAACGGGCAGCGGTTCAAGTTCATACACTGGTTCGCCATCGCCTGACCCCATGATTTACGGCAACGGCGCAGGGCAATTCTATTCTTGTTTGGGCAATCCTTTGGAATGGCTTAAAACGTGCGATTACAACGGGGCAGCGGCTAAGTTTTCGGGGTTTATTTTTTCTGGCAGTTATTGCACGGGGACGACCAGTGACCAAAAGCTTTGGGAAACCGTAGAGCTTTCATCCGGCACGGTTGACGTGCTAATTGAAGAAGTTACATTGACTTTAGGCAGTACATTAACAGCAACTCGCAAGCGGTATTCGTATTACGGAACGCAAACTTATAATCCCGTTTCAGGCATGTGCGATTTGACTGGAATGGTTTCGTATTTGGTTGCCGATGAGTCGCTGACAATGGACAACACGAGCGTCAATTACTCGCTCACTTCTTACGCTTTTACCGGCACAAGCGGCACTCCGCCAACGTGCGTATCCACGGGGTCAACTTCGGTCTATGGCACCATTTCTATTACGGCGGGACTAGCTGATGCACTGACTTCCGCCACGGTTTACGCGGATTGCGTGTCGTTGCTGAATTATTGGAATTTGTCAGATGATTTGCAGCATCCGTGGCGCACGGACGGGTATTGCTCCATCCTGCCCAAAATGTCTCGTAATGAGATTGGCCCCATTGAGCCATTGGTTAATTACGACACGGGCGGGGCATACGTTGACGGCAATGTGCGGGCGACGATTGCGGGCACGACGTATTTGGTTTATGACGGGAGCATTTTAGGGGCACCCAATGCAGCGGGATATATCAACACGTTTTCTTTTCCGTTTCAGTTCATGGACAGTGGTTTTTTAACCACCGGCTATGGCAGTGACGTTTTGGATTTGACCTCAACGGGTGTCCAGATACCCGCCAATGCGACGCAATGGACTAATGGCCAAGACGCGGCAGGGATAGGGCCGGGAGCATCCATCGTATTTGCCGACATGCCAGCGGGACCGCCAAACGCCAATAATGCAACCATCCGGTGCGTTAAATGGGCGCAGATTGTTGAAAAGTGGCCAGCCCAAAATTGGAATTATGCGGGTAACGCGAAGTTCTACATTGATGAAGCGCGGGTGTTTTGTGTGTCGGCGGCAACGGGTTCAAATCTCACGCTGGCAACGCCCATAACGGGTGGAACCTCTGGCATTTGGGCCTATGTAAACGCCGGGGCGATTGACGGGTTTTATACGATTAGCGGGAGTGGAACGGCAATCACTTTGGCTGGTTCAAAATCCTACAATGCGCCAAGCAATTGGGACACGGTTTACAAAGCGAGAGGGTTTCCAGACACGGGCTCTTACATTGCGCCCGTTCGATTGATTTCCGCCCCCTCACTATCCGGCAGGGTGGCAATCACAATGGCGAGCACGACGGCAACCTTTAGCGGGGCACAACCTAACTTTGGCATGAACGTGTCTGGGGTTGAATACGTTGACGTTTGGGATGCCAACATGAACGCCTTGGCAGCCAATGTTGCGGCTACGCGGGTAAATGACACGACGTTCACCATGACAAACTACCCCACGGCGGCATGGGTGACAATTCATGGCGACCCTAATCCGTGGTACATGAATAGCGGATATCCTCGAGGTAACTTCGTGACGCTGGAATGGGTGACGAATAATCGCGTGATTGGCGAGACAGCGCGGCTGACGGGTGCAACGGATTGCTCCGGTTCGGCGTTGCCATTGCCGACACCCTTGGGCGGGGTTGGCTACGTTTCCAGCTTTGGCGCGGTTCAACACTGCCTGTCCAACATCGGTTGCGCTCCCCGCGTGGTTTGCTGGTCGCCCAATGGGGAGACATTTGGGAACGGCATCAAGATGGGATTCACCGCCCCCGCTTTTGATCAGGTCTATGGTTGCGCGTGGTACGGGGCGGTAATGGACACCATGACGGATGAATATTGGCAATCGCCGCACAATCCGCCATGTGACGGAACGCCGCTGAATCAAGATGATGGGTCATGCAATCCAGCGAATAACTATTGCCTTGAGCCGATTGTCGAAGCCGAACTTGCACCGCCTGGTTATGGGATTGGTGGTGGCGAATCAGTGTCTTACCCCGGATTCATCACGGTTGGCGTGGTGAGCCCAATTGCAAGCATGAGCGGTATATTGCCGCCCGCTCCCGGCAGTCCGGCGGGTGCATGGACAACGCGGACGCTTTTAATGGCCAACGCGGCGGGTTGCAGCACGTTTGATTACGGGTGGTTTTTGCCATGAAATCTAGATTCTTTCCAGACAAGCCGAAAGGTTTGGGCGACGTGGTGCATTCAGTGGCACATCCGATTGCCAAAGCGGTGGACTATGTGGCGGCGAAAGCTAACAGGCCAACGAATGTCCAAGGGTGTGGTGCATGCGCAAAACGGCGTGATGAATTAAACAAGGCAGTGCCTTTCAATTGACAACATCCCCAAAAAATGCATGAATACTAACATGGTCAAATCAATCACGCTATGGGGTCTTTTGCTTATCCTGGCCATCGCACCCGCGCGCGCCTCCCTCGTCGTCTTTGCCTTCACGAATAGCCTGACCGGGATGCTGGACACGAATAGCTACCGCCTCCAGGCATTCAAGAATGTGCGCAACGCGGACGGATCATACAACGTGCAGGGTCCGCCCGTGACCTATCAAAAGCCGACCGGGTACGGAACTAACTGGCTGGTTCCCAACTTCTACTACATGACAAACCCGGCAACGGGCTTTTGGGATACCTATCTGGTTTTGGATGCATCCAGCAATCTGGTATGGGCCGGGAATATCTCACTGCACCAGAGCGCTAATCCATTTGTCGTTGTGAATTTTACGAACAATTATTATTACACGAATAGCGGGGGGGCGGGGGCAAATCTGACCAACGGCAATTACACGCTGACTGCGACCAATGGGGCCGGGGCAATTGGTTTCAACTTGGATCCCAGCTTCATCCCCGGCTGGTCCGTGCTGACCAACGGCCAACAGTCCGATGTCTCGTTGGGGGCCAATTTCTATTTGACCAACGGCGCAATTTACGGATGGTTCGGCGGCCCGGTTTTGGCTTACAATCCAAGCCTCAACACCATGTACACCTTGGGCGGGGTTGCCTCGGCAAACTTTGACAACCGCATTTTGATGGGGGCAAACTGGTCGGGCAATGGGACGCTGACGACTTCCAACTTCAATGACACTTGGGGCGGGTATCCCCGCTCGACCAACGTTGCCAGCTTGCAATATGTAAATTCAAAGTTTGTGGCTAATAACGCCACCAACGCTTATTTTAACAGTCCGGTTACGATTGCCAACACTGGCGGCAATCAAGCGACTTTATACATGGGCGGTAATTCGGTAACCGGTGGAACTTTGGAATATATTCAAACCTTGCCTAGCGATGGTGGATTTACCTTTACAACTTCAACCGGCGGTGCGGCGGGAATTTATGCGGGCAGCATTGGGGGCGGATCAATCAGCGGAACTTTATTGACGCTTTCGGGCACAACCGCCCAAATCAATTCTCCGAATGGTTCAATTTTTTCCATGGACACCAACAACAATATATTTTTAGGGCTGGGTGATCCGTTGTCAGCAACCGGAGTGCAAAATGTTGGTATGGGTGCCAGCACATTTACATATTTGACTACCGGACAAAATAACGTTGCTTTGGGTGGAAACGCTTTGAACAGCATATACTCAGGCACCGCAAACACCGCGTTGGGTTATAACGCTTTGGTCAATTTGGGCGGAGCCGGAGCGGGCGGGTCCAACAACATTGCTATTGGGGTTAATGCGGGTAATTCTTATTCCGCAAACGAATCATCCAACATTTTGATTGGTGCGGCTGGGGTGCCTTTGGAAAATAACATTATCCGAATTGGTGAAAAACAAACCAAAGCATACCTTGCCGGCCAAATCACGGGGAACGGTTCGGGGTTAACCAATTTAAACGCCAGCCAGATCGTTACTTTGGCAACCAACCAGCTTTATGATTATGCGGCCAATTTTACGTTTCAGGGTTGGACCAACAGTGCTGATGCCAACGGGGTTTACACAAATTCTGGAACTGCCTGGTGGATGCCGCCGGATAATTCTCAATCCTCATTTTTGCCCGTCAGCACAGCAACCAACACCCAGGGGCTGGTGTACCAATCTAAATGGGGTTGGACGTGGACCAACGGCGGCGTTGGTCATGTGATTTATACTCAACTTTGGCGCGACAATAATTCGGGAGCGGTGATCGGATTCACAAACTGGATGCAATAATATGAAAAAACACCTTTTAATTTGTATTTTGGGATTGATCGGCCTCAACGCCCTGGCGTTGCCCGGCATACCACCCACGCCCAAATCGGCCATTACCAACATTGTTAATGGTCAATTAATCAGCCAGCAAGTTATTACCAACGGCCAGACCGGCACGACGTTGGGCGGCACCTTTACTGGCAATGGCGCGGGCCTCACTAATCTGATAACGGGGTATATTGTTCCGCAGCAAATGCCGCCAACGACCGTAGACGCGGGTGGAAACATTTACCAGCAGGCGCAAGCCAAAGTGGGGATGGTGTTCCCGACCGCAATCACGTCCCCGGTGCTGGCAACCAACGTCCAATTTTATCTTGGCGGAAATGGCCAGCCCACTAATGCCAGTGTATGGGTGATTGTGTCCAGCACCTTGCCTTCTGGCGCATTTTCGCCTACGAATTATACGGCATTGTTGCAGACGAATATCACCGTAACTCAAGGCACCACCGGCACTCCGGGCGTCAAACAATCTTTGGCAATTCCGGCCACTCAAATCAATTCCGGTTACGTTTTGGTGTGCGTCCTTTCCAGCAATCTTACCAGCTCCGCTTTTGATTTTGGCTGGTATTTCAACGATGCCAACAATACAAACCATTCCCGGTTGCCTTTGTGGCTTTCAACCACCACTTCCAGCAACTATTTTGACTACTACCAACCGTCGTCTTACTCTTTTGCGGGCGTGGCGGCGATTTTGACAGGCACTACAATGTCATCGCCCAGCAGTGCGGCCACTACCACCTATAGCCCCGCGAACACCCAGCTAGGCGGCAATGGCAGCGGAACAGCCACCACAGTTCAAGCGGCAATAGATGCCACCGTATTCCCCTTTGCGCCCACTAATTGCTTCTTGGTCCATTTGGGGGATAGTCGCTCCGCTTTGCTCTTTCCGGTGCTCACGAACACCTACCCATTTAACCAATTTCTGGCCTTTTCAAATATCGCCGTTGGTGGGACTCCACTCAGTTTTTCCGTCCTCGCCTGGCAGACCAACGCGGCATCTCTGCGGGCTCTGGCGAACTCGGGAAAAACAGGCATTGTCAATCTGTGGTGCACCGCAAACGACATGACCAACCAAGAGCCCTACAGCGAAATAATCACCTATAGCAATTTGGTGTCATCTATCGTCACCAATGGCCTTTATGTGATCGCGCACACTGTTCAAGCAAGGCAGCCGTTTGATGGTTACTGGTCAGCGTTTTATTTCCGGGACGTGGTAAATAATTATATTCGTAACGACCCCAACATCTGGCGCGTGGTGGACGATGACGCCATTTTTCAAAACTGTTACGATACCAACATTTTTCAAGATGGCACGCATTACAGCAATTTGGCTTTGGCCATCTGCGCCACGAACACGGCAGCACAGTTTCGCGCTGCGGTAAAAGTCATTCCTCCGCAAATATGGGGTCATAATTGGGGGACTAATTTTGTCATGACCGCTCCCTCAAACATCAACAGCAGCAACGCGCCCGGTGGGGTGACGTTTGTTTCGAGCGTGGCCGGGGTGAGTGCTGCGGCAAATTATGTAGGCAACGCGGCGGGCCTGACCAACTATTATTACCCGTCGAACTCGTGGCCAGCCAACTTGTCCGTTTACACCAACAACATGAAAACCGGCGACTGGAAATTCGCCAATTCAAACGGCTGGCCGGTGCGGTTGTGGTATTCTAATGCCGTTTTGCAAATTGAGTACAAATGACCACAAACCCAATTAGGGGCGAAAGGGGCATGATAAAACATTTTGAACATTTTTTAGGACTTGTCTATTTGGCCGCAACCGCCACAAGTGCCGGTGCGCTCTGGCTTGAACTGGTGGGGGATTGGCTCAAAATCATTGTAGGGATCATTGGCATCTTTTCTGGCATCGCCGCATACCGTTACTATCGAGACGCCCGCATTGACAACCGCATGGTGGCCAAAGAACGGGCGGAGAAATACCGCCAGCAGGGCATGGACGCCGCTGCCGTGCGCCGGGCCATGAGCCGCAAGCCGGGCGAGACTTACGTGCCGACAGCCAAAGAAGAAGGAGACACGACCAAATGAGCGATTCAATACGCGCCATGTTTGATAAATTGCCGACATTCTGGAAAATGTCCGTCGTCCGATGTTTGATTTACGCCGTTGTCGTTGGCATTAACGGCATTATCAGCGGGCTGGACGGCTACCAATCCTTTGCGGAAATTAGCGGGTTCACGCTGTTCAAGTTGGCCTGTGCGGTCATCGTAGATATGCTCATGGTTTGGATTTCGTTTCTGGACACGAGCATTAAGGATGTTAAACCACCAACGCAAACCACGACCATAACCGATACGCAGACAACGCAAATTACCGTGCCGGTTGCCCGTGCTCAAGTTGCTGCCACGACCACGCCAGACCCTACGCCCACAGACCCCGCGCCTGACGTGCCGCCCGGCTCACTCCCTCCTCCCGGTCAAATCACACCCAGGGGCACCGCCACCTAATTTAACCAACCAAAATGCACATTATGAAAAACATAATCGTCTCCGGCCTGTTGGCCTTTGTAATATTCACCTTCACCGGCTGCGCCCACTTTGACAAAAAAGGCGAGACCGCGCACGTCGTCAAAAAGTACGCCGCCGCCCTGCCGCCAGGCTGGTCCGTGACGTACCCCGTCGGGACGCTCGACCTGCCCGCCACTGAAACGGCCAGCAGCGTCACTTTCACCGCGCCTGGCTCGAATGCGCCGAGTTTCTGGGCTCCTCGCCCGCGGATCTTCCTCGCCAGCAAAGAAGCCTGGATTGATTACAGCCGGGGCGGCGGCACCTTCCTTTTCACCGATCCGAACGCCAGTCAGGTGGCGAGCGGGGTGGTGAACCAAGGAGCCCTGGGAGGGACGCACAATTTCACGGTGGGGAATATCTCCTCGACCATCACCACGAACGCTGTGAATGCCATCACGGCCGGGGGAACTGCCGTGGGCAATGTCGTTGGGGCGGCACTCAGCAAAGCCGCCGGCAAATAACATGAAACCCGGCTTTCAAACCCGCTTCGCGCTCACCCTGACGGTGGACTTCCGAAACTTCGCCATGATGGAGCAGGTGCCCTACCTGGCGGCGGACGGAACGCTCTACATCATCGCCAAGGGCGCGCGAAGCGATCTGGCCAGCATCCCGCGAATGCTCTGGTCACTTCTCCCGCCGGCGGGGGAGGACGGGGCGGAATATGGCCTTTGCGCGTATTTGCATGACGTGCTTTACCGGCGCAAAATCAAAGTGCAGGAATCTGGCGGCACCTTGCGCGATTGTCCTGAAATGACCAAAGACCGGGCGGACCTCCTTTTGAAAGAATCCATGGAACTTTGCGGGGTGCCAGCGCACATCGTCACCATGATTTACGAAGGTGTCCGGCTCGGCGGTCAGGCCGCTTGGGACTCGGATCGAATATAACTTCAGAGCCATCCCCCACCCTGCAACAGCCTTAAATTCACCACCGCGCCCGGCCTGCTCTCGCCGGGGCGGTGGCTTCTTTTTTCCCGCCCGCAATAGCCCCTCCCATCAAACCCGCTTCCTGATTTGCGCACTGTATATTAGTGCTTAAATATCATGGCTGCTTGTTATTTTCTGCAATTATTAAAAATTAGTAGACAGATTATTAATTTCTGATAATTTGATTGTGTTAGCACGAAATAACAAATAACCAAAACGATCAAAATGAAAAACCCCGCTGAAATAGCAATTCCCCAAGCAATCAAGCCGCCGTCAAGTGGCGCCCATGCTGCGCACAACATCCACATCTACCAAGCCAATGCGCTGCGTGCCAAGGCTGTTAACTGTCGCGCTGCGCACAGTTTTGAGCGCATGGAAGCTTTGATTTCGCAAATTGGCCAGCACATTGACGGGGCTGGATTGGCGTTGGCCGACAAAAATCTTTCCGGCATGAGCTATGAAGCGTGGAAGGATTGCCACGCAAAACTTTTGCCGGTTACTTGATCGTCCGGCACGGGCGGGACAGCCAACCGCCCGCTTTTAACTTTTAATATGACAAAATCCTTCCAAGATCAGCTAACCGCAGCCCGCGAGCGCGCCAACCTCACCCAGCACGACGTGGCCGCGCTGCTGGACATCTCCCAGGGAACGATTAGCAACTGGGAGGCGGGCCGGGGGTGCCCGTCAAAGCCGATGCAAAAGGCCGCGCTGAACGCTTTGAAATCCAAACTCACAACCAGTCCCGCGACAACCGCCGCCGGGCTTTTAAACCGCAAAGGAAAATGATATGAACCGCCCTCCATCCACCCTCATCATCGGTCACAACCCGGCCCGCGACCTGACACGGCGGGATGAAATCCGCCGGCATGCGCACGACTCGGCCAATTACTACGGCCGCCAGGAATCCGGGATCGTGGCGGGCATCTGTTTCGTGCTGCTGATTTTGATTGCGGTGATTGTGGTTTGGTTGAATTGAAAATGAAATCCCACCCCATCCTATTCAAAGCCGAAATGGTCCGCGCCATTTTGGAGGATCGTAAGAGTCAGACGCGGCGGTTGCAGGGGCTTGATTTTATGAATCAGCGGCCGCTTGATTTTTCGTTTTTGAAGATGGAGGAAGTGAAAGGGGAATTGGTGGCGGCTTTTTGGGATGCGCCAAAGGGAGGCACGGTTTGGGTTAAATCGCCAAAAGGCAAAATTGGCGACCGGCTGTGGGTGCAGGAAACGTTTTGCGACGTGCCGCTTCCGTGGGTCGATGAAAACGGATGGGCAAAGTACATTTACCGCGCAACGGACGGCAAAAAACCGCAAATGCTCAAATGGAAGCCGTCCATTTTCATGCCGCGCAAGGCATCCCGCCTCACCCTTGAGCTAACCGCCGTGCGGGTGGAGCGGTTGAATGATATTTCCGAGGCGGATGCGATTGCGGAGGGTGTGGCTGACACTTTTGACGCCCGCATTGCCAGCAATTTTGTCGGCGGCAAACCCGGTCCCGCCCAAATGGAATACTGGGCATTATGGGAATCCATCAACGGCAAAGGCTCTTGGGCGCAAAATCCGTGGGTGTGGATTTACGAATTTAAAAAACCATGACCTCATACATCCTAAAATACCACGGCCAAGAAATCGAACTCCGCCACGTCGCCGGGGCCATCGTCGCCATCACGCCGCCGGAAGTGCGCCAAGAATATCCCCTCGCCACGCTGGCCATCAGTGCCGCCTTTGCCGCCGGGCTGGACATGACGCATATCACCTGGGAGGCGGTTCATTCGGCGGTCGTGACGGCTTGAATTTACGGAGAAACAACTAGATTAATACACCTGTGAGCATACCAGAACTACTTGGAAAAACATTTTCCGCCGTTGATCGCAACGGTGATGAATCAATCACTTTTCGGCTGCCTGACGGAACCGGATTCATCATGCACCACCACCAAGATTGCTGCGAATCAGTCAGCATCCAGGACGTGTGTGGCGAGCTTTCCGACTTGGTTGGCACTCCGATTTTGCAGGCCGAGGAAAATAGCAGCGGCGAAGACCCTGCCGATTGCCCTAAGCGCGACTATCAACCCGAGTCCATGACATGGACGTTTTACCGAATCGCCACCATGAAGGGCCAAGTTGTGATTCGCTGGCTGGGCACATCCAACGGCTATTACTCCGAGCGGATCTCAATTGATCCGATCCAACCCTAACCCCCCCCCATTTCCCCAAACCAATAACCAAAATAAAAATGAGTAACTTGCCTGCAACCACAACCAAACAAAACCCACCCGCGCAACGCCCGTCCGCGTTGCAATTCATGGCCTCCCGTCTCAATGTGGACGCCGCCAAACTGACCGCCACCCTCAAGGCTACCGTGTTCAAGGGGGCTAGTGACGAGGAAATGCTGGCTCTCGTGGTCGTGTCCAACGAGTACGACCTGAATCCGTTGCTGAAAGAAATCTACGCATTCCCGGCCAAGGGCGGGGGCATCTGCCCGATCGTCTCTGTTGATGGCTGGAATAAAATGCTGATCCGCCAGCCGACTTACAACGGCAAGCGGTTTGAGTTCAAGGTGGACGAGCAGGGCCAGCTTGTGTCATGCACCTGCTTTATCCACGTCAAAGGCCGGGACAACCCCGACGAAATCACCGAGTACCTGCACGAGTGCTACCGCAAAACCGACAACTGGGACAAGATGCCCTACCGGATGTTACGCAACCGCACCTTGTGCCAGGCGGCCCGTATGTCGTTTGGATTTTCCGGCATCACCAACCCCGACGAGGCGGAGGATTATATTGACGTGACCGCAACGCCCGGCGCACCGGCCAGCCTGCCCAGCGAGCCGCCACCCAAGCTTGTTGCCCTGCCTGAATCCGCCAGGGTGACGCCGCAAAGCCAGGTGGAGGCGCTCGCCCTGACCGCCGGATTTACCGGAAATGACGTGGTGAGATTCTTGATGGAGTCCGGCATGTATCCCGAGGCTGACACCCTGATCGTGCCGCCCGAAAACCGGGTAGATTTCAGCGCCATTCCCAAGGACGTGGCGAAACGGATCCTTCTGGCTGAGAAAGGATTTTTGAAGGGGCTGGCCGATTTGAAGGCGCAGGCTTAACAACAATTTGGCTGGATAACCGGGACCGCAAGGCCGGGATATCCGCGAAAGCGGACACAAGTCTGATAGAAATTTCCAGCCACGTCGGGATGCCTCGCGGCCGGTTCGACGTAAAGCTACAGGCGAGGACGGAAAGCCCCGGGCAGGCTTGACAGGGCGGAGAGACGTCTAATTTCAAAAAAACCAAAATACCTATGATCCTATTTTTTGACACTGAAACATCTGGACTCGCAGACTTCAATTTGCGGGCTAGCGACCCCAGCCAGCCGCACCTCGTGCAACTGGCCGCAATTCTCACGACCGACACCGGCGAAGTGATGGAATCGCACAACGTCATCATCAAGCCCAACGGCTGGACCATTCCGCAGGAAGTGATCGACGTTCACGGCATCACCAACGAAATCGCCGCGCAATGGGGGATCCCGGAGGACTTGGCGATCAGTCTGCTTTGGCGGATGATTGAGAAGTCAAAGCTGATGGTGGCCCACAATCACACCTTTGACAAATTCCTCGCCCGCATCGCGGCCCGGCGCTTTGGGCTGCTGACGGACGACAAGGACGAGTGGTGGAAGGCGTTGCCCTCGTTTTGCACCATGAAGGCCACCACGGACCTTTGCGAGCTGCCCGGCAAATTCAAGGGCAAATATAAGTGGCCCAAACTTGAGGAAGCGGTTCGCATTCTGTTGAAGCGGGAACCCAGCAACGCGCACGACGCCCTTGGGGACGTGATGGACTGCAAGGACCTTTATTTTTGGGTGAAAAGCACCGCAAATATCAACTGCGAAATGGACGGCAATATGTGGTGCGCAACCCGCCCGGATTTCATCAACCTCCAAGAATCCACGGCTGCATTTGGTGATACCAGAATTGCCGCCATCAATGCGCTTTTGGCGGTGGAAGGCGGTGCCAAGTGAAAAACCTATCTACATTGGCATACGAACTCTGCCACCAAATTGAGGCATTGCCTCCGAGCGAGCAGCAGGCCCAAGTCATTATTTCAGCGTCAAATTTGATGGGGTTGATCGAGGCTGAGGAAAAAAAGACGGATGATGAAAAAATCCGCGCCATTCTTGCGCCGTATTTGGATGAAATCATTTCTTTAGATCGCGAATTCTTGACCGACCTCGGATTGATTGTGTCCCGCCATGAGGGGAAATACAATTGCGAGGTCCAGGCATGGGCGTTCAATGATCGCCACAAAACCGCGACGCTGGAAGAATTGCTGCCCGCTCTCCGGGCTTTTGACCCGGTCGCCAAAGAGCGTGCTGAAAAGCTAGCTAAAATCGAGCAGCTAAAAACCGAGCTTGCAAATCTGGAAGGCGGTGCCAAATGACCACCGAACTCACAATCCCCGAATTCAAACTGCCGGCGCTGGTAATCCCGCCCGACCTGCAAAGCGAGATCGACCGCCTGCTGGCCGTCCCGGCGCTATGGGCCAAGTGCGATACCGCCGAGGAAAACCAGAAGATTGCCGACGCCCGCGGCAATCTGGACCGTCTGGCGAAGACCATGGAAAAGAGCCGGAAGAAAATCACGGACCCGGTAAACGGCTGGGTGGCCACCGTAAAGGCTGCCGTGGACACCGCCAAAGAGCCAATGCTGCAAGAGATTGGCCGGCTGGATGCCCTGACGTCCGACTACACCCGGCGCCAAGAGCAGTTGCGCCGGGAGCGCGAGGAGGCCCAGCGGCGGGAGATTGAGCGCATTGCCGCCGCCGAGCGTGCGGAGATTGCCCGGCTGGCCCGGGAGCAGGCCGACCGCGAGGCGCAAGCGGCCCGCGCTGCCGCCGAGGCTGAAAGGGTGATTCGTGAGGCTCAGGAGGCTGCCAACCGCGCCGCCGCCGAAGCCAGAGGCAAAGCCGCCAAGGCTGCCGCCGCCGAGTTGCAGCGCCAGGCAGACATCGCCGCCGAGGCTGGCCGCGTGGCTCGCGAAGAGATGGAGGCCCGGCTTGCTGCCGAACGTGCCGCCAACGAACAGGCCATGGCCCAGGTGCAGCAAGGGGCCGCCGAAGCCGCCAGCATCGCCGCCAAGCCGGTGGACCGCACTACCGCCAAAGGCCAGACCGCCCGCAAGGTTTGGAAAATCACGCAGATCAATGATTTCGTGCTCATCAAATCCCGGCCCGACCTCGTGCGTAAAATCGAATGGGACATGGTGGCCCTGAAAGCCGCCCTTGACGAAACTGGCAAAAACCTCCCCGGTGTGACGGCGGTCGAAGATTTCACCATGGGGAGCCGAGGGAAGCGCCCGGGTGGGTTTATTGAGGCGTGATATAAATTTGCAGTCTAAACCAAAAAATGCACCTATGACCAAACCTAAACTAAAAATCGTAAAACGGAGCGTGAAACATGAGTTCACCCCGGAAGAAATCGCGGCCCTCAATGTGGAATTCGGCGGGGCCTATGACGCCGTGCAATCTGTGACCGCCGACTTTGATTCAATCAAGGCCGTCCACAAGGCAAAAATCACCGAGGCGGAATCGCGCATGACAACGCTTCGCTGCCGCATCAATGCCGGATTCGAGAACCGCGAAAAGCCGTGCGTGCGGATTCTGGACCTCGCGAAGGGGAAGAAATATTTCTTCCTCGAAACTGACATCCACCCCGAGACTGGCCTTGTGTTGAACCCGGACAAGCCCGTCATCACCGAAGACCTCACCGACGCGGACCGCCAGCAGGAACTCTTGGAGGCCGAGGAAGCCTTTGAGAATCGCGAAAACATCGAGTTATTCAAACCTGCTGGACAGGACGTTGGCACGCTGACTGTGGGCCGGTTGAACGGAAAATGGTTCTCCGCCCTCAGGGTCACCATCGGGAAAAACACCGTGAAAGAACGGCTGGACGGCGAGCAGAAAACCACCAAAGGCCGCCCTGACGCGGTGAAGCAGGGCGTGAAGCGGTTCACTGCCTGGGTGGAAGAGCAGCTCGGGAAGGAACCGGCGAAGGGGTTCACTAATGCGGCCAATCTGGTGATTGCGGAGCATGCCGAGCGCGAAGAATAACTCACCCGGCCCGCGTGACAGGCGGGCCAATTTTAAAACCATGCGCCCACCCCTATCCTTTTTCGTTGCCGGCCTGCCCGTGGCCACACCCCGCGTTAAAGCGGCGCGCCGTGGAGCGTTCATTACCATGTACACGCCCCCGGTGGCCGACAACTGGAAGATGATCGTGCGCAACGAGGCGCACCGCGCCTGGGTGGCCAGCGAAGCGCCAAACATTCCGCGCCCGTTCCAAGGCCCGCTGTGCGTCAATCTGACTTTTTATTTTCCCCGCCCGCAAGGGCATCTGCGGAAAAACGGAGAGCTTAAACCCAATGCGCCCAAGTGGCACACGACAAAGCCGGATCGCGACAACTGCGACAAGGCGGTCCTGGACGCCATGACTCAGCTCGGCATGTGGTTGGACGACAAGCAGGTTTGCGACGGGCGCATTCGCAAATTCTACGTCCACCCCGGCGACTTGCTGGCCCAGGGCGGGCAGATGGGGTGTTTGATTGAGGTTAAGGGGGCAGAGGAATTGTGAAAAAGCAACCGATTTTGGCTAAGGCGGAAATGTCTCGCGCCATTCTGCCCCTATTGCGGCAAACCCATAAAATCCAATGAATAACCCAAACGAATTAAAAACCTATCAGCAATGGAACGCCGAAGGCCGTCAGGTTCGATTTGGCCAGCGAGCCATCAGCCGAAGCGCGAGCCGAGAGGGATTGTTTGACATAAGCCAGACAAAGCCACTTAACACAAGATCACTATTTCAGGGCGTTGGCACTGTTCACGGATTTCACGGCGATAGCGTTGCGGCATCACATGCCGAGCACTTTGAAATTGAAATAGAGGAAAAACACCAATTCATGCGGGAGTTTGATTATTGAATTATGAATAACCCATCACCCGAACTATTTGCAAAACTGTTGCTGGATTTAGTTGTTTGGATAGAGCCAATATCCACCGTTCCCGGAGTATTGATATGGGCTGTCGGGGGTCGCAAAGGGGCAAATGCCCTCGAATCCGAGTATCTCCACTTGTGTTATTTGGCGGAATTGCGGCTTGGTGCAGATTCTGGCAAGCAGGAAGAGGAATACATTCAGCACGAGAAGTATGCCCTGGCTTTATTGCGAATAGTCGGCACTTGGAGGCCAACCGATTTCGACGGTGCTTGCGATGCTGATTTTTACGCAATAGCTAGAGCCACATGGCAGCAACGCCTAGCCGCCCTTTGCGAAGTGAGGGGGATAAAGATATGAGTGAATCCACACCGTTAAAAACCCACATTTGCATCGAGCACGGATATTCCGCCTGTCCTGATTGCGCGGTAGATTTTAGTGCCAAAGAGGCCGAACTTGCCGCCGCGATTAAAGAGCGGGATAAGTGGCGGACGTGCGCGGTGGAGTTGGCGATAAAATCGAGGGCAGTAATCGACGCGGACGAACGCGCCGTGGCCGAGCTAAAGAGTGTCGGGTTGATGGACGCTGAAATGCCCGAAGTCACTAAAGAGTTGGCAAAAGCCCTCGCCGCATTTGAAAAGCTAAACAGAAAATGAGTGTATATTATAATGAATTCGACCCCAAAGCCGCAGCCTGGCTCCGTGAACTTATCGCAGCCGGACTTATTCCAGGCGGAGAAGTTGACGAGCGATCAATTTGCGATGTGCAGGCCGAGGACGTGCGGGACTTCACCCAAAGGCACTGGTACGCCGGCATCGGAGGCTGGGCCAGGGCTTTACAGCTCGCCGGCTGGCCAGCCGACCGGCCTATTGACACCCTGTCCTGCCCCTGCCCGCCATTCTCTTGCGCGGGAAAGAAAAAGCTCTGCCCGGTCTGCGGTGGAAAACCCATGCCCCATCCGTACCAGACTGGAATCTTTGCTTGCATCCCATGCGGCCACGAATGGCTTGCCGATGCCCGGCACCTCTGGCCTGAGTCGCGCCGCCTCATCGAGCAGTTGCGCCCAGCAACTTGCATTGGAGAGCAGGTTGCGGGAGCGGACGGACTTGTCTGGCTCGCCGGAGTACGTGCTACGCTGGAAGAATTGGGGTATGGTGTTGGGGTCTCAGATTTGTGCGCTGCGGGCGTCGGCGCGCCACACATCCGACAGCGATTGTACTGGGTGGCCAACGCCAGTTGCGGGAGCCACAACGCCGGCTTGTCACGGTCAAATGAGCGGGGATTATCGCCGGCAGGTGCAAAAGATAATCGGGGGGGGCTGGCCCACTCCAAGCAGCCGCGACTGGAAGGACACACCCGGAATGAGCACGACCGGAACGAACCCGGACGGGACGGAGCGCACGCGGCTGGATCAGTTGCCGCGGGTGGCGCAGTTGGCCAGCGGCTGGCCGACACCCCGGGCGGAGGATTCGGAATCGACGGGGGCGCATCGGGGCAGTCCGGACACGCTGACGAGCGCGGTGAGACTGGCGGGATGGGCGACGCCGGACGCCAATGCTATGAACTTGGGCGAGGGGTTGGAAACGTGGGATGCCAGACAGGCGAGGAACAAAGCCAAGCACAAGAACGGCAACGGCGCGGGGATGCCTCTGGCGATTCAATCGCAGACAATTTCTGGTCCGCCTTCGACCTTATCCCCTGCCGGGACGGAAAAGCGCGGAGGATCCCGCAGCCTGAATCCATTCTTCAGCCTCTGGTTAATGGGTTTCCCGGTGGAGTGGGCGCTTTGCGGGATTCGTGCGGCGGCCAAGATGAAGCGGAAAAAAACGAAATCATGAGCGCGATACAATCCTTTCCGCTGGCCGGCAAAGTGCCTGGCCGGGTGATGCTGCTCAAGGGCGCTGGAAATGCCATCGTCCCGCAAGTCGCCGCCGAATTTGTGCGGGGCGGTTTTAACCCTCTAATCCCCCCCTCACCCCATTGACACCCATGCTATTGTGTGATCGTCGCCAGTGCGGCCGGGGTTGGTAGCCCTGAGAAAATGACAGCCATGCAACTCAAAAAAGAACATTCAAGCCACCCCCTGGCGTCAACGGTCCTTCGCGGCCCCCGCCGCAAGCTGTCACCGCTACCACCGTCGGGGGGCGGCTTGAAAATTCAACGATCATGAGCCTCCCCTGGTTTCGATTCTATCGCGAAGTTAAAGACGACCCAAAAATGGGCGCTCTGGACGACGCCACTTTCCGTGTTTTTGTCGAAACGCTTTGCTGGGCCTGCGAGTGCGAAAGAGGCGGATCGACCGGCCTGAAAATGGACGGTTTAAACTGGGCGTTTAGACGAAACGTTACTGAAACGTTTCGCTTGTTACTTGACTTGAAAATGCTGCACATAAATGAGGGTGGCGAAATTTGCGTAAGTAACTGGGAGAAACGGCAAATGTCATCCGACAGCAGCACGGAAAGAGTCCGTAAATACAGGGCGAAACGCAATGAAACGTTGCATGGAACGTTACAGAAACGGCCATGTAACGGCGCAGAGGAGAGGAGAGTAGAGGAGAGGAGAGTAGATAAGACTGCTGGGAAGGTGCCCGTTTCACCACCCACAACCCCTGAATTCACCCCGCGCCGCCTGAGCGACACGCCGACAATAGCGGCGGCATTGAAATGGCTGGAAGACTGGAAAAAGAACGGAGCCGACTACACCGAGGCGGAAACCCGGTCCGCCTTCCTGGCCCTGGAGGCGTCCGGCTGGATGTGGGGGAAGAATCCCGTGACCGGACACCGAGCCGCGCTCGAAAGGCAAATCCAAACCGACCGAACCAAAACGCACCATGGAAACCACGGCCCAAATGGTCAAAAACCTAACCCGCGAAATATCGGCATCGGCATCACGGCCGCCGATCAGACCAAAGCCATCCTTGCCACCATCGCCCGACGAAAGGCTGAAAATGCCAAATAACCCGCTCAAAACCAAATGGCAGGCCAAATTCCTTGGCCTCGAAGTGCATCACCCGGATTTGCAAGCTGCCGGGGATGAGATTGAATTTTTCTGCAATCGATGGGTGCGCGGCGATACCCAGCAGTCATGCCTGACGATCGTTGGGCAGCCTGGCTGTGGGAAGACGCACCTGTTGCGCCGGATTGAACGCTTTGCCCGGGGTGCTCAAGTGTTAGCACACCAGAAGCGCAGCGAAACTGTTGGTTATGTGGTGACCAAGATCCCGCCCATTCTGTACTGGTTCTGGCCGGTTCTCGCGGATGAGTTCAAACGGGACCAGGACTGGCCCAAGGCTGAGGGTATGGACGCCGACTTGCTTTTGTGGGATGACCTTGGTGCCGAAAACGACCCGTGGAAAAAGTGCATTGACGCCGCCTGTCAGATCATGAGCCGGCGGGAGAAGAAGTTCACCGTCATCACTACAAACGTGGTGCCCGACCAATGGGCCGAACGATTTGACCAGCGCATGGCCGACCGTTTTTTGCGCAACTCGATCATTGTCGATTTGTTGGCGGTGCCGAGCTGGGCAACTGCGAAATAATACACCTATGAGCAATCAGAAAAACCTTCAACAGTTGGCGGAGAGGATGGGGTGGAAATTCCACATGACGCCGGGCGGGAATGTTCTTTGCGAGTCATCCGGTCAAATTTGGAATCCGTTCACCAATCCATCCGATGCTTTAAAGTTGTTGGAGAAGTTGCTGAAAGACATGCCTTGCGGGTTTTCAATGCATGGTCAAGGAGACGGCTTTGGGATTGTTGCCAAACGAGACGTTTACGCCCCAACCCTACCCGACGCCATCGTCGCCTTTGCCTGCAAAGTTTGGGGGATTGAGGAATGAATAACCGCCGCCCTAAAGCTGAACCCTTTCCATTCCCCAAAGCCGAGGCCCGCGCCATTCGCGGCCGGGTGGCCGACATGCGCCAGTCAATTGCCCGCACCCAGTCGGAGATTCGCGCCACCTGGCGCTGCATTGCTGCGGCACAGCGGATGGCGGATGCGTTGGAGAGGAAGAGGAGGAAGTCCAGGGCGAAAATAAAAAAGGAATCTCTTTGAAAAATGCCAAAAGCACGGCTTTAACGCAGTCCTTTCAATCGCTATGAGTCAATTTTTAAACCCGTTTCGGTTTCGTAATATACAATGAAAACATTCAAATGTAATTTTGGAAAAACCCAAGCCAAAGTCATAGTTTCAGACAATCCACCAGAAGAAGGATCGTCCCACATCCTTGAGGTTGAATGGAGTGGCGAGATGACGCCCAAAGTGATCCGCCCCTACATCGGATGGATGAATGGAATAAACCAGCGACTGGCTGATGAATGGGGAGTCAAGCTTATGCACATTTACCAGCTAAAACCCGGCTGGGAAGATGTTGAAATATGGACTTATGAACCGGATGGGAAGCCTAAAAAAACATAATGAGGCCGCCTAAGGCAAAATCCCCACCGAAAAAGCTTGAAGCGTTAATCGACGCCGAGGACCTGGGGAAACTGTTCTCCCTGACCGGACGGCGCATTCAGCAGCTCGCCAAGAGCGGGGATTTGCCGCGTTCGGTGAATGGCCGGTGGGAAACCGTCGCGGCGATCATGGCAATGGGGAAGTGGTTCCAACGCGACGGTGAGGAAATGAAACGCGAGAAGCTTTTGAAGCTCGCTGCGGAGCGCCGCATTAAAGAGCGCGAGGACCGGGAGGGCGACGGGAAGCTCATGCCGACCGCCACCGCCCACGCCCAGGCCGGGGAAGCGGCTGGACATTTCATGAACGAACTCGAAAAATGGTCGCGCGAGATGCCCCCGACGCTGGCCGGCCTGTCAGCGGTGGAAATCTCAAAACTCATGAACGCGCGCCAAGAGCAATTGCGAAAAACTTTGACGGAAAAACTTAACAACATTGCGAAGCCATGAACATCTTCCGCAACACCATCCCCGACGCGCCGCCGCCCGACATCATCGCTTGGGCCGAGGCGAACTTGAAAGTCGACCGCCACGCCTTTGACTCTGCCCGGAGCCCGCAGGCCATCGAACCGATCCGCGCCATGGCTGACGCGGAAACCCGGAGCGAAACCTACGTCGCCCCGGTGCAGTCTGGCAAATCCACAGCCGGTGAGGTGGTGGTCGCCTTTTGGGCCGCATTCTGTTACGGGCTGATCCAGATCAACCTTCAAGACGAGGGCAAGGCCAGGGAGCGATGGGCCGACCGTTTTGAGCCGCTCTTTCTCGCCATGGGCGGTTTGCTCAAATGGGCCGGGGGCCAGTTCGATTTGACCAACCTCCAGGCAAAGCTGATAAATTGCATCGTTCGCTGCCAGGGCGTCTTTGATCCGAACGCGCTCAATTCTGACACAGTGCCCTGCCAGCTAAACGACGAGTGTCACCTATGGAAGCCGGGTTTTATGTCCATGGCCAGCGACCGGCAAACCCGGATTTGGAATTCCAAGCAGTTCAACATTTCCAACGCCTCCCGCGCGGGCGATCAACTCCACCTTGCGTATTTGGCTGGAACGATGCAGGCTTGGGAAAATCAATGCCCGGAGTGCGGGCAATGGCATGTGATGCATTTCCGATACGACAAAGCCAAGCCAGAGGCCGGCGGGTTGCGCTGGGATGCTGCCGCTCGGCTTGCTGATGGCCGGGTGGACTACAGCAGCCTTGCCACCACTGTTCACTACCAATTTCCCTGCGGCCACATCGTCAAAGACACCCCGCAGGACCGCCGCAAGCTGGCAGGCCGTTATGGTGCCCCGCAAAACGAAGGGGCACACACCTCCCGGAAGTCTCACACCGCCGAGGCGGTTTCCTTTCATGAGATACCCTGGATCATCCTGATTCAGGAATGGCACGCCGCCACGCGGGCGCTAAAGTCCGGGGACTCCGAGCCGATGTTTCGTTTTGTGACCCGCCGGGAATGTCATTTCTTTGACGAGAACTCCCTCCCCTACTCCGGCCAGACGATCTACAATCTCGGCCTGAAAAAAAACCGCCAACCCATGCCGGGGGCCGCGTATCGTTGCGCCACCGCCGACTGGCAGCAAGGCTACAAGGCCAAGGGGGAGCTAATTCACTACTGGCTTCACATCGAGGATATCACCGCTGATTGCGACAGCCGCATTATTTTCGAGGGCCGAGTGGACGGGGATGCCGAGCTATTGGCCGAACTGGACGCGCACGACGTGCCCCGGGTGAATGTCTGGATTGATTGCAGCAAAAACACGAAGGCGATTTTGCAGCTCTGCTGGAAAGAGGGCATGAACGCCGTTAATTTGCAAATGTCCCGCGCGGGCTCGTTTCTCTGGCCGGACAAGACGCGGAAATTTTACAGCACAGGCAAGCCGATTTGGCGAGAGCTGAACACGCCGCCCGTCCATCCCCCGATCCGTCGCCGGGTGAATGGTGAAATGATCGAGGAACCCCACCCGCTAGAGCCGCTGGTGGTGAGCTTGAACAAGGCCGGGATGCTGGCCAATCATTTTTTTATCCGCAACATGCAGGCCAACGTCACGGCGCAAAACAAAGAAGCCACCCCGGACGACTATATCCGCGTGGAAATCCCCGCCGACGTTTCGGAGGACTTCAAAAAGCAAAACGAGAGCTGGCAATACCTGCCGAGCCACCGCCCGAAAAACAAAGAGGACGGGCTGGAAGGTTTCAAGCAGCGGAGCCGGGTCGACCATCTGCTCATGTGCCGCGCCTTCATGGACTTTCTGAAAAACTGGTTATTACACCCGGATCAGGACATTAGCCTGCTAGGGGCCAGGCTGGCGGAATTGGGAATCAAGCCGGCGAACACAACGGAGGAAAAAACTGAATGACACCTAAAGAACATTTGGAGACGTACCCGGCCAACATCCGCAAATGCTTTCAGTTGAATCCTAATTTTTTAAAATGAATACCAATCAAATTAATTCAGAAAACGCAACCCTGGACGCGATATGCTCTGAAATAGTCCCCCTATTCATCACTCCGATCCCCAGCCGCGAAACAGTCCGGGACTGGCTCGACAACGCCAATATCCCCCGATTCAAATCCAACCCCACCGCCAAGCGCGGCGGCGGCCCGGTGTATTATTCCGTCGCCGCTGTTAAAGAATTTTTTAAAAATGGAGCAGCTAAAAAGCAAACAGCCAACCAGGGCGATTGGCTTGAAAGACTAAAGCAACGCCGCGCTGATATTTTCAAACCATGACCACCATCACCCGCAAAGAAATCGCCGCCGCCGCCGGAGTGTCGGTTCGCACAGTGATCCGCCGGGAACGGGCTTGGGGGCTGATTTCCTGCCGGTCCACTGCGAGCGCCCGCCCGATACTGTATTTTCGCGGGGAATCGCTTGCCGCCCTCACCCGGGCCAAAGTTTTGTTCGATTTGTCACGAACTGTCACGAACTGACATCATCTGTCACGGTAGGGGTATAGCTTATTGACGCGCCGCGCCGCATACCTTGGGTGTGGTTTACATCCAGGCCCAGCTAAAGCGCGCGCAACTCCGGCAAATTTTGCTGGTAACCGCCACTGCCGCCGCCTCCCCAGCCCTCGACGCCCTGCTGAGTTTTCAAACGTCCGTCAACGAGATCAACTTTCAAAAGGGCCGGCAGTACACCTCGACGAGTGGCTCCGGCCAGTCCGCCTCTTTTGCCATGGTGGGATCCGGCTCGAATTGGACGCAGCCCAATGTTTTCATGATGTCGGAGGAATATTTCGACATCTATTTTTTTACCCTCAAAAACAATCCAGCGCTGGTGGACGACGGCACCCCGCCGAACACCAAGGCCATTTTTCTGGCCATGCTGGACGACGACCGGCTCCAAACCGTCACCCGCCGAAGCTCTGATTTCACCCTCCTGGGCTTCCCGCAAGTCGGGCAATTGACGACATGAAAAAAACCTTTTTTCAACGTCACCTGCCGACCTTTGCCCGCCTCGCGGAAAAAGCGGTCACAACCGGATTTGCCATCGCCGCCCGCATTCCGATTCTTGGCCGCTCGTCCGTTTTCAACCGGCTGGAATCCGCCTATCAGCAGTGGGGCGTCCGCCGCTGGCTGCAAACCACCTTTCAGGACGCCCGTTTTGAATTCGACTTTGCGGCCGTCCGTGAAACCTGCCGCAAGCATCTGGACCTGGTTGAAAACACCCCGTTCATCCAGAAGATTCGCAATCTGAAATTGCAATTCGCCGTGGGTGTGGGCGGGTTGAAGGTGATACCGAATGCTGGTGATCCAGCCATGCCGGCGGACACTTTGGAGGCTTGGAATGAATCCCGCGCCGCCTCATGGGAAGCCTGGGCCTTCCGCCCGGAGCTTGGTTCAAATCTCACCATGGGCGAGCTAACCACCCAGTGGGAGGGCTCGCTATTCGACGTGGGAAATGTTTTGGTGCAAAAAACCCGCGATGAGCAGGGCCGCCCCAAGATTCAGACGATTGATTTTCTCCGCCTCCAAACCCCGCCCATGTTCGCCGGGGAGGAAGGTAAAAGCATCATCCAAGGTGTAAAACCCACCAAAATTCGGATGCCGGTAAAGGTAAACGGCAAGGTGGAAATGAAGGAAATCACGACCGGCAAGCCCGCCTCGTATTTCATCCGCGACGAGTTCGACATGGATAAATTTGTCGAGGTGCCCGCCGCAGACATGATCCATAAATTTCGCGCCATCCGCCCCGGAATGATGGTTGGCATGCCGGAAGCTTTTTCGGTCATCAACAAAGTAATCGACTACACGGATTTGCACATTTTGGAAATGTCCGCGTCGAAGCTGGCGGGGAAAATCGCCAACATCCACAAAAACCCGTCCGGCGAATTCGACACGATGAGCGCCCGCCGGGCCGGGATGAAGGTGCAGAGCCAGCCCGCCGGACCCGGGGGCCAGGTCACCAAGAATTACGGCGAATTCTATGACGTGCAAATTGGCGCTGAGGAATACGCCATCCCGGTTGGCTCTGACATCAAAAACTTTCAGATCGAGCGCCCGACCATCGCTCAACAGGACTACTGGCAGTTCATTGTTTCCGAAATTTGCGCAGGTTACAACGTGCCCAAGCTTCTAGTGTTCCCATTCAGCCTGCAAGGCACTGTTACCCGGGCGGATTTGGATGTTTGCGCCAATGCCTTTCGCGCTGACTTCGAGATTATCGCCTCGATTGTCCGCGAGATTTACGAATGGCAGACCGCCTGGGCCATCAAATTCGACAAGGCGCTGGACGGTAAAGCGCCGGCCAATCCCCTGGGCTGCGTGATCCGCCCGCCGCGCGCTCCAAATGTGGACATTGGTTACACCGCCAAGGCTCTGGAAATCGAATTGCGCCTGGGGGTTCGCACCATCCAGGACGTATACGCCGACAAAAACGAGAACTGGCGAGACCAGTTGCGCCAGATTGCTGAATCAATGGCCTACATTAAGGAATTGGAAAAGGAATTCAACCTGCCGCCCGGTCAAATCAGCTCGCTGGAAGTCCCGGAGCCGATTCAGGATCCCACCAACAAGCCCGACCAGCCCGAAGGTAATGGCGAGGGCGCGGAATCATCCCCGGAAGCAAAATTGACTCATGCCCTTTAAAAATATCAATCGCCCGCGCAATATCACCGCCGAAGGCCGCAAGGTTTTGGGCGTCGAGAAGTTGGACGGCTTCAATCGGCTGGAAGTCCGCGCCGAGGGCGACGGGATGCAGCACATTTACCTGTCCGGGGTGGTCGGGGGAACCTGGTACGATGACTCCGGCATCAAAGAGGACGAATTTCAAAATGCACTCGACTCAATCCCCCGGGGGACCAAAACCAAGCTTCACGTCAATTCCGAAGGGGGAAGCGTTCAAACCGGGCTTGGAATCTACAATAAAATCAAATCCCGGTGTGCCGACATCACCGCACAAATTGATGGCTATGCATGCTCAATCGCGTCCGTTTTCCCTCTCGCCGCTGACAAAGTTGTCAGTCCGAAGTCTGCCATCTGGATGATCCATTGCGCCTCCTGTGGCAGCTATGGCAACGCCGCCGCCAAGCGCCAGGATGCTGCCATGCTGGAAGAGCACGACGCCGCGCTGGTGGACATCTATGCCGAGCACACGGGCAAAAACAAAAAGGACATCAAGGCCGACATGGAGGCCGAAACCTGGATTCGCGGCAGCAAGGCTGTCGAGTACGGCCTTGCTGACATGGGGGATGACGAGGACGCCA
>CAIZWI010000361.1 GCA_903936645.1 uncultured Verrucomicrobia subdivision 3 bacterium
AATCCCACCCCCATCGGTGCGAGCCGTCTGAAATTGCAGTGAGCGCAGCCGTTGACTGCCAAATTGATATGGCCTTTGATTTTCATTTAACTGTTTGATCACCACCTCCCCACCCGTTTGATTTAGCGCCAGTAGCCGAAGCAAATCATGCCCTGAAGAGCCGATCTGCCATCCGTTGGCATCTATTTTGGGACGACCGTCCCGGAACGTTTTGGCATGGCGGGTGGGGACAAAGGGCGTCAAGGAACGCCAGTTTTTTGACATGGCCAGCAGTTTGCAGTCCGCAAAATCGCCAGGCTGGCCGATGCCGTGGAGGACCAGGCGGAGATCATGACCACCATGACCCCAAACTTTGTTTAACCGGCGCAAGGCCAGGCAGGCGGCCTCATCAAAACCCATCGTGGCCCAAATGGTGATATGCGTAATCGCGTCACGCAGGCCGTTGGCTTCACAGAAAATATGCGCATGTTCGTGACCAGCGAGCGGTTTACCGGCTGCATCCAACCCGGTAAAAACAGCGGCCCGGCGCGAGTTAGATTGGGACCATTTGCAAAGTCCGGCATGCACCCGGCCGGCCACAGACACCGCCTGCGTGATACTCGGCGCCACATCACTCACCACCGCATACCGAGCCAGCATGGGCAAAACGGCTTTTTGGCGGGATTTGGGCCGTTTGGCTGGAGCGAAAGCGTTTTCCGGGCGGGAATAGTTCATGTAAATCGCCCCGGGCGGAAGATTCCAGCCGGCCGCTTGCAACGAACCGGTTTCAGCGTGCAGGGCGGCGAATAAATCAGGCGGCACAATGTCATCTGTAGCCGGTGCTTGGGAGCTGGCCTTTTTGCTGCTCTTTTTCTTGGTGCCACCGGGCGGTTCGTAAGCAGTTAAAAAAGCCGTGCGCCACCCAGCATAAGCCACCGGACTCATGGGGACCAAAACCTTCACCAATTCGGTTTTGTCCGGCAATTTGTCATTTTCTGCCAGGGGCACGGCATTGGGGCCCGGCCATTGTTCCTCGGTCAGAAGGCTGGCCTCCACCAAGCTTTCCGCCCGTCCCAAATAACCAAGCCGAAGGACCAACATTTGCAAAGCCGCCTTTTGTTCCGAGCTTAAATCCCCCGGCCAGGCAACCAACACCGCCTCACCCTCGGCAATTTGAATAAAGGTGTCGAAAATCTTCGTGGTCTTTTCATTTTTGCCCTCATTAAAAGGCATATAATGCCTGGTGTGGGCAGTGGCGGCGCGCGGCAGGTGGAACTGAGCCGGCTCACTCAGCGCCGCCACCAAGGCGCGCATGGTGGCTTCGGAAATTTCATCGTCCCTGCGGGCTTTTAAATACCAAGTGGCCATCAACGCCCGAATAATTCGCCACGGGGAGGGCGGCCATTCCACGGCCCCTTCATTGACATGGCGTCCCCACGGGGTGGCGTGGAAGCGCCCGGCTGGGAAACGCAGTTCGAGTACGGTCATGGCTAGTCCTGAAAGGTAACCGTCGTGAAACGGTTTTTGGCGTCCCCTTCCAAAGGCGGCAAAGCAGCAGCGATGAGGCCGGGTAAAGCCTGTTCCAAAGTTGCCAAACTGGGCATGTCAAACCCATGGGGGCGCTGCACTTCCAATTTGGCCGTTTCGGGAATTTCCAAATCGCAGGCGGTACGCAAGCGCAGCCCGTCACGCAAAAACTTTTGAATTTTAAATAGCGCCAAAGCAATCAACAGGGACTGAACCGCGGAGCTGAGGCCAAATCCCCGGAGCAAAGCAAGGTCCAGATTAAAATACGCGGTGATTTTGCCGCAATACTCATCGCGATGAAACGGAACATTGCCGAAGCCCTTCGCAGTGTCACCCGAAGGATCAACCGCATCATTTTTTACCCCGCCACTGGCGGCCACGGTGACAGATTCCGCCTCAATAAAAGCCGTGAGCGCCCGGGGCAAACGCATCCGCCCGCCGGCGATTTCCTTTTTCGCCAGGAAAACTCCGTGCAACAAAGCATTAGTGTCATAATTGAAAAGCACAGTCGTCAGCTTTTTCAAATCCACGATGCCTTTTTCGGTTAT
>CAIZWI010000362.1 GCA_903936645.1 uncultured Verrucomicrobia subdivision 3 bacterium
CCTCTCCCCCATTCATCCCAATGGCGGAGAGGGAGAAGGCCTCGTAATTGGAAGGCTTTTAAGAGATTTAAGTCGCGCGCTTTCAAATGGTCTTGGTCTTTGCTTTTGGAGCTTTGAATTACTTGCGCAGCTTCTCCAATTCGGGTTTTTCGACGATGGCGGTGGCCCATAAGAAGCCGGCCACGGCTTCCTTGGCGTTGATGGATTTTTTGAAATGGATGTAGTGGGCGTAATCCGCCTGCACGCCGACACCATCGCAGGCGCTGTAGATGTCCAGCAAGCCATGATCATTGATTTTGGCATTGGCGGTGATGCCTTGATACCCCTGCTTTACGACCGGTCCATATTCGTTGCGGTCCAGCAGGCCTAGTTCGATGCCCTTGGCGAGGGTATAGGTAAACATGGCGCTGCCGGAGGTGTCGGTCCAGTTGTCGGGGCGGTCGCCCTGGTCCACGACCTGGTACCAGCGGCCGCTGGTGGCGTCCTGGGTGCGCTTCAAACCGGCGGCCAGGCGGTGGTAAATGCCGGCCAACTCGGCGCGGCGAGGATGGTCCTGGGGCAAGGTGGCGAGCGTCTCGGTCAGGACCAACGCGTACCAGCCCAGTCCTTCGCTCCAGACTTCGGGGGACAAGCCGGTTTGCGGATCAGCCCAGCCGGGGGCTTTGCCGCCATGGCCCGGTTCATAAAAGCCATGCACATACAGCCCCGAATTCCCGCGCTGGGCGATTTGGGAGTACAAGCCGATCTGGCGGGTGGCCTCGTCCCAGCAATACTGACTGTCGCCAATCGATTTGCCGTAGCGAATCACAAACATTTCCCCCATGAAAATGCCGTCGATCCACATTTGTCCGTTCATGCGCTGGTTGTGCCAGAAGCCGCCGTTTTGATTGCGCGGATAGTGGTCGAGGGCGCGGCGAATTTTGTCCGCAGCTTTTCGGTAACGCTCGTCCTTGGTCGTCTCGTACAACATCACGAGGGTATTACCGGTCATCATATTGTCGAGGTTGCCAAAGCTCGGGGTGTTGGTGGAACCTTTGGCAGTGCGGACGCCGCGAAAATTACCGGTGGCATCCACAAACTGGTCGATGTAGCGTTTGGTGTAAGCAAAATACCGCGGGTCGCCAGTGGCGCGCCAGAGCCGTTCGAAGCCGTAGAGTTCGTAACCGTTCACATAGGTCCAGGCATTGAAGTACGCCTGGGAATAATCAGGCCAGCGGGCCATGATGGTCTCAGCGGCGGCGACGGACCAGAATTTGGGGGGCTGTCCCGGGGTGTAGTCCAGGTGGGCACCGGGGACGGCGGTGGTGGCGGCATCGCGGACGAGGGGTGCGGGGGCGCTGGCGGGTTGGGCAGGGAGAATTTGCGTGGCCAGGGTAAAACAGATTGCCGCCAGCAACCCGACATACGCCTGGGGGTTGGCCTGGCGCGGGAAAGCATTGGTTTTCATGGATGCCGGGAGGATAATAATGGAAGGCGCAAAAGTCTTGGGGTTTTTTGAATGCGCGATCCAAGGCTGAATAAGCCGGCGCGGGGTGGCAGATGATCAACGAATGGGGGATGGGGTGGATGACGTTGCCAAGCTGGATCCATGCGATCGAAAGGCAGCGTTTGCTGGGTCTTTTTGGGCGGGTCGTCGTCGTGCGGCGCTGCCAGTTCCACCAAGGATATGCTGCGCGCCGCACGACGACGACCCGTGCAAACATCCACGGCGCCACCAGTGGCATTTCTGCGGCATGGATCCGGCTCCGGGGAATGCTTTTAGGGATTTCTTTGCCGGGCGGTTCGGATTAGGCTGGCGGGCATTGACGCATGCGTGTTTTGGTAATTGAAGATGATCCGAAGATTGCTTCGTTCGTGGTCAACGGACTGAAGCAGAATGGCTTTGCGGTGGACCATGCGCCGGAGGGCGCGAAGGGGCTGGCGCTGGCCGGGGTGGTGGAGTTTGACGCGGTGGTGCTGGACATCATGCTGCCCCAAATGGATGGCCTGGCGGTGCTGCGGGAGTTGCGGCAGAAGAAAATCCTGACGCCGGTGCTGATCCTGAGCGCGAAGGCGACGGTGGATGACCGGGTGAAGGGGTTGCAGGCGGGCGGGGATGATTATTTGACGAAGCCGTTTGCCTTTTCCGAGCTGCTGGCCCGGGTGCAGGCGCTGATCCGCCGGGCGACGCACACGACGGAGCCGACCAAACTGGTGCAAGGGGAGCTGACGCTGGATTTGCTGGCGCACAAGGTCATGCGGGGGGGCCAGGAGATTGAGTTGCAAGCGCGCGAGTTTGCCCTGCTGGAATTGCTGCTGCGGCATCCCGGGCGGGTGGTCACGAAGACCATGATCCTGGAGCATCTGTGGGATTTCAGCTTTGACCCACAAACCAACGTGGTGGATGTGCTGGTGCACCGGCTGCGGACGAAGGTGGACAAGGATTTTCCGGTGAAACTGATTCAAACCATTCGCGGGGTGGGCTATGTTCTCAAACCTGTTTAACCGGCTGCCCCGGAGTTTTGCGTTTCGCCTGAGCCTGGGCTATCTGGCGCTCTTTACGTTGAGCGCGGTGATTTTGTTTGGCCTGCTGTATTTTCTGCTGGCGGCGACCCTGCAAAGCAAGGATCAGGAAATCATTGTGGCGCGGCTGCGGGAGTGTGTGGCGGTGTATGACACCGGCGGCCTGCCGGCCTTGCAAGCGCTGGTGGAACGCAACCGGGTGGCCAAAGAGGACAAGTCCTTTTTCATTCGCCTGGCGGGATGGCAAGGGACGGTGTTGTTGCTCACGGCCCCGGAGGACTGGGTGCATTTTGATGCGTCGGCCTTGAACCGGGGGGGCGATGTTTCCCGGCTGGTCTGGCTGCGGCTGCCGAAGAATGAGCAAAGCGACTTCACGGTGGCGGCGATGCGGCTGGCGGATGGGTCGGTGTTGCAAGTGGGACGGAGCACGAACAATCGCAGCACCCTGCTCCAGCCGTTTCGCCGGGATTTTCTGCTGGTGATGACCCCGGCGCTGTTGCTGGGGGCGCTGGGCGGCGCGTGGTTTGCGCATCGGGCCACCAAGCCGGTGCGGGAGGTGGTGGCGACGGCCCGCGCGATCCTGGACACGGGCAACCTCGCGGCGCGCGTGCGGGCGAGTGTGGAGCAAACCGAGCTGGAGGATCTGGCCCGGCAGTTCAACCGGGTGCTGGACAAAAACCAGGCCCTGATCAAGGGCATGCGGGAGGCGCTGGATAATGTGGCGCATGACCTGCGCACGCCGCTCACCCGGTTGCGGGGCACGGCGGAGCTGGCGTTGCAAACCACGCCGGATCCGGCCGCGAGCGAGGCCCTGGCGGATTGTGTGGAGGAATCCGAGCGTGTGCTCACCATGCTGACCGCGCTGATGGACATTACGGAGGCCGAGGCGGGGGTCATGCGATTGAAGCTGGAAACCACCGCGATTGATGCGCTGCTGGCCAGTGTGGTGGAGCTGTACCAAATGGTGGCGGAGGAGAAACGTATTACGGTGGTGACGGATTTTCAGACCCCGTGCGAGGCGGAGGTGGATGGCACCCGGCTGCGCCAAGCGTTTGCCAACTTACTGGACAATGCAATTAAATACACCCCCGAAGGCGGGCGCGTGCAGCTTGCCTGCGCGGTGGCCGCGGGCCGCGTCCTGGTGCGGGTGCGGGATAATGGCATGGGCATTCCCGCGGATGAACAACCGCGCATCTGGGAACGGCTCTACCGGGGCGACAAGAGCCGGTCGCAGCGGGGCCTGGGCCTGGGTTTGAGCCTGGTCAAGGCGATTGTGGAGGCGCACCGGGGCACCGTGACGGTGCAGAGCCGGGCGGGTGAAGGGGCGGAATTTGAGGTGGACATTCCGGTGGCAAAACCTTGAGGGCCGGCGGCAAAAACCGCGGTTGGGGGGGGTAAAAAATATTTTAATTATTTTGGACCCTGGACAGCGGATGTCCAGGGTTCCCGGCCAGACTGGACCCATGAATATTAAAAAATTAATGGGTATTGGAGCGCAGGCAAATCTGATGAACTTCAACTTTGGGCCACGGCTGGTGGCGACGTTTGGGCAGGCACGGCTGGTCCGGCTGCCGGCAGGGCGTTATGAATTGCAGGGCGGTTCGGCGGCGGACGTGGCGGCGGCCCGGGAGTGGTGCTCGCTGTTTGCTCCGGAAATCGTGTTCTCGATGCCGCGCCCGCTCCGGCGCCAGGCGTGCCTGGTTTAACAGCCGGACGCGCAGTTAAGAATTGCCGGGGAATCCCGGGGTGCGGTATGTTGCCGGGCATTCCGTAATACAACTGCGAGAGCAACAAATTGGTGGAGCTGAATGATGAACGCGAATCGACCTGGACGGCGGGAATTTCTCAAACAAGCCGGAGCGATGGGCTCACTGGCACTGATGGCCGGACTGCCGCCGGGGGCCACGGCACTGGGCGCGGAGACCGGGAATGTGGTGGCGGACACGGTCCTGCCGGCGCCACCGGAGGAACCACCGCAGTACCACATCAAGTTTGCGGTGTGCGGCATGAGCCATGACCATATTTACGGCATGGTCGGGGCGATTCTGCGGGGGGGCGGCGAATTGGTCGCGGCGTGGGGGGGAGAGGCGGACAAGCTGGCCACGTTCAGCAAGCGATTTCCCAACGTCAAGATCGTGCAAACCCAGGAGGAAATCCTGGATGATCCGGCCATTCAACTGGTGCTGAGTTCGCAGATTGCCAGCGAACGCGCCCCGCTCGGGGTGCGGGTGATGAAGCGGGGGAAGGATTTCCTGGCGGACAAGCCCGGAATCGTCTCCCTCGACCAACTGGCGGCGGTGCGTGAGACCATTGCGGCAACCAAACGCATCTACGGGATCATGTACAGCGAGCGGCTGGAAGTGAAGGCGGCGGTGTACGCGGGCCATTTAGTGCAGCAGGGGGCGATTGGCAAGGTGATCCAGACCATCAACCTAGCGCCGCACCAGGTCATTCAGGGGCATGGGGATGCCGGGGGTGGCGGGGGCCGGCCGGCCTGGTTCTGGAATCCCGACCAATACGGCGGCATCCTCTGTGACATCGGTTCGCATCAGATTGACCAGTTTCTGTTTTACACGGGTTCGAAGGAAGCGGGGATTGTGGAATCGCAGGTGGCGAACATCCGGCATCCGGAGCATCCGCATTTCCAGGATTTTGGCGACGTGGTGTTGCGGGGGGATCGCGGCCTGGGTTATGTGCGGCTGGACTGGTTCACCCCCAATGGCCTCGGCACGTGGGGCGACGGCCGTCTGTTCATTCTCGGGACGGAGGGTTATATTGAAGTGCGCAAGTACACCAATGTGGCGGTGAAGGCGCAGGGCAACAACCTCTACCTGGTGGATGGCAAACAGGCCCGGTATTTTGACTGCAACAACCTCGCCCTGCCCTTTGGCCCGCAATTTGTGGCGGATATTGTGAACCGAACCCACGTGGCGCAGGACCAGGTCCAGTGCCTGCTGGCCGCCGAACTGGCGATCAAGGCCCAGCGCCAGGCGAAACGTGTGACTTTGAAGGATTAAGCACGCAAGTCGCCGGGCGGCGGCGGCGGGCGGGTTGGGAAATGACATGAAACTATTACCGCGAATCCGGGGCTGGCTGGTGCTGGGAGTCTTGCTGGGTGGATTGACCGGCGGGCGCGCCGGGGCGGCGGAACCCACGGAGTTGGGGCTGGATAATGGGGTGTTGACGGTAAAGTTGGATCTGACCCGGGGTGGGGCGATCGCGTCTATTGCGCGGACGGGCTCGACGCGGAGTTTGGTGAATATTGCGGATGAAGGCCGTTATATTCAACAGTCGTACTATGCGGGCAAGGCGCTGGATCGCAAGGCGGAAGGGCAATCGCCGGCGTGGTCGCCGTGGAGCTGGAATCCCATTCAAGTGGGAGACGCCCATCGCAACCGGGCGAAGATATTGAAATACGAACGCAGCGGCGATTCGCTGTATGTGAAGTGTGTGCCGATGTTGTGGGACATGAACAACCGGCCGGCGGAGGCGGAGATGGAACAGTGGACCACGGTGCAAACCAACGTGATCCATGTGCGGAACCGGCTGACCTGTCACCGGACAGACACCCGCTATGGGGACGCGGCCGAAAACGATCAGGAACTGCCGGCGGTTTATCCCATCTCGGCGTTAAACAATCTTTATACGTACATGGGCGGCACGCCGTTCAAAAACGCGGCGCTGACGAATCCGGCGGTCATCAATCTGGCGAGCGGGTTCTGGGGGGTTTACACGAATGTGACCGAGCATTGGATGGCGTTTGTGGATGATAATCACTGGGGCATGGGGGTTTACAATGCACAGTGCACGCGGTTTCTGGCGGGCCGGTCGGGTGCTCCCGGGCGGGAAGCCCGGGATGGGTCCACGGCCTACATTGCGCCGGTGAAAAAAGCGGGCCTGCGCAAGAACAGTGTTTATGAATATCAGTACGATATTATTATTGGCACGCTGGAGGAGATCCGCGGCGGGATATACCGGCTGAACCGGGCGGCGGTTAGGGACGCAGGAAATCCGCCACGCTGACCACGGGATGGGGAAAGGCGTTTACGCAATGCCGGCGCGTTGCATGGCGACGGCGTAATCGTACTCGGGTTTGCGGGCCGGGCGGCCGCGCAGGGCGTTGGCCTGGTCATCGCCGGGGAACAGTTCGGTGGCGGCATCCCAGGTCAGCTGGCGTTTTAATTTCATGCTGATCCAGGCGGCCGCGCAGGCTTCGAGGCTGCGGGCGGATTGCTGAATGGGCGCGATGGGCGGGCGATGATCGCGAATGCATTCCAGCCAGTTGCCGTGATGCGTGCGGCTGGGCAGCCACCGGAGGGCATTGGCCCCGAGCGGGGAAATCAATTTCGGGTCGCTGGCACGCAAGGGCAGCCGGGCCGCACGATCCACGGGCGCATTGGGGTCACTGGCGGTGACGGCCTCCTCGGAGCGGGTGCAAAAAATCCAGCCCTCATCGCCCTCAAAGCGCAGACCAGTCGGGAATTTATTATCGAGAATGACCCGGACGTGGTTGGGATACGCCAGTTCCACATGATAGGTGGTGTGGACGGTCCAGGCATCGTGGGTTATGAAGTGGGCCCGGGCATCCACGGTCAGCGGGCCGCCGAGTTCCTGGCCCATGGCCCATTGGGCGATATCCACGTGGTGGGCGCCCCAATTGGTGATCATGCCAAGCCCAAAATCCTCGGTGGTGATCCAGCCGGGCCGGCCATCCAGACTATTTTGCGGGTGCACCCGGTGCTCCATGTAAGGCTGTTCGGGAGCGGACCCCAGCCAGCGCTCGTAATCCAGAGTGTCCGGCACGGGCATGGGTGCGGGGGGAAAGCCGGAGGGCTGGTCCAGTCCGACGCCAATTTTAATGGTGTGCAACTGGCCGAGGCGCCCGTTGCGCACGGCTTCGCTGGCGGCCCGGAAACTGCGCCAGGGACGCTCGGAACGCTGCTGCGAGCCGGTTTGCAAAATGACACCTTTGGCCTCCACGGTTTTGCGCAGCGCGATGGCTTCCAGGATGGTATACGTCACCGGTTTCTGGAGGTAGATGTGCTTGCCGGCAATGGCGGCATCGATGGCGATCCGCGCGTGGGAGTGATCAGGGACGGTGATCAACACGGCGTCAATGTCCGGCGAGGACAGGACGTCGTGGTAGTCGTGACAGGTCCGCACCGTGACGCCAGCCTCGCCGCGCTCGGCGTAATAATCCTCGGCCATCTTTTTCCCGGCGGCGAGGCGGATGGAGTCCAGGTCGCACACGGCCACGACGCGCGCCAGGGGCTCATTCAACACGTTGCCCAAGTCACTGCGGCCCATGCGACCGCAACCGATTTGAGCAACCTGAATTTTTTTACTGGGCGCCCCGGCCCCCAGCAGGCGCGACGGAATCAGGTCGGGCAGCAAGGCCAAACCCAAGCCGCCCCGCAGGCTGTTTTTAAGAAACTGGCGACGTGACTGGTGGATCATGGGCTGGATGGCCGCGGCGGACGCCGTCACATTTTATAATACTGTTCCCAATCCGGGCGCGGCGGCACGCCATCGAGCATGGCATTGGCGAGGGCATGGTTGGTAATCGTCCGGGTTGCGGGATCGAAACTCAATTTCGCGTTCACCCGCTGGGCAATAATGCCCAGCGCCATGGTCTGGCACAGCGGACCGGCAATGGCAAAGGAGGAACGGCAGGTTTCCTCGCCCTTGCAGGCGAGCAAAAAGTTTTTGTGATGATTGGACGAGCTCTTGGGCACGGGCGGCAGTTGGGACGCCATTTCCCGGGCTTTGGCCTCGGGAATAATTTTCAAGGTGGAGCCGTGCGAGCCGCCCTTGAAGGTGAGGCCCTCGCCGTAAATGATTTTGCCGGGCGGGTTCACTTTGGTGTCCAGGGAGCCGGTCGACGGCGGCGGGATATTGGGATCCACGACGGGTGAGCCCAGATCATCCGGCAGCGGCGGCAGGTTCTGCTGGCCATCGTACCAGGTCAAATCCACCGGCGGCAGGGAGCCGCGGGCCGGGAAGCGGAACAAGAGGGTGGAAGCCTGCGGGAAAATGAAGGGGCTGTAACCATCCAGTTTCACGGCGTCCACTTCCGTGGGCAAGCCGAGGCTGAGGAATTGGTGGGCGGTGTCAAAAATATGGGCCCCCCAATCACCGAGGGCGCCGTTGCCAAAATCAAACCACGAGCGCCAGTCGCCATTCACGTAGCCGACGTTGTATTGGTGAAATTGGGCGGTGGTCAGCCAGACATCCCAGTCGAGGGTGGTGGGCACCGGCTGGCCCGGAAGCAGGCCATTGACTTTCATGCCGTGCCAGCGGCGCTTGCCATTCATGTAGGCGGTGATGCGGGTGACATTTTTAATTATGCCGGCATCCACCCAGGCCTTGAATTGGAAATAGTTGGCATCGGAATGGCCCTGATTGCCCATCTGGGCGGCCACTTTGTATTTCTTTTCCGCGGCCATCATGAGTTCGATTTGCTTGTAACTATGGGCCATGGGTTTTTCGCAATACACATGCTTGCCCAGGGACATGGCGGTCATCGCGATGGGAAAGTGGGAAAAGTCGGGCACGCCCACGCACACGGCCTCAATGTCCTTGCCCAGCTTGTCGAACATCTGGCGGAAATCTTGAAAGCGGGGGACATTGGGAAACTTCTTCAACACCGCCTGAGTGTGCGGCGCGCCCATGTCGGTGTCACAAAAGGCGACGAAATTCGCCAGGCCGGTGGCATGCAAGGCCAGCACATCCTCAGCGCCGCGATTGCCAATGCCGCAGCAGGCGACGTTCACTTTGCCGCTGGCGGGCGCGGCAGCCGGGGCATCGTCGGCAGCCAGCAGGTGGCGCGGGGTGACGATGGCGAAGGTGCCAGCGGCCAGGACGCCTTTGATGAAGGAGCGGCGCGGCAGGCCGGCCGGGGTCCGAGGAGGGAGCATAAATGGGTTCATAGGGTGAATTTTGAATTTGGCGATACCTGATTAGTTGGCTGGGAGCTCGCGAATTTTAACGTTGCGAAAGGATACCTGGCTGCCGTGTTCCTGCAAGAGAATGTGACCGTCCGGCCATTCGCCGAAATCGGGAATGTTCTTGAATTTGCTCAAGGCGACGGCCTTGCGGAACTCCGGGGAGCCGCGCTCGAATTCCACGGTCTTGGCACCGTTCAGCCAGAATTCCACATGCTTGCCCTGGGAAACGATGCGCGCATGGCTCCATTCCCCGACCGGGAGGATGTTTTTATCCTTGGGGGCGGGAATCAAGTCGTACAGCGAACCTTCTTTGCGGTCGCCATTGCGGCCCAGTTTCGCGTCCGGGTGGTTCAGGTCGTCCAAAATTTGAAATTCCATGCCAATGGCCGAGCCGCTGCCGGTGGGTTTGCCGGTTACCTTGTCGATGGGGGAAATGTTGGGCTGCACAAAGATTTTGATGCCACTGTTGCAACCTTTGGTGGTTTTGAAATCGGCGGTGAGTTCAAAATTCGCATAGCGCTCGCGCGTAATGATATCGCCCCCGGCCCCGGCTTCGGCATTGCCACTGGCCACGACCGATAGTTCGCCATTTTCAATCACCCAGCTCCGGGCGGGGAATTTATCGGCTTTGGGGCTGCGCCAGCCTTCGGTGGTTTTGCCATCCCACAACAAGCGCCAGCCGGCGGCTTTTTCCGCATCGGTGAGGGTGTTGTTTTCCTGGGCGCGGAGGGAGATGGTGGCAAAGACGAGCGTGGTTAAGGCGAGCAACAGTAACGATTTGATTTTCATGGTCGTAACGGGATTGACGCAGTTTGCCGATTGGCGGTTACAATTCAATCCTTTTTGCAGGACCCACTTATAGGGAATTGACTTTGGTAGAATTGGCCAATAAGTGGAGGGAAACGATTTGGTTATGCCCCACCGGCAGGGTGGCAGCGTGGTCTTGCACGGTGATGGGCGGATGAGACATCGGTCGTTCCAAGAGGTCGACCACCTCCACGCGGGCCAGCTTGTCCCAGGCAATCCGGGCCTGCGTGGCTTTGCCCTCCGACTCATAGAAACGCAGAATATAACCCTGGCCATCCTCGCTTTGCTTGAAGGCGGTGACCACCAGCCCGCCCTGGTTGCCGATGTTTTGGAGGACCACAACGGGCAACTGGCCCAGTGGTGGATGCACCGTGGTGACCACCGGCAGTAACGGCAGGTTCAAGGCCAGCGCGGCCGCTTCCGTCTGGGCGGACTGCCAGCCACCCGCATGGGGATACAAGCTGTAGGTGAAATGTTGCCGGCCTTGATCCGGATGGGGATCGGGATTGCTCGAGGAACGCAGGGCGGTCAGCCGAAAGACGTTGCTCACCACATCAAAGCCGTATTTGGAATCATTTAAGATGCTCAAGCCGTGGAGCGGCTGCGACTCATGCCTGGTCGCCAGGGTGGCCGCAAAGAGGTGGAATCGATCATCGTTTGGTAAAATTAAACCAGTGGCACCCACCGGCACGGGCACGTGGACAATCCACATTTTGGGCGACCATTGATCGCGACCGCCCGAGGTGTGGCGATACGCGAAGGTGAGTCCGGCAACATTGTCGGGGAATTCGTTGACCACCCAGTCATTCAGCGCGAAGGCCCGGAATTCCGTCTGGCCGTCCGCCAGTTGAAAACCGATGTCGGTCCAGTGACTGCCGTTAATCGAGGCGGCCAGCAGGTACAAGGTGTCACCAGTAACCGGCGTGGGCAACTTGAACCGCTGACCCGCCGCCACCACATGGTCCGGTTGGCGGATGGCGGTGGCCGTTAGCCGGAACG
>CAIZWI010000363.1 GCA_903936645.1 uncultured Verrucomicrobia subdivision 3 bacterium
ACCGGGCAAAGGTCTCCGCGAGGGCCACGGCGGAGCGCATGGCTTTGGACTTGTTCACCGTTTCCTGAAATTCTGCTTCGGGCGTGGAGTCGTTCACCCAGCCGCCGCCGGCCTGGACGTAGGCTTTGCCATCCTTGAGCAGGGCGGTGCGGATGGTGATGCAGGCATCCACATTGCCATTGAAGGAGAAATAGCCCACACACCCGGCGTAGGGTCCGCGCGTGGTTTTTTCCAGTTCGGAGATGATTTGCATGGCGCGGATTTTGGGCGCGCCGCTGACGGTGCCGTTGGGGAAGGTGGCCCGCATGAGGTCGTAGGCGGTGTGTTTCGCGGAGAGCTGGCCCTCCACCTGGGACACAATGTGCATCACGTGGCTGTAACGCTCGATAATCATGAGGTCCTTGACCGCGACGCTGCCGAAATCGCAGACGCGGCCGATGTCGTTGCGGGCGAGGTCCACGAGCATGACATGCTCGGCGCGTTCCTTGGGATCGGCCAGCAATTCCGCTTCCAGGGCGGCATCTTCCTCGGGAGTGGCCCCCCGGCGGCGGGTGCCGGCGATGGGCCGGATTTCCACGCGACCATCCTCACAGCGGACATGCACTTCGGGCGAGGCGCCGACCAATGAAAGGCCCTCCAGCTCCAGCAGGAACATGTAGGGCGAGGGATTGATGCTGCGCACGGCGCGGTAGACATCCATGGGCGAGGCTTTAATCGTTGCCGAAAAGCGTTGCGAACCGACCACCTGGATGATGTCGCCGGCGGTGATGTATTCCTTGGCCTTGAGGACGTTGGCGGCAAATTGTTCGGGGGTGACGTTGGAGGTGAAGGGCACTTCCGGGATGATCGGCGGCACGGTCACGGGATGATGTTCCGTGGGCTGTTCGAGCAGGGAAACGAGGCGGTCGATTTCGCTCAGGGCGTTTTCGTAGGCCTCGGCGGGCGTTGCGGAATCCGCCAGGCAGGCGTTCACGAGCACGGTGATGGTCTGGGCCACGCGATCGAAAATCAGCAACTGGTCGACCACCAGAAAGTACATCACGGGCGTGCCCAGTTCATCGTGCGCGGGGCGCGGCACCACGGGTTCCACGTCGTGGATGAATTCGTAGCCGAGGAAACCCACGGCCCCGCCGGTAAAGCGCGGCAGGCCGGGGAGGGTGACGGCCTGGTACTGCTGCATGAGGCGTTCCACCACCGCCAGGCCATCCCGGGTTTCGGGGCCGAGTTCAATCATTTGCACGACGCGGCCGTTTTCGCGTACTTCCACGTGGCGGGCGGTTTGTTTGAGGACGGCGCGGGGGTTGCTGCCCACGAAGGAGTAGCGGCTGAGATGCTCGCCCCCCTCGATGGATTCAAAGAGGAAGGATTCGCCCGCGCCCCGCAGTTTGCGGTAGGCCGAGAGCGGCGTTTCCAGATCGGCCAGGAGGCGGCGCGTGACGGGAATCACGTTGCCCCGGGCAGCGAGTTGCAAAAATTCATCCAGGTTCGGCGAATGCATGGCTAAAATTTGCGCGATGCGCGGCGCAGACGCCAGACAGAAAGCAGGGTATAAAACGCCACGGCCACGGAATAGGATACCACCCCCATGCCGACCGCCACGGGCACGAGCCGCATGCCGCCAAAGTACATGAGCGCGCCGCCCACCCCGGCCGTGAGCAGGGTATTGCCCGCCAGGCAGAATAAATACAGGGCCAGCGGGGTCTCGAGGATGCGCTCCACATGCCAGTCCCGGTACAGTTCCTCACCAAGGGAGCGCATGAGCCAGGCGGATTGAAAGTTCCGGGCGGCAACCAGCACGCTGGCGGTGGCCACCACGATGGCGCACAAGGGGTATTGGGCGAGGAAAACCACCACGCCCAGGTTCAGGAGGAGCCCCCCCTTCCACCCCAGCTTTTTGGCCAGGGGATTGCCCTCGAGCACCAGGTTGGGCGTGGCGATCCAGGTGCTCAGGAAATCCATGGCGCGCGCAAATACCAGCAAGGCGACGTACCCCAGGTATTCCTTGCCGAAGATGGGCACGCCCTGGTCCATCACTTCTTTTTGCCGTAGATTTGTTCCGGGGTTTCCAGTTGGGGCTCGGTGATTTTGAAATCGGCGGCCGGGCCGGTGACGGAGCGGAAGAAGCAGGATTGGTAGCCTTCGTGACAGGCCGCGCCGACCTGTTCCACCTGGATGAGCAGGGTGTCGCCATCGCAATCAAAGGCTAGATCCTTGACCGTTTGGGTATGGCCGCTTTCCTCGCCTTTCATCCAGAATTTCTGGCGGGAACGGCTCCAAAAATGGGTTTTGCCGGTTTCGAGGGTCTTTTCGAGGGAAGCACGGTTCATCCAGGCCATCATGACCACGCGTCCGGTTTTCTGTTCCTGGACGATGGCGGGGATGAGGCCATTGGCATCAAATTTCAATTTATCGTAAAAACTCATGACGGGATGATTTCACCATAAATGTGGCGCTGGAAAAAGGGAATTGTGGGGGGCTTTGGCGGGGGTTGCGCTGGTTTGCAATTGAACTCTTCCGGGCCATGAGCTAATCCTGAGCCCGCACGCAGACGGGTGGTGAACCTATTTTAACTAAATGAAAGCAAACGGTCTGGTTTTCTTAATGCTGGCGGCGCTGGGCGGCCTGCTAATGTCCGGGCGCCGGGCGCAGGCAACCACCTATGATTTTATTCGCATAGCCTCGCCGGACACGGCCTATCAGGCGGCCACCACGAAAATTCCCATCACGGCGGGCGATGCCAGCGGGGTGTTGGGGCTGGCTGATGCCCGGCTGAGCCTGTCCTTTTCCACGCTCAGCGTCATCACGCCGCCACTCGCGGCGGAAACGGTGGGGACAAGCTGGTCCACCTGGTCATCCCCGCCCTATGCCGAGAGTGCCACGCCCCGGCTGCTATATTATTCGGACAGTTATATCAGCACGAAGAGCCTGGGGATCACCTTTTCCCAGCCGTTGCAAACCTTTGGCGCGGAGATCGAAATGGCGAGCTACTATGCCACGGGAGCGGTGACGATGACTTTTTACGACGGCACCAGCCCGGTGGGGGCCATCAGCCAGACGATTGGGGGGGCCTATGGCGCACGGCTCTTTGCCGCGGAGATTACCGGCGCGCAGTTCGATAGCGTGGTGGTCAGTGCGCCCACCGCCACGTCCGGTTTTGGCATAGGCCAGTTCCGGTATGAGGTGGTGCCGGAGCCGGCCGGGCTGCCCTTGGCCGGGGTGGGGGCGGTGCTGGGCCGGTGGGGGGGCCGCCGGCCGAAACGGCGCTTGCCCCTCGACTCCGCCGGATTTGATGGTAAGTTGGCGGTGTGAGTCTGTACACGCATCTATTGTCGGTCATGCTGGCGACGAATTCCCCGGTCGTGGCCATTAGCAATGAAGTGCAGTCGGCCACCGGGATCAGCCTGCCAGTGGTGGACCCCAAGGACCCGGTGGAGCAAGGTCTGCATCAGTTGATGGTGGAGGATGACGCGGCCACGGATGACGTGGATAAAATGATCCGGGAGAACGAGGCCTTTGCGGCCCAAGGCGCGGGGGTGCCCAAGGCGGAACTCAACCGGCGCATTCTGGCGCGGTTCGAGGTCGTGCGCAAAGGGTATCAGGATTTCCTGGAGAAACACCCCGACTCGGCCCGCGGGCATCTGGCCTACGGCACGTTCCTCAATGACCTGGGCGAGGAGGAGAAGGCGGCGGCGGAGTATGAAAAATCCCGGCAACTGGATCCCACCAACCCCGCGGTGTGGAATGACCTGGCCAATTATTACGGGGAGTTTAGCCCGGTGACGAATGCGTTTGCCTATTACGCCAAGGCGATTGAATTGAACCCGACGGAGCCGGTGTACTACCAGAATTTTGCCACCACGGTTTACCTGTTCCGCCACGACGCGACGAATTACTTTAATATTCAGGAACCGCAGGTGTTCGACAAGGCGCTGGACCTGTACCGCCAGGCGATGCAACTGGCGCCCAATGACCTGCCGCTGGCGACGGATTATGCCCAGAGCTTTTACGGCATCCGGCCCTTGCGCACGAACGACGCGCTGGTGGCCTGGACGAACGCCCTGAACATCACGCACAATGAAGTGGAGCGAGAGGGGATTTACGTTCACCTGGCGCGGGTGAAAATCAGCGCGGGGCGCTACGACGAAGCGCGCCAGCACCTGGACGCCATCACGAATTCCGCCTACGCGGACATGCGCCACCGTTTGGAGCGGAATCTCGCGGAGAAGCTGCATCCGGAAACGGTGACGGTGACGAATGCGCCGGGGAAGACGTGAGGCGGCGGGCCTGCCCGGGATGGGCGGTGGCCCCTCTTCATTCGCCTCTTGCGGCCTGGCTGAGTTCAAAATCATGAAATAGCAGTAAATATCATTAAATGGGCCGGTTTTGGAGGGTTTGGGGGGTTTGGGGGACTGGAATTGAGCGGGTGGGACAGACTTCGGATTGAAATTCGGCCGGGTTTTAAGATCTGGCACGCCCTCCGGGGTGCGCGGGGTTTGGGAGCTGGTCACCCAGCGATGAATCGCTGGGCTATTCGCTGGTGCCCTCCGGGCTGGGGAGATAGCGCAGGGGAACATGGGCGGCCACCGGCTACTGGCTGCCAAATCCTCGGCTTGGGGGTTTAGGGCCGGGTAAACGCATCGGATTAGGCGCGCAGAGGCGCAGAGGGCGCAGAGTGGGGGCAAGGCGATGGGTTAAGTTTGGGCGGGGTTTGTGATGGCGGGGGGCCCTGCCCTGCCTTGGCGGTGGCAAAGGTTTTTATCCATTCATCTTTGACAAAAAGTCTGGCACGCCCTCCGGGGTGCGCGGGGATGGTGGGCTGGTCACCCAGCGATGAATCGCTGGGCTATTCGCTGGCGCCCTCCGGGCTGGGGAGATAGCGCAGGGGAACTTGGGCGGCTACCGGCTGCTGGCTGGCAAGCCTTCGGCTTGGGGGTTTAGGGCCGGGTGGTCGCATCGGATTAGGCGCGCAGAGGCGCAGAGGGCGCAGAGTGGGGGGCAAGAAATTGATTGAAATTTGGCCAGGGTTTAAGGCGAACCTTTACGGAGCATCGGGCCATAAGCGTTAACCTAATTATTTTTAGTAATCGCCAGGTTGTCTGAGGAGCCAAAAGGTCATTTGCTTTTCTCTGCGTCCTCTGCGACTCTGCGCGAAATCTTCGGGTTATGCGCTTGAATGATATTACCGCCCAAATCGTGGACGCCGCGTATCAAATCCACCAGGAACTTGGCCCCGGTCTGCTGGAGACCGTGTACGAAGTCGTCCTGGCTCATGAACTCAGGAAGCGGGGATTGCGGGTTCGCCGGCAGGTCCCGGTGGCCGTCGAGTACGACGGGCTTAAATTCGACGAGGGATTTCGCCTGGACTTGCTGGTGGAGGAAGCGGTGATTGTGGAAATCAAGTCCGTGGAGAAAAACCATCCCGTTCACCCGAAACAATTACGCACCCATTTGGTCCTGGCTAAATTACAACTCGGGCTGGTTCTGAACTTTGGATTGGAACGCCTGAAAGACGGCATCACACGTATTGCCAATGGATTGCCGGAAGAACCGGATCCCCGCAGCCAAGCCATGTAAGGCAGCGCGCAGAGGCGCAGAGGGCGCAGAGTGGGGGCAAGCCGATGGGTTAAAATTTGGGGGGGTGTGATGGCGGTGGGACCCTACTCTGCCTTGGCGGTGGCAAAGGTTTTTATCCATTCATCTTTGACAACAAGTCTGGCACGCCCTGCGGGGTGCGCGGGGATGGGGAGCTGGTCACCCAGAGATGAATCGCTGGGCTATTCGCTGGCACCCTCCGGGCTGGGGAGATAGCGCAGGGGAACTTGGGCGGCCACCGGCTACTGGCTGGCAGGCCTTCGGCTTGAGCGTTTAGGGACGGGTGAACGCATCGGATTACGCGCGCAGAGGCGCAGAGGGCGCAGAGTGGAGGCAAGGCGATGGGTTAAAATTTGGCCAGGGTTTGTGATGGCGGTGGCAAAGGTTTTTATCCATTCATCTTTGACAAAAAGTCTGGCACGCCCTGCGGGGTGCGTGGGGATGGGGAACTGGTCAACCAGCGATGAATCGCTGGGCTATTCGCTGGCGCCCTCCGGGCTGGGGATATAGCGCAGGTGAACTTGGGCGGCCACCGGCTACTGGCGGGCAAGCCTTCGGCTTGGGGGGTTAGGGCCGGGTAAACGCATCGGGTTAAGCGCGCAATGCTTGGCTTATCTGCGTTGAGGCGGGCTGAAGCCCGCGCTCCGGGGAGGAGGGGCGGGTACGATTCTTACCAGTGGGCTGGGGAGTGCCGGGGGCGTCCCGATGGTGGCGGGGGGGTGGATTCGGTAGACCGGAGATGCTTGGCGTATGCACGTTGAGGCGGGCTGAAGCCCGCGCTCCGGGGAGGAGGGGCGGGTGCGACTCTTACCAGTGGGTTGGGGAGTGCCGGGGGCGTCCCGATGGTGGCGGGGGGTGGGTTCGGTAGACCGGAGATGGTTGGCGTATGCACGTTGAGGCGGGCTGAAGCCCGCGCTCCGGGGGGGGACGCTGTCCCCAGTCCGGGCGGGAGCTGGTCTTTTTCATGTTCCCCGGGCGCGGTTTGTACTAAGGTGGGCGGCGATGCTGACGGTGAAACCATGGCGGGCCGATGCGGTGATCCAGTTTTGTGGATCGCTGATGGCCGGCTTTTTTCTGGGCAGCCTGATCATTGGGCTCTTGAACCAGTGGGGGGTGGCGGCGTTTCGGCTGCCGGATGGCTTTGGCGCGGTGGTGGTGGCCACACTGAGTTTTCAGGGGCTGGCCTGGGGTTTGATCACGATTTTCTTATGGCAGCACGAGTTGTCCTGGCCGGAAGCCTTCGGCTGGCGGGATCCGCAGCGGGCGCGGGCGCTGCGGCTGGCCCTGCTGACGGTGGCGGTTTTGCTGCCGGTTTTGTGGCTGTTGCAGGCGGTGGCCGTGACGGTGCTCACGCGGCTGGGCTGGCCGCCGGAGGACCAGACGGCGGTGCAATTATTTGAAAGCGCGCATTCGCTCTGGGGCCGGCTCTACATTGGGGTGTTTGCGGTGGTGCTGGCGCCGGTGGCGGAGGAATTTATTTTTCGGGGCATGCTCTTTCCTTTCGTTAAACAATTAGGTTTCCCCCGGCTGGCCTGGTTCGGGGTGAGCGGGCTGTTTGCCTTGATTCATGTGAACGCGGCTATTTTTGTGCCGTTATTCGTCCTGGCGCTGGCCCTGACGTGGCTGTATGAGAAAACGGACAATCTCCTGGCGTCAATTACGGCGCATGCCACGTTTAACGCGGTGAATGTGGTGCTGCTCATCGCCGAACCGTGGTATCGGGCCCATTATCATTTGACCGGATCATGAATGAATTCGAATTAATCGCGCGGCTGACGCAGTCGCTGGCCACGAATCCGGCGGTGGTGGTGGGGCCCGGGGATGACTGTGCGGTGCTGGACCTGGGGGTGCCGGGGCAGCGGTTTTTATTGAAGACGGATGCGGTGGTGGAGGGGATTCATTTCACGCGGGAAACGCCGCCGGAAAAAATCGGCCGCAAAGCGCTGGCGCGGGGCTTGAGTGATCTGGCCGCGATGGCGGGCACGCCGATTGCCGCGCTGGTGACGCTGGCGCTGCCGAAGGATTTTGACCCGGACCAGGTGGCCGCCATTTACGCGGGCATGAATGCGCTGGCCCGGGAATTTGGGGTGGCGATTGTGGGCGGCGAGACGACCACGAATCCGGGGGGCCGGCTGATTTCCATCGCGCTGCTGGGGTCGGCGACGGCGGGGCGGATTCCGTTGCGGTCGGGCGCCCGGGTGGGGGACGGGATTTTTGTGAGTGGCACGCTGGGCGGTTCCATGGCGGGTCACCATCTGGATTTCACGCCCCGGCTGGCGGAGGCGCGGTGGTTGGTGGAGCATTTTGCGATTCACGCCATGATCGATGTGAGCGACGGGCTGGCGGGGGATTTGCGGCACTTGCTGCACGCCGCCAGCGTGGGGGCGGTGCTGCTGAAGACGAGCATTCCGGTGAGCCAGGCGGCCAAGGCGGCGGCCCGCGCGGGGACGAACGCCAAACCGGCGGTGCTGGCGGCGCTGACGGATGGCGAGGATTTTGAACTGCTCTTCACCGCGGCTCCGGGCGACGCGGTGGCGCTGCTGGATGGCTGGAAACAGCAATTCCCGGACACCAAACTCACGTGCATCGGCAAAATTGTGGCGGGCGAGGGCATTCGCCTGAACGACCGGTACAGTTCCCAATTATTCCATGGCGATGGCTACGTACATTTCGCATAGTCCGGCGGAGACCGAAGCCTTGGGTGAAGGCTGGGGCCGGGCGGCGCAGAGCGGCCTGGTGCTGGCGCTCTCGGGGGATCTGGGCGCAGGCAAGACGCAGCTCGTAAAAGGGCTGGCGCGCGGGCTGGGGGTGACTGGCCGGGTGCATTCGCCCACGTTTACACTGGTGAATGAATACAGCGGCGGCCGCCTGCGGCTGTTTCATCTGGACTTGTACCGGCTGGAAACCCCGGCGCAAATCCGGTCCGCCGGGGTGGAGGAATTTCTGCAACCGGACGGCGTGGCGGTGATCGAATGGGCGGAGCGCCTCGCCCCGGAACTGCGCGCGGCGCTGCCGGGCGGTCCGTTCCGGCTGGTGACGGTGCGCCTGGAAATCACGAGCGACACCACGCGCACAATTGTTTACGACGCATTTTGACCACGTATGATTATTCTGGGAGTTGAATTTTCCGCCCCCCAACGCACGGTGGCCCTGCGCCGGGGTGAGGCATTGGCGGAGGCCACCGAGCAGGGCGGCCGGCACACTGCCGCGCTGGGCATGATTGAAAAGGTCCTGACCGAAACCGCCACGGGACGGGGGGAAGTGGACACCCTGGTGGTGGGCCTGGGGCCGGGCTCGTACACGGGGATTCGCGCCGCGCTGGCGCTGGCCCAGGGGTGGCAACTGGCGAATGGGGTGAAATTGCTGGGGGTGAGCAGTGCGGAGGCAATCGTGGCCCGTGCCCACGCGGAACAACTGACGGGCCGGGTGGCCGTGGTGATTGATGCACAACGGACGGAATTTTATCTGGCCAGCTATGACGTCACGGCGGCCGGCTGGACGGAAATCGAGCCGCTACGGATCGTGCCGCTGGCCGAAGTGCAGGCCCGGGCGGAGGCGGGGGCATTGATTATTGGGCCGGAGGTGACGCGGTGGTTTCCCACCGGGCGCATCGTTTTCCCCACGGCGGCCACGCTCACCGCGCTGGCGGGGCAGCGCACGGATTTTGTGGCGGGGGAACACCTGGAGCCCATTTACCTGCGCGAAACGACGTTTGTGAAAGCCCCGCCCAGCCGGGTGATTGAGACCCCGGCACCGCAGACCGCCGGTCACGGCGACACCAGCCGGTAATACGCGCCGCGATTGGTCGGGGCGAGCCGGGCGGAGTTGGTGTACTGGGTGAGGTCGGTCCAATTGGTGCCGAGCGCGCCGTTGGTGGCATTGGTCTGCCCCTGCAAATGGCAGACGATATTCGTGGGCCAGGTGAGCAGCACGGCGCTGTTCGTGCGGGTGAGGGCGAGGAGCAGCGGCGCGGTGGGACGATACAGGCGCACGTAATCCACGGCCATGATGCCCGGGAAGGTGGAGCCACTGTTAATAGTGCTGGTGCTGGGGTTGCCCAAATAATTCCCGCCCACCGCGAGGTTCATGATGATAAAAAACGGCTGGTTAAAGGGAAAAGGATAGGCACCCGATGAACTCGCCCAACTGGTCTGGGTTTGATAGAGGTGGCCGTCGACATAATAGAGAATGGCATTGGTGGTCCAATCCAGGGTGTAGGTATGGAAATTGGTCACGGAATCGCCGGGCAGAAAATTGAAATACCCCGTTTCATCGCTGCCGGAGTGCAGGCTGCCCTGCACGGTGCCCAAGACACCGCCATTGTTTTCCATGACATCAATTTCGCCGCAGTTGGGCCAGCCAATGGTGTTGATGTTCGTGCCCAACAACCAGAGGGCCGGCCAAAAGCCCACGCCGGGCGGCAGTTGCGCCCGCCACTCGAGGCGGCCGTACTGGAGGGAAAACAACCCCTGGCTCTTGATGCGCGCGGAGGAATAACCAGAACTGCCGAGCGATTCTTTTTGAGCCATAACGTGGAGATAACCACCGGTCACGAGCGCGTTGTTGGTCCGGCTGGTATAATTCTCCAGTTCACTGTTGCCCCAACCGTTGTTGTTTCCGGTGTCATAGGTCCAGACGGCGGGATTGAGGCTGGTGCCGTTAAATTCATCGCTCCAGACGATGTTATAACTGCCGTAGGGCGAACCGCCGACGCGGCTCAAGGTCAGGTCATCAAAGTACACGGAGCCGAGGGAATTATGGGCATCCCCGGCGAACACGACTTGGTAGCGGACGAAATAGGTGCCGGCGGGCGCCACCAACTGGCGGACGGTGTTGGTGAGAATTTGGGTGACGGGGTTGTACTGATTGGTCACGGCCAGATCCACCCACTTATTGACGGGAAAGGCACCGGTCGCCAGGCCGTTGGTGGTAATCAGCAGCGAACGGTAGAGGGCCAGGATATTGGCGCTGGCATCGCGGAAGGTGACTTCCAGCCAGGCGGCGTTTTGGCCGGCGATTTTATCCGAGTTGGTGGTGCAGGCCCAGCCATCGGCCGCATAAACCGCGCCCGGGCCGGCGAGGTAGTCCTGGTAGACGCCGGTGTAGTTCACCTGGCCGTTGAAGGCTTGGTAGACTTTGAAATAATTGGTGCCCGAATGGGCAACGGCGGCACTGGTCTCGGTGTAGTTATTGCCGCCATAGGCATTCCAGCCGGGCAGGTTTTGCGACTCCCCGCGCCCATCCGATTCAAAGCCGGGATTACCCAGCAGGCCGGCGCCCCGGCAAGCGGGCAGGAGCAGCAGACCCAGGCCAGCGAGCCAAACAACCAGCCCGACCTGCCGCCGGAACCATCGAGCGAGCGCGGCATTCATGCGGCAGGTTGGGTGAAAGGCATTTCAATAAGTTAACCCATAACCCACCGGAAACAAGGGCTTGCCGGAGGGAAATTGGGCGGAGAGTTGCTGGTCGTTCTTGGGCCAGGGGCGGGGCAGCTTGCCGGTGGGGTGGGCATCGCCAAACAACACATCGGCCACGCCGGTGCCTTCGGTGCCGGGCAACCAGGCAGCGACCAGCGCCTGGCTGGCTTTCAAAACCGGGCCGAGCACCATGGGCCGGCCGGAGTAAAGGACGGTGATCACGGGCGCACCGGTGGCCTTGGCCGCTTGCACCAGGGCGGTGTCGGTGACGCTGAGGTCCACATTCGTGCGGTCACCAAACATCTCGGCGTAGGGCTTTTCACCCACAACCACGATAATGGCGTCGGCACCGGCCAGATTTTGGCCATCGGCCGAGTAAGAAACTTCGGTGCCGGCGGAAACCGTTTGGCGAATGGCGGTCAAGAGGGTGGTGCCGCCATGGGTGACCGCACCGGTGCTGCCCTGCCAGGAAATGGTCCAGCCGCCGCATTGCAGCCCGAGGTCATCCGCCGCCGGACCGGCCACGACCAAATGCTTGATGTTTTTGGACAGCGGCAGGGCATGGTGGGAATTCTTGAGCACGACGAGGGATTCGCGGACACATTGACGGGCGACTTGCCGATGTTCGGCGGAGCCGATTTGGGCGGTCAAAGCGGGGTCGGTCCAGGGATTTTCAAAGAGGCCCATTTGCACTTTGATGCGCAGAATGCGGCGGACGGCATCATCGATGCGGGATTGGGGAACCTGGCCCAAATTGACGAGGTCTTTTAGATCGGCAATAAATTCGGCGTAATTGCCCGGCTGGCCGAGGGCGGCGGGAATCATGATCATGTCCAGCCCGCCGTTAATGGAGGCCTCGACATCGTGCTTGTAGTCGGGGGAAATTTGATCGATGGCGGCCCAGTCCGAGACCAAAAACCCTTGAAAACCGAGTTCCCCTTTCAAGACTTCGGTGAGCAAATGGCGGTTGGCGTGCATTTTCAGGCCGTTCCAACTGCTGTAGGACACCATGATGGAGCCGACCCCGGCTTTGATGGCGGCGGCGTAGGGGGGCAGGTAGAGCTTGCGGATGGTGGCTTCGTCGCACACGTCATTGCCCTGATCCTTGCCGTTTTGGGTGCCGCCATCGCCGACATAATGCTTGGCACAGGCCAGGACCGAAGTGGGTCCGGAGGAGAGTTGGTCGCCCTGCAAACCGCGGACGGCCTCGGCACCCAGCGCGCCCACCAAAGCAGTGTCGGAGCCATAGCTCTCGTAGGTGCGGCCCCAGCGTTCATCCTGGGCCACGGCGATGCACGGGGCGAAGGCCCAGCGGATGCCGGTGCCGGCCACTTCCTGGGCGGTCACTTGTTCGGCCTGCCGCATCAAAGCGGGGTCATGGGTGGCGCCGAGCCCGATGTGATGGGGCAACACCACGGCACCATCAATATTGTTGTGGCCGTGCACGGCATCAATCCCGTAGAGCAAGGGGATTTTCAGGCGGGTCTGCAGGGCCTGGGTCTGGAATTCGTTGACGGCCTTGAGCCAGGTTTGGGGCTCGTTATCGGCGGGATCCGAGTTGCCCCCACTGAGCACGGAGCCCAGAAAATATTTTTGCACATCCGCCTTGTCGTGCAGGGCGCTCATATCCACCTGCACCATCTGGCCCAGTTTCTCATCGAGGGTCATTTGGGAGAGAATGGCGTCCACCCGCGCGTCGTTCTTCGCGAAGTCCTGGGCGGAGGCCGCCGGGAGGGTGAGGGTTAACCCCAGCAACGCCAGCGAAACTGGCAACCCGAGAATAGTGGAGCCAGAAACACGAACGGTTTTCCGGGCGGCGTGATATAAATATTGACGATGCATGCGGTGTGTAATAGCGAAACGTTGTTCGAGGTAATATCTAGCGGGCACGGGAATTTGAGTCAATCACTATATTCATAGGTTCTCCAAAATAGCTTTCCTCATGTTTTATGGCTATCTTGCCACCCAATTGCCCCCTCATGGCACGAGCTTTTACTTGGCCAGCCCCCGACTGGCCGGCGAATTCTGAGCCAGCCAGGGCCGGTTGACTCCAGCAGGCAAGGAATCCCCGGCTGGCTGACGGGGGCACTCTTTCGGGATACGTCTGGTCAAAATTAGACTTGCTTTTATGGTGCATTATGGTCTGATTGATATTCAGAAGTAGTTTTTTCCATGAGCACGCAAAACCAAAAAATGCGCCGGGGAATGGCCACCTGTCTGTGTCTGGCGGCAGCGTTTGGCTGCCTGCTCCTGGGCCTGACCGCCTGCCGCGAGGGCCGTCCCGATACCTGGCCCGTTTCTCACCTGGAAATCCCCCCCGTTGCCACCAATGCTTACCAGGTTTACAAAAACTCCCTGGAGGCCAAACGGAACATCATCGAAAGTAAATGCGTCTTTATCGATGGCAAAGACATTCAAATGCCCCTGACCTCCGGCAATTTTGACCCCCAGGACAACCGCATCTACTCCTTCTACATCTGGGCCTACGACCAGGACGCCCCCAAAGAATTCACACTGAACGACTTGCGCAAAGATGGCACTTTCAATGTCGATGTGATCGGCGTCAAGGCCACCATCACTGTGCCGGATTATGGAGCAGCCGGCGCCCCGCCCCAGCCACTCCTTGATCGCACCACGAATGGCTCGTCGCTCAACACCTTCCAAACGCTGCAGAGCCATAATCTCTTGCAGGTGCAGATTAACTCCAAGGATATCAGCGGCCCCTTCACCATCCTCGCCTGGTTCCCGGACAAATACCGCAACTGGCATCCCAGCAGCCAGAGCGGCGTGCCCCTTTCCATTACCAACAACCTGGCCAACGCGAATCCCTACGGTGAAAAACGGGAGGTAAAGGTCTACAACGGCGATTTGCGCACGCGCATTGATATCATTGATGAGCGCGAGGCGGAGGCCTCGTTTGGCACGCTCTTTCCCAAATATTTTTACATCGGCCGCATTTACCTCCGCAACCGCCATCCGGACAAGCGCATGGTTGTCTACACCACCTCCATGCGGGCCAATATACTCCTTTACCGTCCCCCGGTGCCCGAAAAACCCGAGGTCATCCCCGCCACCACCCGGGGCAAAGCCACCGAGCCGATGGTCTTGTCCTCCCGAAAACAATATGCCCAGGCCGATATTACCGCTGAGCAAAGGACCAATCTCAATACCAATCTGTTCCTGCTCTCCCAGCAGAAGACCAACCAACTGGTCCTGCAACAAATGGTGGCCACGGCGTTTGCTGATTATGAACCAAATGGCGTCGCAAAAAGTCCCAATTCAAAGCGCGTGGAAATCGCTTTTGGCATTGTGACCAATTCCCTGAATCGGATTAATCTGCTGAATGTCAGTAATTATTGGGCGAACACCAACGATGCCGTGCAGCGCATCCTGCTCGTTTGGTCCCGGCTGGATGAAAACATCACTGCCCTCAAACAAGAAGCCACCACCGCGAATGCCGATGCGTTTGGTCTGATCCGCACGGAGCTGGCCCTCCCTCCCGCCGGTGCCGATCAAGACCAGGTGGCCCGCATCAATCTCTCGCCGGTGCTGCTGCAACTGAGTGGCAATGGCAATGGCCACGATCTCCGGGGCAGTTACCTGGCCGCGACCAATGCCATTAACCAAGCCAATTTTACCGCACCAGAGAAGGCCCGCCTGCTCGCCCTGGTGGACCAGGTCTATGCCTTGCGGCTGCATGCCCAGGAGCGCGCAGCCCTGGCTCGGGCGCTGGGCGCCAACAATCCCTTGCTCCTGGCCGATTCCCAGGAGACCCCCATCGCCTTGTTGGATGAATACAACCGCTCGGTTGCCAAAATTCAGGCCGCCGCCCTGGAGGATAATGGCGCCTCCCCCAATCCTTTTGCCAAAGCCCGCCCCATCAATGTGAATGCCTCCCCCCGCCAGCTTGCCCTTTCCGACGACCAGGATGCCCAGGTGCAACTCGCCCGCATTGGCTATCTCTGGCATGAGAGCTACCGCCCCATGACCTTCCAGGCGGTCCTCAATTCCCTCATGTACACCGATGAGAACAGCTATTCCGCGCGCACCATTCGCCTGCTCCAGTCCGCCGCCACCGTGGCCGGCGGCATGGTGGGCTTGGGCGTGGCCGTCCACGAGCTGAATTCCGTCGGCTATCTGGAGGGTGTCACCCTGTTCTCCACCATCTTCGTGCCCGAACTCGGCAAACTAATCCTGGATGACGTCAACAAACACGTTCGCAACTTGGGCGAGATGGCCATGGACACCGTCGTGGTGGTGCCGCCGAATGACGTTGTGGATCATTATGTTTTCTTCCCCAAAGGCCCCATTTATAACTTCTCCGACGAGTTCAACGTCACCGATCCGGCCTACATCAAGAACATCGACAACGACGACGTGGGCATTGAGGCCACCCTGATTGACCAGGGTGTGTCCGTGCAGGGCGGCAGCATGGATTCCGCCACCCTCGTGGATCGCGCGCTGAACGAGGGCGAGTCGACGATTTCCGCCGAAATGCTCAAGCAGGCCGACTTGAAGGACCGCTTGCGCCAGTTGGAACTCGTCACCATCACGACCCAGATAACTACCTTGTTGCAGTCCCAGCCCCTGGGCTCCAACAACGTCAAATCAACGCAGCGGCTGCTCGTGGAAAAGCAAATCTGCAATTTGGTGAAATCCTTCACCGCCCAATTTGGGGAGGATTCCACGGGAATTTTGGCCAGCCTGCTGGGCACCAATCAGGTTGATTGTGTTAATTCGCCGCCCAAGTTCCTAACTGGCGCCACCCCGCCGGTCGATGTGTTGCCCGGGGTGATCAGTGTGGCGTTGCCCCTCCCGGTTGCGGACGAATTTAGCCTCGCCAAATTGGTCATTACCAGCACTTCCAGCAACCCCGCGTTTATCGATCCTACCAATGTGGTCATTGCCCCGACTGCTACTAACGTTACTTTTACTGTGCTGGCCGCCACGAATGCCGCGCCGACCCAGGACGCCCCGGTCACCCTGACCTTTGTCGCCTCCAATATCATGAACTTGACCGCGTCCTTGCCCATCCATGCCAACGTCCACACGCCGCAATTCACCTTTCAACCCCAGCCCGGGTTGCCATCTTATAAAGATGTGAACGGCGTCAATATTGACCTGGCCAACACCAATTATGTGACCTTTATGACGGTGGTCCTGCCGGTCTATGACAGTGATTTAAGCAATCTGACCAACTGGTCCTGCCGGGTGGCTTCGCAGACCAGTCAGGCCTTTCAGACGAATGGGTGGAACATTACTGTGACCGCGCCACAATTGCAGCCCTTGGGGCAGACCGGCCAGCAACATCAACTGTGCATGGGCTTGACGATTGACCCCACCGTGGCCACAAGCACCGTACTGCCACTTCCGATAACTATGCTATGCGGAGGCCGGGTAATTGCCTCCACCAACCTGCAGGTCGTGGCGGTCCCACCCGTAAATAACCCCTAAAACGCCATGCCCAAACCTTCCTCCAATAGTTCACCCTCCTTGGGCACCACCATCAAGGAGTGGTCAAAGCGCAATTGGCTCCTGATTTTGGCGGGATGGTGGCTGATTGGGGCAGGCCTGGTATTGGGCTTCCTCGATGGGCTGGCCAATAATCTACCCAAGGCGGAATGGTACGTGCCTGCTTGGGTGGTGGTGCTTTACGTGGTGGTTTTCCTTGTGTTGGTCCTCGGCTGGCTGCTGAACACCGGGCGTCAGTATGGGTTTCTCACGGCTCTGATTACCTTCTACCTTGTTGGTGTGGTATGCCTGGCGTTTTGGACCATCAATAACAACCTGCCATCGGATAATCTATCCATCCATTCTTTCAGCACTCTCACCACAACGCGGCAGGTCGATTACCTTGAACAGCTCACAATCAGCGAACTTACCGTGCTGCACCGGGCCCAGGACGCCATCACCCGGTGGCAGTCCCCGGGCGGCACAAGTCTCGTCACGGCTGTTGATCAAGCCGACATTAGCGCAGGCCTGGCCCTGGCCGCACAGTTGACCAACAATTTGGTCACCGTGACCGTGGGCGCCTATTCGGGCACCAATACTGTCAAAACCCAATTGCTGACCAACAATTTTGCGATTTCCAATTGGTCCGGCAAAGCCGGCATGTCCACCACCCTTTTGCTCACTCAGTCATCGCTTACCATCACCACCAATTTTGCCGGACCGAAAATCCCCCCGCAAACCACCATCAGCCAGTCGCCCGTGCTCCTCCTCAACGGGGATTTGCGACAGGTTACCGCCTCCCAATTGCGCAATGCCTCCAGCCAGTTGGGCATCGCCATCGGGATGTTGGATGCCCGCTACAATTATCTGGCCACCAATTCTTGGAGGAATATCCCCGACGTGGTCAAAACCTTTTACGCCACCAACGGGATTCCGCCCCTGACCCCGGTTGAAGTTCAGAATTTACAGACGCAGGTTCAAAATAGTTCGCCCGTGGCCGGCCAGTTTAACCTGTTCCTGCTCTTCCTGGCCTTTGGCGCGCTGGGTTCCTGCGTCAAGTTACTGGCCTCCTTGGTGCGCTATCTGGGCATGGAGCGCTTCAAGCCCAGTTGGGCGGCCTATTACTTTCTTCATCCCCTCGTCGGTGCGCTGCTGGCGGTGATCTTTTATTTGATCTTCAAGAGCGGGATTAGTTCGGCCCTCTCCACCACGACTCCGAACCTGGATACCTTTGGTTATTGCGCCATCGCGGTGCTGGTCGGGATGTTTTCCGATGAGGCCACCGTTAAACTCGAGAAAATTGCCACCGGCCTCTTGGCCGATAACACCTCCAAGGATGATGATGAAATTTCCTCCGACCTTTCCATTTTGGGTGTGCGTATCGCCGGCCAGCCGGATTTAACCGTCGCCAATATCACCGACCTCCCTGGTCTCGTGCAACTGTTTCAAGCCCAGACCCCGGGTAATGCTGCCTTAAAGATGTCCGACCTCAAAACCACCGCCGATTTGACGAAGTTTTTGCTCGGCGGCTTGTCGGGCACCACCCAGCATCTGTTGTCGAACTATATTTCCGGCAATGACCAGCAACTGGCCAAAGCCCTCGTGGACGACTTGAATGGGTTAATCAAAGCCAACTTGCTCTACCAGGCCCCCTTGTTCAACACCTTCCACACTCCTGAAGTGGACCAGGTCCACAACCTCGTTTATGGCACAACGGTCATGCCCATTAACGGCCCCGTGCTCACGGGCATTTGGAAATTAAACCGCTGGCTGGTCGCCTGGGCCTATGCGGATTACCTCGCCTGCTGGGTGATTACTCTCCAGGGTAGTGGCTTGCGGGCCGATACCATTATTTCCATGGACGGAAAATCCCTGCCGAACAATGAGACGGCCACCTTCACCAAGGGCCAGTTGCAATTTAAACTCAAAATCACCGATCACGAACCCGGCACCGTGGCCCTCAGCCTCCAGAACCCGGCCCCGAATCCCGGCCAATCCAGTGAGTTTGATATCGGCCTGGCTTGATCGGCCGCATTATGGGGCATTGCCTCCGCGATTGGTCGCCATCTGTTAGGGTAAGGCTGGCGCGTTGCGCCGGCCCCGCCGCCGAGCGCAGCGTCAGGCGACGGAACGAACCACTGCCAGCGCCGCATCCACCCGTCCCGCACCGATTGGAACGAATGGCCCAAGCCACCCTTTCGCCGGGATCAGGGAGTTTTCAGCGAATAAGTCAAACGATAACCCGTCGTGACGAGCACCGTATTGCTGCGCACCGCCATGGAACTGACGGCATAATCGGCGGCTGGCCTCGCCGGGTTTGTCCCCCCGGCCGGGGCCGACCCGGTGGTCTCGCTGAGGCTGGTAAGGCCATCCTGGTAAGAATAATAATTTACCGCCACCTTGCCACCCGTCATGCTGCCGATGACGGCGGCGGCATGTTTGGGTTGTGGGGCGGCCGGAGTGGCTGAATTGTTTGTATTACCACTCGCTTGGGCCTCACTGTTTGTGGCGGTTTTAAAGGGAATTTGCAAACTGTCCAAGGTCAGCGAAAACAACGGTTCGAAGCAATGCCGAGCCAGCGGTTTGGATTCGTTATTCAAATTCTGCCAGTCCATCGAACCATTTAAGTAAGGATCTTGCAGGATGCTCGGCCAAGTGGTTTTGGCAAAGAACACACACACCTCATGGACACTGCCGCCGTCTTTGGCAATCGTCACGGTGTCCGCCATGGCGAAATTCGTGATGTTCCGTAAAAAATCGCCATTCCCGCCCGCCAAGGTGTCTTTAACCAGGCTGTAAATGTTTTGTGCGCTCACGGGTGCCAGTGAAACGGGCACGCTGAACATCGGCCCGGAGTTGGTGGTGTCGCTCGCGACCAGGATTCGACCCTGCGCCGTAACGGCTCCCAACTGGATAATTTGATCCTGTTCGGATGGGTTGCGCAGCGTCAGGCGCACCGGGTAGTAATGCGTGGCCACATAATCACCAAACGAGTCCCTGGATTGCGCATAATTAAGGGGATAGGCCGTGATGTTTTGCTCCTCAATTTGGTGGCTCAGCACGGTGTCCCGGTAAACTTGCGAAGTAAACAACGTAAACGTGCGGGATCGGGAGGCCAGCAACTTGCCCGCTGGTGAATGAAAGACCAGGCCATTCGTCGAACCCGCCAGCAGGGTCCGTCCCAGGGTCTGGCCGGTTTTAAATGCCTCGGCCAGACTCGCGGCGGATGGGCTGCCCCCATGGGTGCTTGGAATACTAATAAAGTCGCCCAAACTCTTGATTTGATCGGTGTTCCAACCCGCCAAAACCGCTTTGACACCCAGCAATTTCGCCAGGCCCGAATCTAGACTGGCCGCGGTTCCGTTATTTGTGTCGAGTTGCGCGACCAGGCCGTTTAGCAGACCGGCCAGATCATACTGCCCATGCACCACCCCCAGATCCTTCGGCCGCTCGGCGATGGTGACATTGATCACCAATTGATCCTTTGGATTCAATCGGGCGGTGGCATTGGTGGTGAATTGAATGAAAACCAAAGCATCCGTCACATGGGTGTTCGTCGTGTCCAAACTATAGTCCTCGCCCGGTTTCAAGGGTGCCACCCCGGCCACCGAAATTGAAATCGTGCTAGCCCCGTCCCGCAAATTTTGTCCGTACAGGGGAATCCGCAATTCTTTCGTTGGCTCAAAAATCAAGATGGGACTGGCATCGCCGATACTATGAATCCAGGGCTGGCTGCCCAACCGGGGTATGGGGGGACTGGCTTTGGAAATTTCATGGGTCGCTTGGGCCGCCACCTCGCCAGTCGGCGCCGGCTTGGTCGGGACGGCTGGTTGGGCCCAGTGGCATCCCGTCGCGATCAAACTGGTGTAAATGATGAGTCCGGCCATACACGCCGGCCTGTACCTGCCCTGCAGTATACTCATGAAGCCTACTCTAAATAAAATGTTCCGAATGTCAACCAGTAGTTTGGCTGCTGATCCGGCCGGTCGTCGCTGGCGGCCACTCCCCCCCGGCGGCCTCAAGGTGGGACAGGCTTCCAGCCTGTAACCGGCGCGCACGCCTGTGCGAGCAATTCCGTCCCCTGCCAGTTTCTCCCCGCCCGGACAGCCCCGCGCCCGCTCTCACCGCACCAACTGCGACCGGTAAAACTGTCCCATCCCGCCCGCCCCCGCAGGCACCGTCACGCTGATCCGCCCATTCACCGGCGAGTTGGTGTTGATGGCCGTCCAATGCACCAAATCCGTCGAGCTTTGCAGGATATATTGCTGCCCGGCACGGCCGCTGAACCGGGCCAACCACTCCCCATTGACCAGCGCCAAAGTCCCCAGGGACGCCACACCCAACTGCCCAAGCAACTGGCTCGGCAGCGCCTCATAGGCGGCATCCGTGATCCCTAACTTTTGCTGCAGCGGATCGCTGGTATTCAGAAACGGGGATTGCACACTCAAAGCGGGCGTGGCCAGCACGTCTCCCACATCCAGGAATTGCCCGCCCGGCTCACCCGCCCGGGTGACTTGAATGGCTCCCGCCAGGGACGCCACCGCCGGTGAATTGGAGGAAAGCACGATGGGCGTGAGCAGGGGGGAGGAGTAATCGGACGCGCTATTGGTCATGGCATTCAAGCCATCAAAGGGAACCGTCCAGGCCGAGGCATCGGGATTGTTCACCGAAAAGAAGGCCGGGCCGGGATTGGTATTGAGCAGGGCGCACAGCAGGCTGGCCAGGTGCCAGTCATTGACCGGACTGGTGTGTTGCGCCTCCCAAACACTGGGGACGCCCGACCACACCCGCCAGGTGTTGGTGCCAGCATTATAGCTGGGATAGGAGTTGGTAAATTGTAAAATATCAGTGGCTTTGAGATACATACTTTGCCACGGCGTGCCGCGATGGACCTGCCCCAGCCAGTTGGGGTTCCAGGTCTGGTTGGTGGGAAAATTCCAGGAATCGGAACCCCAAACCAAGGGGTCTTTGAAGGCGAGATTACAGGCATTGGTATCAACCCCAGACCTGCGCTGCATGAGACCAACCATTCCCCAAGGCTGATAATGGGTGGAAATCTGCTGGAGGTTGAGTCCGGGCACATTCATCACAGGGGGAACAGAATCGGATCGTTGCAAGCCCGTCAGGGTGGGATCATAATAGTTCAAATCACTGGTTTGATAATGCACCAGTGGATCATTGGCCACCCACAAATCGTAGGAATATAGAGTGCGGGTGGGCAAATATGGGGCACGCACAATCAAATCCGTGTTGGTATGACGAATACCTGCGTAACTCCATGTCGGAGCCCAAAAACCCTGAAAATAAGCTGTCTCAGCAGCGACGGTGGGCAGACTCGGTGTGGAGGCGGGCCAGGTGCCGCCAAAAGGAGGATTAGCCAGGCCCTGGGAAACCATAATCTGGTTGACCACGCCGTAAGCGGGTGACGACCCGCCATTGAGACCATAAGCATTGGTACTCCACATGTAAGGGGTGCGCGTAGCATCTGGGAAAATTGGATCCGATAGTTCCGCATGCAAATTCCTCGTCCGATTCGGTCCAGTAAATTGAACATAATCAATCACATGCTGAGCTCCCACCGGCCCATCCAGGACAAATGCTTGCAGCCAGTTCGTTGTGGCGAGCCCGAATTGCGGCAACAGGGGTACCGGGGGATTGCCCACATCATTTGTTTCAAACGGTGGGTTCATTACGGAAGTGGGGACAAAGGTATTATTTTGAAAATGATAAGCCGACAGGGGCAAAAAGGGAAACGCCCAGTTGATGGTTAGGAACGACGCTGGCACCGGCGCCGGAACGCCAGGGGTTGCTGAAGTCCAGCCTGATCCGGGCCACAGGCCAAAGTTGGCGAAATAATTGAAGTTGGTCGTCTGGCTGTAATAATATCCCAGATTATTAGTCAGCACCATCCGCACAATATCCTGCACAAACACCGTCAAGTTCCCGGAGCTGGTGTAATTTGTAGCGTAGGAATTCCACAACGACACCCCAAGGTTGTTCGTGATACCGATCACAAACAACTGGTTGGTTGTATAGAGGCTGGTAAAGGCCGGATTCGGTGTGGGACGCGTGAACTGCAGCATCCTTGTCACCTGCACCACATTTAGCATGTTTAGTTCGTTGAATCCGGGAAAACCTTTGCGGGCTCCAATAATCCAGGGCACGCCATAGATGTTGAGGCGGCCCGGATCGATGGCCACCGCGCCACTGGCAATGGGCGCAATATCCAATGGCTGCGCCAGCGCATCATCCCCCAGCCCACTCACCGAGGCCACCACCTGGTAGCCGTTGATAAACACATTGCCGGTGGCGGGGTCCCGGTAAAAGGTGGGACGATAAACGGCCGGATAAGGGTTGGTGCTGGTGGCCTCGAAGATATTGGCCGTGACCTGGAGCAGGCGCTGCACCGAAGGCGAGTAGACAAAAGTGCCATTGATATAGACCGGAAGGTGGCCCAGGCCGAAGGCATTAGTGATGGTGGCGCCAAAGGCATTGGTGAAGCCCGCAAAATCCTGCGCCCGCCAGTTCGCGGTTTCGTCCAGCAGCACCCGGTCCGCCACATTGGTGAAAAAGCTGGCGGGCGAGCTGGTATCAAACGCCGGTGTGGCCCCGGCGGCAAGCGCCCAAGCGGCGAGGCCCCAGCCCGGCAGGGTGCGCCGGACCAGGGTCCACAGCCACTTCGACCAGGACGGTCGGATCAGAAACTTACATGCCCATGATCTGGTAGCCGCAATCGACATAGAGCACCTGGCCGGTGATGGCGGCACCGCCATCGCTGGCGAGGAAGACGCCGGTGGCGCCAAGCTCTTCGGGGAGCACATTGCGCTTGAGCGGGGCGTGGGCCTCGTAGTGCTTGAGCATTTCGCCAAAGCCACTGATGCCGCGCGCGGCGAGGGTGTTGACGGGGCCGGCGCTGATGCAGTTGACCCGGATTTTTTTGGGGCCCAAATCGTAGGCGAGGTAGCGCGTGCTGGCTTCGAGGGCGGCCTTGGCCACGCCCATGACGTTGTAGTGGGGCACGACTTTTTCGGCACCGTAATAGCTCATGGCCACGATGCTGCCGCTGGTGGTCATCCAGGGGGCGGCGGCGCGGGCGAGGGCCACGAGGGAATAGGCGCTGACATCATGCGCCACGCGGAAGGCATCGCGGCTGGTGTTCACAAATTCGCCTTCGAGGGCGTCCTTGGGCGCGTAGGCCACGGAGTGGAGGAGTAAATTCAGGGTGCCGAATTTTTCGCCGACCGTTTTGAAGACATGGGCGATGTCCTCGTCCCTGGTCACGTCGCAGGGGAGAATGAGGGTGTCCGGGCCAAAGGTGCCGGCGAGGTCCTCGACGTTTTCCTTGAGGCGTTCGCCCTGGTAGGTGAAGGCCAGGCGGGCGCCTTCACGAGCCCAGGCCTGGGCGATGGCCCAGGCGATGGAGCGTTTATTGGCCACTCCGAACACGATCCCAGTTTTTCCGGCAAGCAATGACATAATGACGATTGGTTTAAATTATTACGTGCCGGGGATGATAAAACATTTTACGGGCGCGTCCAGTCTCGACTCCCGGCGGGAAACCACCTAGAGTGCGGGCAATGGACGAACGAACCATCATAGACGGCCTGATTTATTATTTTGGGCTGGTGATCCTGCTGACCTTCCACGAGTTCGGGCATGCCTGGACGGCGTGGCGGTGCGGGGATGACACGGCCAAGTTGCAAGGGCGGGTGTCGTTGAATCCCCTGGTGCACATTGATCCGGTGGGCACGGTGCTGCTGCCGCTGATCATGATTTTTGCCCCGCATGGCGTGTCCCGGTTTATGGTGGGGTGGGCGAAGCCGGTGCCGGTGAACCCCTACAACCTCGGCAATCCCCGGCGGGATGACATTCTGGTGACGCTGGCAGGACCGGGGATGAACTTGCTGCTGGCGGTGCTGTTGATGGCGCTGACCAAGGTGGCCATCCTCCTGAATATCGGGGACATGGCGAATTTGTGCTATGACTGGGCCGCCCTGAGTCTGACGCTTTGTTTTTTTAATTTGATCCCGATTCCACCGCTGGATGGTTCGCATGTAATGCGCAGTGTCACGGGCATGACGTACGAGACGTACAATCAACTGGCGCGGTTCGGGTTTCTGGCGGTGATCGTGGTGTTGCAGATTCCGTTTGTGCAAGGGGTCTTGAGCGGGGCCACGTTGGGCACGCGCAATTTGCTGGCCCGGTGTTTCGGGGTTTTTTGAGACCGCCTTGGGGCGGTGGGCGGCGGGCTCAGGGCTTAACCCTGGCTTAAGGTGGCCGTTGCTAGATTTTGGGTGTGACGATGAGCTGTCGCCGGAACGAACGGACCACCAGGAACAACGCGGGATGCCGCAGGGAAATGGGTGCGGACGGGCCGGGTGAACGGGAGCAATGGGTGGTGAGGTTTGGGCGGGGGATTTATTGAAAGCTCCAAATACCAAGCACCAACATCCAAAGAATCATCAAACTTCAATACTCAAATTAAAATGCCGGCAACGCATCCAAGTTTAACCATTTCCACCCTCCAGATGGCTGTCGGGCGCTGGATGCGGGGGATTTGGATGTTCATAGGATGTTGGATGTGGTTGCTGGGAGCGTCCGCGGCGGTTTTGCAACTGCAGATCACGCCCAAATGGAATGGGGAAACGGTGCAACCTGGTTCGCTCCGCTATCAGTCGTCGGCCGGGGAGGGTTTCTCGATTACCCGGGTGAGTTATTTGCTCAGCGACTTCGCCCTGCAACGCAACGACGGTTCCTGGCTGGAACTCACCAACGCAGCGGCCTGGCTGGACCTCGGGGAGAACCGGGACACCCTGCGGCTGGAAAATGTGCGGGCGGGTGAGTATCGGGCCGTGCATTTCTCGCTGGGGCTGGGCACCCAGCTGAATCATGCGGACGTGGCCCAATTCCCGGCCCGCGATCCGTTGAACCCGAACGTAAACGGTCTCTATTGGAGCTGGCAGGGCGGCTATATTTTCCTCGCGCTCGAAGGCCTCTGGCGGAATGCGGATGGGGCGCTGGATGGCTGGGCCTACCACCTGGCCCGCGACGCCAATTGCACCCGGATTATTCTGGCCGCGCCGATGGTGATTACCAACCTGACCCGCCTGGAACTGGACTTCGACCTGGCCACCCTGCTCAACGCGCCGCACCCGCTCGCCTTCGCCAAGGACGGGAGCTCCACCCATTCGCGACCGGGTGATGCGGTGGCGGCCGCGCTGGTGGCCAACCTGCCCGGGGCGTTTCGCATTCACCATGTCAGCGCGCTGACGGACGCGGAAATCCAGGCGATCAACCCCCGGCCCTTGTATCTGCCGAAAACGTATACCCCCTACCCGTTTCAGATGAGCGCGACGTTTCCAATCCCCGATTTGCCGCGGGACAACCCGCTCATCACGGAACGCGTGGAACTGGGCCGGACCCTGTTCTTTGAAAAACAGCTCGCGCGCAATAACCGCCAGGCCTGCGCCGACTGCCATCAGGTGCATTATGCCATGACGGATCACAAGCCGGTGAGCATTGGGGCCGAGGGCCAGACGGGCACCCGCAACGCCATGCCGTTGTTTAATCTGGCGTGGAAAAGCTCGTTTTTCTGGGATGGCCGCGCCGCGAGCCTGCGGGAGCAGGCCCTGCAACCGATTCAAAACCCCCTGGAGATGCACGAAACGCTCACCAACGTGGTGGCGAAACTGGCGGGCGCGAAAGCGGACTATGCGGGGGCCTTCACACGGGCCTTTGGCACACCGGAAATCACCCCGGAAAAAATCGCCCTGGCCCTCGAACAGTACGTGCTGACACTGACCTCGTTCAATGCGAAGTTTGACCGGGTGCAGCGTGGCGAGGAGACGTTCACGGCCGCCGAACAACGCGGGTTTGAATTGTTCGCCACGGAATACGATCCCCGGCGCGGCCAGTACGGGGCGGATTGCTTTCACTGCCATGGCGGGCCGTTGTTCCAGAGCCAGGGCTTTGCCAACAACGGGCTGGATGACCGGTTTCCCGATCCCGGCCGGGCCCGGGTCACGGGCCGGACCAATGATCTGGGAAAATTTGCCGTCCCTTCGTTGCGCAACGTTGCGCTCACCGGTCCGTATATGCACGACGGCCGTTTTACGAATTTGGACCAGGTAATGGACCACTACGCGGGCGGGGTGAAACGCAGCCCGACGCTGGACCCGAACCTGGCCAAACATCCCGACGGCGGCCTGCCGTTGTCCCGGGCGGACAAGCAAGCCCTGGTGGCGTTTTTGGAGACGCTGACGGATGAAAAGTATTCAGGGGAATGAGTCCGGGAAAAAATCACCGCACAGGCGCCCACCCGGGCAACCTTGGCCGGACCCCAGCCCAAGGCCCAGAAGGGGTGAACGAGAATTGCCCCGACCCGGACCCGCAGTGGCTTATTCCAAATGCACAATGCCGTTCCGGATGGCGCAAATGGCGGCCTCCGTGCGGTCATGCACCTTTAATTTGCTGAACAGTGTTTTCAGGCGCGCTTTGACGGTGTCCTCGGTCACAAACAAGGACAAGGCCATCTCCTTGTTGCTGCGCCCTTTCATGAGTTGCTGGAGGACTTCCATTTCGATTTCAGAAATGTCGGCGCGTTGGAGGCGGCGGGCCAGGCGGTTGGCCACTTTCGGCGGCAGAATTTGCTCGCCCTTGAAGACCGCGCGAATGGTGCCGGCCAGTTCGACATTGGGCGTGTCTTTAAGCAAATACGATTTGGCCCCGCTCTGGATGGCGCGGTAGATGTCCTCATCCGTGTCAAAGGTGGTGAGGATGATCACGCGGGCCTCGGGAAATTGCTTGCGGATGGCCATGGTGGTTTCCACGCCACCCATGCCGGGCAGACGCAGATCCATCAACACCACATCCGGCTGCTGGTCCTGATAGATTTGCAGCGCCTGGGTGCCGTTGCCGGCCTCGGCGACCACTTTCAAGTCCGGCTCGTTTTCAATGAGGGCCGCCAGGCCGGTGCGGAAGGCCGGATGGTCGTCCACGAGCATGACACGAATTTGTTGCTGCTTTTTCACAGGTTGCAGGCAAATGCTAAAGGCCCGCCGGCCGTCTGTCATTGACTCATTCGGGTAGATTTCATTCGCCCAGCAAGGGGATGCGGAGGATGAGTTCCGTGCCCTGGTTCGCGGCCGAGCGAATGGTCAGTTTCCCATTCAAGGCCTGCGCGCGCTCGTGCATACCCACCAGGCCAAAGCCACCTTCACTGCGCGGGGGACGGGCCGGATCAAAGCCGCGGCCGTTATCCGTCACCGTCAGGGTAAAATGTTTTTCCCCAAACTCGAGGCGCAACGCCAGGCGGGTTGCCCCGGCATGCTTCACGGCATTGGTGACGGCCTCCTGCCCCAAGCGCAAAACGTTGGTTTCAATGACGGCGGATAAACGGCGCTCCCGACCGGTGACGTCAAAACTCGTTTCGGCGACAATGCCGTCCGAGAGTTGTTTCAAAATATTTTTCAGGGCGCCGGCCAGGTTCCCGGTTTCCAGGACTTGGGGCCGCATGTTCCAGATGGAATTCCGGGCCTCCTCGAGGCTGTCGCGCACCATTTGCAAGGCCTGGTCCAAATAGCGCCCCACGGAGGGGGAGGCGCCGGCGGCGTGGATTTTTGCCAGTTGTAATTGCACCGAGGTGGCCGTCAAGCCTTGGGCCAAGGTGTCATGAATCTCGCGGGCCAGCCGGTTGCGCTCGGAAAGAATGGCGGAAAATTCGGTTTCGGCCATGGTCCGGCGGCGCACCTGATCGGCCATCCGGCGGCGGGCGACCCACAAAACGCCGCCACTCACCATCAGGGAAATGCCGGCCACCCCCCCGAGGAGGAACATGATGTGCACCGCAGTCCACCAGGAGGGCCATTGTAAAACCGTAACATCCGCCGGGGAACGCAGAAGGATTTGAAACGTTTGCGGATGCCAGATACCCATGACCGGCTTGGTTTCATCGTAAATAACATCACAGATCCCCGCGACCTGGACCCGGCTGCCCGGTTGCCAGGCGGGCCAGGCAACGGGCTGACCGGCGGACATGGGCGGGCGCAACACAGCCTTGAAGACGGTGGTATTTTGCTCCAGGGTCAATTCCAGGCCGTTTAGAACGGGTTGCAAATCGCGCAAACGGGCGGGCAGGCTTACCAGGTCGTCCTGATGGGCATAAGCCTCATCCGGATGGGCCAGCGGCAAAGCGGCGGGAGGAGTCCCGGAGCTGAACTTGCGCGCGATGGCATCCTCAAGCACCGGGGTGGAGGAGCCGTAACCCGGAAAACCCAGCGCCTCAATTTTGTCGCCGGGCTGCCAGTCATCGGTTTGCCGGATTTGAATCCGCAACCCCGAACTTTCATCCCGAATCCAAACCAGGAAGCCCGGCTGGGAGCTCGTGACCACGCCGGCCACGTGGACCCGGTGGCCAAAGGGAATGTCCGGGGAATATTGCAGCAGACTCACGGCGGTGTGCACCGGGGCGGCATAGGGATCCGCCGGCGCTTCGCGTATTAATCCCACCGTCCCGCCCTGGGGCACTTGCAAAACGGGGCTCAAAGCCTGACGGCGTTGATTGAATTCATACAGGCACACCGCCTGAATGGTCACCTCGGCATCGACCTGGATTTGGGGATTCTGCGGCAAGGGCAGGCGCACGGGGAGGGTGCCGCCATCGGCGGCCAGTTCGATCCGCCAGGTGGTGTCGTTCGTCTGGGCGGGCCAGCACTGACGGACCACGCCGCTGAGCTGGACATACTGGGCATCCAAAGCGCCGGTGATGAGCTCTTGGTAAGTCACCCGGCGCGCGGGGGGCAGTTCCCGCATCCCCAAACTGCGGGCCCGGGTGGCGAGCACACAGGGGGCATACTCGCCAGCGCTGGTCACCCCGGAGAGTTCCAGCAAATACTTGGCATGATAGGG
>CAIZWI010000364.1 GCA_903936645.1 uncultured Verrucomicrobia subdivision 3 bacterium
CACGGCCGGTTGCTGACGGCATGGTCGATGGCCGGTATCTTCGGGCCGGTGCTGGTCAATTATTTGCGCGAATATCAGCAGGATGTCGGCCATGGCAATGCGACCATCTCCACCTCCAGTTATAGCTTGATTGATTTGGCCGTTAATTCTTCCGGCGCCTCTTTTAATCTGAATGGTGCCTCCGATGGCACAGTCGCGGGCGCGACCTTTGGCTCGGCCATTACCCGCATTGGCAACAATGAAGGCGGCGGCGACGGTTTTGTCGGTGGGTTGGCGGAAATTGACATCTACACGGGGGTGTTGAGCGCTTCCCAAATCAGTTCGGTGGAGTCGACCTTGAACACTGCCTATTTTGCGCCGGCACCCGAACCGGCCTCCTGGGCCATGATGGCCGGTGGCTGTGGCATGTTGCTGGCGTTCCGTCACTTTCGCCGGGCGCAAGCCTGAGCAGGTTGTTTAATTCTTCACACCGGCCCGGACCCAAGTCCGGGCCGTTTTTTTATTCATGGATGCCCGGTGCCCCAACGCTTGCAGCTTGAGGCGGGCTGGCAACCAGCGTAAAGTTAGGGCGATTTAACAGCGTGATGCACACGAGAGTAACGAATTTCCGGCCGCCGATGATCTGGTCGGTCCGCGCCCGGGGCATGGCGGCCGTCCGGATCTGCCTGCTCATGCTCGTGATGGGGGGACCCGTTCCCGGCCAGGGACAACAATTGAGCGTCACCAACGGCTTGCCGGCCCCGCCCCCGGTGGCCGCCAGCCTCGCCCGCACCAACAGCGACAGCGAAGCGGTGGATGATCCGGCGGAGGCGCCCAAGGATTCGCTCGCCGAGCGGGGTTCGCATAATTTTAGCGACATGGGTGTCTGGCTCTGGGACACAAACACCTTTGACCGCCAGACCGTCCGGTTCTGGAAGGCTTTTGAAATCCCGGCGGGCACCAACGTGCTGCGCTGCCGCCTGCGCCTCACGGCGGATAATGAATATATTTTATATCTCGATGGCCGCGAACTGGGGCGGGATGCGGAGTGGCGGCATTTGTACGAATACGACATTACCGCCTTGCTCGATCCGGGCCGCCATATTCTGGCGGTGGAGGCCTACAACAGTTCCCGGGAGGCAGGCTTTGTGTTTGGCATGCGGGTGGGACTGGCCGGCGGAAAGGTGTTGGAAGTTAAATCCGATGCAAGCTGGCTGATTGCGCCCAACGATTTATCTGGCTGGGAAAAGCGGGTGGAGCCGGCGGATGGCTGGCGGCCGGCCACGGTGCTCAGCCCATTTGGGAAGGGCCCTTGGGCAGACAATCAGGCTTATATCAATCTAGTCCCCCCCATGGAGCCAATTCACCTCCCCATCTGGCGAACCACCTGGTTTCAAATCCTGCTCCTCGTGATCTTTGGCGCGGTATGTCTGGTGAGCTTCAGTCTGGCCACCCAGGTGTTGCTCCACCAAAAGGAACAGGCCCTGCTCCAGCGGGAGCGCGCGCGCATCGCCCGGGACATCCACGACGATCTGGGCACGCGCGTGACCCAACTCGTGCTGCAAGGTGAGGTCGCCCAGACCGAACAGCCCGTGGGTTCCAAAACGCGCGTCCAGTTGGAACGCATTTCTGAAGAGGCGCGGGAGGCCTTGCAAGCGATGGATGAGATTCTTTGGGCGATTAATCCCCGGCGGGACAATGTTCAGGAGTTTGCCACCTTTGTTTGCGGACACGCCAAAACGCTTTTGAAATCCACCCCGATCCAATGCCTGCTGGACGTCGAGCCGGCCATGTCGGCGGTGGCCTTTGACCTGCCCTTTCGGCGCAGTCTGCTGCTCGCTGTGAAGGAGGCCCTGAATAATGCCGCGAAATATTCCGGGGCCACGGAATTGCTGCTGCAAATTCGCCGGCAGGGCCATGGGCTGACCGTGGCGGTGCAGGACAATGGCCGGGGTTTCGATCCCGCCCAACCGCGCCCGGAGCGCCATGGTTTGGAAAACATGACCCAGCGCCTCGCGGAGGTCGGCGGCAGTTGCCAGATTACCAGCCAGCCGGGGCAGGGGTGCCGGGTCGAATTCCACATTCCCTTTATTCAAATGAGCCGGCGTTCCTGGTGGTCCCGGTGGAATCTAGGACAGTCACTGAAAGTCTCCCCGCCGGTGGTTGCCCCGCCGCCAAAAACAATATGACCAAGCCAGCCAAAACCCTTGCCGCCGCCCCCGTGTCATCCAAGCCTCCCTTGCGCATTGCCTTGGTGGAGGACCAGCCGAAAGTACGGGAGGACTGGAGCCGGCTCATCAACTCCCTGCCTGACCTCGCTTGTATTTGCACCTGTAAAACTGCCGAGGAAGCCCTGCGCGTAATCCCAGAGGTGCTGCCGGACGTGGTGCTCATGGATATTTTTCTGCCCCGCATGTCCGGCATTGAGTGTGTGGGCCGCCTCAAGGAGTTGCTGCCTCAACTCCGAATTGTCATCCTTACCGCGATGAACGACGAGGAACTGGTATTCATGGCCTTGGAGGCGGGGGCGGACGGCTACCTGCTCAAGCGCACCAAACCGGCCGATCTCCGGGCGGCCCTGCTGGACGTCCTCAATGGCGG
>CAIZWI010000365.1 GCA_903936645.1 uncultured Verrucomicrobia subdivision 3 bacterium
CCTGCGCGCCGATTTTAACCGGGGCGTTGGTGGCGTCGGCCATGGCCAGGGAAACCAGGCCGGTCAGTAAAGCAGTGAGAATCAAGCGCGCACTCATTCTTATAGAGTGAACACCGCCGCACCAGGTGGCAAACCTTTATATTCAACTATATTACAACTCTTTAGGTTTGCAAACAGTCACTATTCTGATAAGATTAACCAATTATGAGTAACTTGTCCCTGTTAACGTCCAAGCAATTAAAGCGCGCGGCGGAACTTAAAGAGCAACTGGAATCCCTGACGGTGGAACTGAACAGCCTCCTGGGCAATGGCCACGACTCCGCCATGGTGGAATTGGGCAAGCCGGTGAAACAGGGCAAGTTTAGTGCGGCCGGACTGGCCCGCTTGCGGGCCGCGCAAAAAGCCCGCTGGGCCAAATTAAAGCAGGCCAAAGGCGAACAGCCCGCGAAAGAGCCGCGCCGTAAAATGAGCGCGGCGGGTCGCGCCAAGATTGCCGCCGGCGCCCGCGCCCGCTGGGCCAAGGTGCGTGCCGCCAAGGCGGCGAAAGCGGCCAATTAATTTCCTCAACCTAGTTTAAGCAAAGGCCACTTATAACAAGTGGCCTTTTTCTTTTTAAGGAGCACTGCCGGGGCGCTGGTTCGCTGCTTATCCTAACTTATACCTTGTTGCGGCCCAAATGGACAGGATGATCGCGGGTGCCAAAATTGGTTTGTCCGGGCTGGTAACCTTATGTGGGTTGGCGCACCGCAGTTCAGTTTTAAGCCAGCTTGGTGGATGGAGATTGTCGGGAAGGTCGCAAGCTCGTATACTCCCGGGCCATGTCTGAAATCACCCAACCGAATGCCGGGCCCTCATCCGCGGCGATGCCGCACCGGCGCCGGGTGCGTTATGCGGGAAAAAATCCCCGCCGGTATGAGGAGAAATACAAAGAACACCGGCAGGTGGGCGACACCGTGGCCAAAGTCCTGGCCGCGGGCAAGACGCCGGCCGGAACGCACCGGCCGATCATGGTGGCCGAAATTTTGTCCGTGCTGTCCCCGCAGCCGGGGGAGGTGGGCGTGGATTGCACCTTGGGCTATGGCGGGCATGCGGAGCAATTACTGCGGGCCTTGCAACCGGGCGGCCGGTTGTTGGGGCTGGATGCGGATCCGATTGAACTGCCGAAGACGGAGGCGCGGTTGCGGGCTCTGGGCTTTGGCCCGGAAACCTTCTCAGCACACCGCACCAATTTCGCCGGGCTGCCCCAAGTGCTGGCGACGGCCGGATTAGCGGGAGTGGATTTGGTGCTCGCCGACCTGGGGGTGTCCTCCATGCAAATTGACAATCCCGCCCGGGGATTTTCCGTCAAGGAAGCCGGTCCGCTGGACATGCGCATGAATCCCCAGCGTGGCCAGCCCGCGTCCGCCTTGCTCGCGCACAGTCAGCCGGAGGCGCTGACGCGCTTGTTGGTGGAGAATGCGGATGAACCGCATGCCGCCACATTGGGCACGGCACTGGCCGGCCGGCCGTTTGCCACCACGTCCGCTTTGGGGGAGGCCATTCGTCAGGCGCTGCCCCGGTTGACCCGGGAGGAGGCTGGACTCTCGGTGCGGCGGGTTTTTCAAGCCTTGCGCATTGCGGTGAATGATGAGTTCTCCGCCCTCACGACTTTGTTACGGCAATTACCCAAGGTGCTGAACCCCGGCGGCCGGGTGGCGGTGCTGACGTTTCATTCCGGGGAAGACCGGCGGGTTAAGAAAGCGTTTGAGGCGGGTTTGCAATCCGGGGTGTATGCGGCCATTGCCGAGGAAGTATTGCGGCCCAGTCCGGAGGAGCGCCGGGAGAATTCCCGGGCCAGTTCGGCCAAACTGCGTTGGGCGCGGATGGCCCCATGATGCCTGGGCAACCTGAATCCGGCATGGTTCAGTGGCTAAAATTGTCAGAGTTCAGTCGGTAAATGGTCCGGTGGTAAACGTTCAACTCAATTGCTGGACGGCGGGCAAAATCCAGGCCGAGGGATGGGGGGCAAAACCTATTCGGGGATAATAACCCACGGCATTGGGGGCCGCCAAAAGGATTAGCTTGGCCTTGGCCCCCAGTTGGGATTGGGTGAGCCGGATTAACTCGCGCCCGATGCCCTGCTTTTGATACTGAGCATCGACCGCCAAATCGGACAAATAGCAACAATAGGCGAAGTCGGTGAGCGAACGGGCCACTCCCACGAGTTGGTCGGCATGCCACGCGGTGACCAGCAGGTTGGCATGCTGGAGCATGGCCGCCAGGCATTGGGGGTCATCGACTGGCCGGCGTTCGGCCAGGGTGGACCGCCGCAAGACATCGGCGAATTCCGCCAAGCTGAGTGACCGGGAGGTTGAGTATTGAATGTGCATGCTGGTGATGGGTGGCATCCATGGTCGTTGGCCGGTAGAGCCATCTTCCGGGGAATTGCCTGAGGAACGACAGTAGAGAGGCGGCGGCCCGGCGGTCAAGTTCATTTAACCCACCCGTCCAAGCGCGGACGGGCGGCGGATGGACAGTTCGCGTTTCGGCAGCGGTGCGCAAATTGGTGAATAAAATGCGCATTGTGGGGCGGGGTTGCCGGGGGCATTATGTTATTTAATGCTGGTTCCTGACACTCAAACAAAGTTCATCTTTGCCTTGGCACGGTTGCCTTGGTTGATATGGTATTAGTCGACGATATGAGTTTAGCACCTGGCATTATCCTGGATTTACGGAGAACCCATGCGACCGGATTTTAAACTGCTTTGGCTGGTAGTTATCCTGGGCGCTGGCTGCCTGGGCTGGCAGCCTGGGTTGGTGGCGGAACCCGCGGTTTTGGAACCTGGGCGGCAGGTGGCCCCCGTGGCTGGCGGGGTCGCGCAGCCTTTCCCGCTCGCGGAGGTGCGGTTGCTGCCCGGGCCGTTTTACGACGCCATGGTGCGGGATCAGAAGTATCTGCTGTTTTTGGAGCCGGACCGGTTGTTGCGTAATTTCCGTACGAATGTTGGTCTGCCGGTGACGGCCAAGCCGTATGGGGGATGGGAATCGCCGGATTGTGAGCTTCGCGGGCACGCCCTGGGGCATTACCTTTCCGCCCTTTGCCTGATGTATGCCAGCACGGGCGATAGCCAATACAAACAGCGCGCCGATTATATCGTGACCCAGCTGGCGCTGTGCCAGGCGGCGGCCCCGGCGGCGGGTTTTCATGCGGGGTATTTGTCTGCCTTTCCGGAATCCTTCATTGACCGGGTGGAAGCCCGCCAGCGGGTGTGGGCGCCGTGGTACACCCTGCACAAACTTCTGGCGGGGTTGTATGATGCCTCCCAACTCTGTGGCAACTCGCAGGCCCTGACGGTGGCGGAACAGATGGCGGACTGGGTGGCTTTCCGGGTGCACCGGCTCACCCCTTCGCAAATGCAGGACTCCTTGCAAGAAGAGCAGGGGGGCATGACGGAAGTGCTGGCGAATCTCTACGCGGTTACGGGCAACCCCAATTACCTGCAAACGGCGCTGGCTTTCAACCACTTGAAAGTCATTGAACCCCTGGCGGCGCAGGAGGACCACCTGGACCGGCTGCACGCCAACACGCAAATCCCCAAGATTATCGGAGCCGCCCGGGAATATGAATTGACCGGCGACCCGCACCTGGCCGAGGTGGCCAAGTTCTTCTGGGACCGGGTGGCCTTGCACCGTTCCTACGTGATTGGGGATCACAGCAACCGGGAATTCTTCTTCAACATCAATCACTTTGCCGACCATCTTTCGGCCGAGACGTGTGAAACGTGCAATGAGTACAACATGCTCAAACTCTCCCGCCATCTGTTCGGCTGGTCCCCGGAGGCAGTGACGATGGATTTCTACGAACGGGCCTTGTACAATGATATTCTGGCCTCCCAGGACCCGGCGCAGGGCATGTTTGTTTACCTCATGTCCCTCAAACCGGGCCATTTTAAGAACTACTCCACGCCGGAGGATTCCTTCTGGTGCTGTGTGGGCACCGGCATGGAAAATCATGCCAAATATGGCGACACGATTTTCTTTCACGATGACCATTCCCTCTTTTTGAACCTCTTCATCGCTTCGCAACTGCACTGGACCGAAAAAAATCTGGTGGTTCGCCAGGAAACCAAATTTCCCGAGAGCGACACCACGCGGCTGAGCTTTCACTGCCCCAAACCCGAAACGCTGGCCTTGAAAATCCGCTGGCCGGCCTGGGCACAGCCCACCCTTTCGATTCGGGTGAACGGGAAGAAACAGCAGGTCAGTGGCTCGCCGGGTTCCTATGTGACGATTGATCGTTCGTGGCGCGATGGCGACCGGGTGGAAATCAAATTGCCCATGAGCCTGCACACCGAACCCTTGCCGGGCACCACTAATATCCTGGCGTTACTCTATGGGCCGGTGGTGCTGGCGGGCGATTTGGGGACCAATAACCTGCCCAACCAGTATAATTCTGATCAGACCGCGTCGGCCAAACTGATGGATCCGCCCGTGCCCGTCCTGGTTGCCGAGCCGGGCGAGGTCTTGAAGCACGTGCGGCCCACGGGTGAACCGCTGGTCTTTCGCACCCACCATCTGGGCGAGCCGGAGGATGTCCGGCTCATCCCGTTTTATCAGGCCAGCCATGTTCGCTATAGTGTTTATTGGAACGTGGTCAGTCCGGCTGAGTGGCATAAACATAATGCCCGGGCCGACCGGCAGTCTGCTTTACCCCCCAACTTGAATTAATCACATGAGCAATCAATACACCATCGGGCTGGATTATGGCACGAATTCCGTGCGCGCCCTCATTGTCAATGTCGCCAACGGTGCGGAAGTCGCCGCCGCCGTGTGGACCTACGCCCACGGCACGGAGGGCGTGATCCTGGCCCGCGATCCCAACCTGGCCCGCCAGCATCCCGCGGACTATTTACAAGGCGCGGAGACGACGATTCGCGAGGCCCTGGCCACCGCTGCCAAAAATGTGCGGGGGTTCAAGCCTGCCCAGGTGATTGGCCTGGGGGTGGATACCACGGGCAGCACCCCGCTGCCGGTGGACAAACAAGGCCAGCCGCTGGCTTTCCATAAAAAATTTGCCAATAATCCCGCCGCGATGGCGTGGCTGTGGAAGGATCATACCGGCGTGAACGAGGCGGCGGAGATCACCGCGCTCGCCAAAAAACTCCGGCCGCAGTACCTCGCCAAATGTGGCGGCACTTATTCGAGCGAATGGTTTTGGAGCAAAATTTTGCGTTGCCTGCGGGTGGCGCCGGCGGTTTTTAATGCCGCCCATGCCTGGGTGGAATTATCCGATTTTGTGCCGGCCGCCCTCAGCGGCACGGAGCATCCGGATAAATTTGTGGCCGGGGTGTGTGCCGCTGGTCACAAAGCCATGTGGAACACCACCTGGGGTGGCTATCCGGACAAGGAATTTCTGACGAAACTTGATCCGAAGCTCGCGGCGTTGCGGGAGCGCCTGACCACGCGCGTCTGGTCGATTGACCGTTCGGTGGGTGGGTTGACGGCCGATTGGGCCAAGCGCACGGGGCTTACGGCGGGCATCCCGGTGGCCGTGGGGGCGTTTGATGCCCATCTTGGGGCCGTTGGTTCCGGCGTGGCTCCCGGCACCTTGGTTAAGATCATTGGCACGAGCACCTGCGATATTGCCATTTCCCCAACCACGCAAACACTCGCGGACGTCCCCGGCCTCTGTGGCATTGTGGATGGCAGCGTGCTGCCCGGCAACTTTGGGCTCGAAGCCGGCCAATCGGCGGTGGGCGATATCTTCAACTGGTGGGTCAATTACATCCAGCCCGGGGGCAAAAATCCGTTGAACCATCAGGAGCTTAATGCCGCTGCCACGAAGCTCAAGCCCGGTGAATCGGGTTTGATAGCGCTAGACTGGAACAACGGCAACCGCACCATTTTGGTGGATCAACGGCTGACTGGCCTGCTCGTGGGCCAGACGCTTTA
>CAIZWI010000366.1 GCA_903936645.1 uncultured Verrucomicrobia subdivision 3 bacterium
CCTGGCCACGAAAATGGATTACACCTTCGGTCAATTATTCGCCAGTCTGGTCGTCATCTTTGTGGCCTGGCTGTTACGGGAAGCCCAGGAGTTGCAGTCCGAACAGTCATTGACGGTCTGATATTTTATATTTTATGAACCGACCACCGATCGATCCCTTTAGGCAAAACCACCCGAGCGAAGGTACCCTGCGTATCCGGCGCATCAGCCGGTTTTTGAAAGCCATGGTGCTCCTTTATTTTGTCGCCATGCCCTTGTTCGGAACCGGCTGGAGCCTGTTCCGCTCCCACGGCGGTTCAACCGGCTGGCACTGGGCCGCCGGCAATTTGTCCGTGGCTGACCAATTGGTGGCGGCCTTCACCGTGGTCATTTGCCTGGGCATCGCCGTGACGTTTTATCGTCTATTAAATCTGTGGGAAACCGGCGTCTTTTTTTCCAAGACCAATGTCCGGCTGCTCCGGTGGCTGGGGCATCTGGCCTTTGGCAACGGCCTGCTGGGGGTGGTTGCGCCCGTGGTTTCCTCCGGTCTGGTGACGTTCCCTTCCATCATAATATCCCCCTTCAATTCCCCGTGGGTGGTGGGTGGCTTGTTTGTCATCATGCTTTCTTACATCATGGAGGAAGCCTGTAAGTTGCGGGAAGATCAGGATCTGACGGTTTAAGCCTATGCCCATCATCGTTAACTTGGATGTGGTGCTGGCGCAGCGGAAAATGCGGCTGAATGACCTGGCCGAGGCCGTGGGCATCACCCCGCAAAACATGTCCATCCTTAAAACCGGCAAGGCCCGGGCCATCCGCTTCTCCACTCTCGCAGCCATCTGCCAGACCCTCCAATGCCAGCCCGGCGAAATCCTCGAATTCCGCCCGGGCCCGCCCGGTAGCGAACCAGAGGTGTGAGCCCGTTACACTAAACATGCCCGCGTGAAATTACAGATTGAGATTTCTCTGAATTTTGAAGTTTGAATTTTGAATTTTTCCCTGCCCCCCAGCAATCATGCCCGGGGATGCGCGGCATCATAAGCCTGCTTGAGCCGCTCGGTGGTCACATGCGTATAAACCTGGGTGGTGACGAGGTGCGCATGCCCCAGCAACTCCTGCACACTCCGCAAATCCGCCCCGGCATCCAGCAAGTGGGTGGCATAACTATGCCGCAATTTGTGCGGAGTCAGTCCGGGATCCAGCCCCGCCTGCGCCAGATAATGTTTCAAGCGCCGGGACAGTTGCAACGGCCGCACCGGGGCAACTTTTTTTGTTTCCGCCAAAAACACCGGCATCGCACCAGTCGGCACCGTCCTTAACTGCTTCCAATATTCCTGTATCGCCCGCAACGCCGGCGCCCCAATGGGCACCAAACGCTCTTTTTTGCCCTTGCCACGCACCCGCAGCAATTGTTCATTCCCATCCACATCCTCCACGCGCAACCCGCACAATTCGCTAATCCGCAATCCGCAGGAGTAAATCGTTTCCAACACCGCCGTGTCCCGCGCCGAGGCAACCGCCGAGAAGGGGCGGCCGGGCCCTGGTTTTACCCCTTGCCGCGCGAGCAACGCCGCCGGGGCCGCCAGCAACGCCAGCATTTGCTCCTTCGTCAGGTATTGGGGCAACCGGCGGCTCCGTTTCGGCAGCGCCAGATTCTTGACGGGGGATTCCGCGATCAGCCCGTGGCGGACCAGATACTTGCAAAACGTGCGCAACGCGGAAAACCGCAGGGAGATGGCCGCCCGACTCAACTGTTGCCGGCCCAAATAACGCAGAAAACTGCGAAAATCATCACGCCCCAGCGCCCCCCAAACGGGCGCGCCCGCATGTTCCGTTTTGTACCAGTGATAAAACTCCCGGAGCGCCTGCCGGTAATTTCGCCGGGTATAAATCGAGGCATCCCGGTCCACCGCCAGATGATTCAGGAATTGCCGGATTAAGGGATCGGCAATGTCGTCGTCCTTCAGCGTGGCGGGCGGGCTCAAGGTCAGGCGCGGCAAGTCAGCCGGAATTTCCCCGAAGGCGTCGGCGGCAACATCGTCACCTGCTCCATCGCAATCGGCGCGGTCGCTGCCATTAATTCCTCCAGCCGGGATCGCACCCGAATCAGGTCCACGGGCGCCGGTCCCGTGGCATCCGCGATCCATTGCAACCCCAGGCTGCCATCCGGGGTCTGGCGCAGTTGATAATGCATCAGGCCCGCAATCCCGGCAAAACACTGGTCCACCTGCCAGGTGGTCACCCGGCGCCCATCACAGCGGCACAGGGCATCCCGCGCCCGCCCATGTACAATGTAATGACCACTGTCCGGGCCTTCACAAAATTCCACCAAGTCCCCCACCCGGTAACGCAGCAAGGGCATGATATCGTTGGTCAGGGTGGTCACCACCATGTCCCCAATGCCCTGCTCGTCCCGCGCACTAACCTCATAGAAGACCGCTGCGGGGCATGGCTTCATTTCGCCCCGCTGATTTTCCATCAACAAATGCCCGGTTTCAGTGGAACCATACAGGTTCAAGACCGGCACGCCAAACACCCGTTCCAGAATGCGCCGGTGCACCACGCTGACAAATTCATAACTGCACAGGATGAATTGCAGCGAGGGAAACCGTAGTCCCTGCCGTTCACAATAAAGCGCGAACCACGCTCCCTGCACCGGGTCCAAATCCAGAAATTGCGGCGCCCAGTCGGCGGTTTCGGCCGCCATCCGCGCCAGTTCGGCCTCCGCAAGCAGGAACGGAATGCGGGCCTGATTGACAAACAGCGTCCGCCCGACGATTCGCTCCGCGCGGGCACTGAAGTTTGAAAAGCAAACCAGGCCATTGCAAACCGGCGGCACCAGCGTCACCCGCCGGGCCTCGGGATATTCCGTCAGCACATGCCGCACCAGCGGATGGAGCTGCAAAACCCTGGCCTCTTGCTCGTCCCACCACCCCCGGCCAAACAAGACCGCCGTCCGGTCTTCCGAAGTGCCGGAAGAATGTTCCAACTCCACCGCCCGGCTTTCCACCAAAGCCTCGAGATTTTGCCCGGGCGCCAGGAAATTGGCGGGGAAATCCTGCCGCAATTCCCGCTTCCCCATGATCGGTAGTTGCGAAAAATCCCCGCCGCGCAGGGCGTCGCGGTACAACGGCACGCTGCCCCAGCGCGCCAGGAAAGGTTCCAGCCGCGCGTATGGGAACGCCTCGTGGACGAGTTGCGAATAAGCAAACATCTTACCATACAGATGCCCCATCCCGGCGAAAATTCCAGTAGTTATTGGAATTATGTGGTCGCCCGGACGGATGATCTGTCCGCTCAAATCAATTTTTTCAACCGCTTGTCCGCCCCCAGTTTCTTAACCAGGTCCTTGATTTTCTGGGCCTCGTTCTTGGTGGCGATCAGCACGGCATCATCCGTTTGCACCACAATGGTGTCCGCCAGCCCAACCAGGGTAATCGGCGTGCGGTTCTTTTTGCGGGCATCAAACACAATATTGCGCGCGGCATCCACGTGGATGATTTCACCCACCCCACAGTTGCCCGCCGCGTCCGGTTGCAAGTGCCGCGCCAGGGCCGGCCAGGCCCCCAAATCATCCCAGGTGAACGCGCCATCCGCGCACACCACATTCTTGGCCGGTTCCATCAACGCAAAATCAATCGAGATTTTGGTGATGCCCGGGTATTCCTTCGCCAGCAAACGCGCAAGTTTGGCCGGCTGGCTGGCCACTTTCACCCAGCGCTGGCTGGCCGCGTACATTTCCGGCTGATGCTCTTTCAAGCCCTCCGTCACCGTGGCATAGCTCCAGACAAACATGCCGGCGTTCCAGCGATATTGTCCGCTCGCCAGATAACCCTCGGCCGTGGCCAGGTTCGGCTTTTCCACAAATTGTTCCGCCTTGAAAAAAGTGGTCGCGTAAGGCACTCCCCCCCCGGGCGGCGGCAGTGGGGCGCCCGTGCGAATATAGCCGTACCCCGTGGCCGGTTCGGTGGGCTTGATGCCAATCGTCACGATCACCTTGTCCCGCGTGGCCACCGCAAACGCATCCGCCAGCACCTGTTGGAATTTCTTTTCCTCCGGAATCACGTGGTCGGCCGGCAAGACCGCCATCACCCCGCTGGTCGAGCGCGCGCCCACCAAAGCTGCCCCGAGGGCCACCGCCGCGCAAGTATCCCGGCCAATCGGTTCCGCCACCACATTGTCCTTGGGCAATTTGGGCAATTGCTTCCGCACGGCCGCCGCCTGGGCCTGGTTCGTGATAATGAAAATGTTGCGCAACGGCACCAGCGGCAAAACGCGGTCCACCGCTTGCTGGAGAAAGGAGCGTTTGCCCAGCAGGGTAAGCAATTGCTTGGGCGTTTTTTCGCGACTCAACGGCCAGAAACGCTCGCCGCGTCCGCCCGCCATGATGATGACAAATTGATCCGGGTTTTGGGTGCTGGTTTTCATAAATATGACCAAATGCAAAATAACACCCGGCCGCCGGACGGGAAAGCCCAAATTCCGGGACCGCCAGCCGCCCCAGCCATGCAACAATTTATGCCAATCCCCTGCCAAGCCATGGTTGGCGTTAAAATCCCATCGGCGCACCCTGATGGCCGACGCTATGCACGAAGTGGCCATCATGGAAGCAGCGGTGCAAACGGCTCTGGCCACCGCCCAAGAGTCCGGGGCCAGCCGCATCCTCGAATTACGCTTGCGCGTGGGCACTTTAAGCGGCGTCGTGCCCGAAGCCTTGCGGTTTGCCTTCGATGTGGTCTGCCGCGGCACCCTGGCCGAGGGCGCCACCCTGGTGGTCGATACCGTCCCCGCCACCGGCTGGTGCCCGGATTGCCAGGCGGAATATGCCTGCGACCACTATTTCAGCGAATGCCCCCGCTGCCAGAATTTTAACGGACAACTGCGGCACGGCCGCGAACTCGAAATCAGTTCAGTGGAGATCTCTTAATATGTGCAAAGCTTGCGGATGCGGTTTGGGTGGGAACGTAACCATCGGCGGCCATTCCCCCGAACCTGATCACAGCCATGACCATGACCATGGCAGCGGCCATCACCACGCTCACGATCATCCCCACGACCATGAGCACGCGCCAGGGTCTGCGCCCGGCCATGGCCATGGCCACGGGCGGCAAACCGTGACACTCCAGCGCTCCCTGCTGGATAAAAACGAACGCCTGGCCCAGCAAAACCGGGGCTATTTCCGCGCCAAAAAACTACTCGTGCTCAACGTCGTCTCCTCCCCGGGTTCGGGCAAAACGACGTTCATCCGGGAAACGGCGGTCCAGCTTGCCGCCCGGTTGCGCGTAGGCGTGATTGTGGGCGATCTGGCCACGGATAACGACGCCGCCCGGCTGCGCACCGCCGGCATACCCGTGATCCAAATCACCACCGGCACGGTCTGCCATCTGGATGCCGAAATGATCTCCCGCGCGGCGGGCCAACTGGATTTGGACCACTTGGATGTGCTGGTCATCGAAAATGTCGGCAATCTCGTCTGCCCCGCCGATTATGATCTCGGCGAGGATTTGCGGGTCGTGCTCCTCTCGGTCACGGAAGGCGAGGATAAACCCCTGAAATATCCGCCCATGTTCCATTCGGCCCACGTGGCCATCATTACCAAAAGCGACATGGCGGTGGCGGCGGGGTTTGACCGGCCCATGGCCCTGGCCAATCTCGCCCGCGCCAGCCACCATGCCCGCATCTTCGAATTGTCCGCCAAAACCGGCGCGGGCATGGCTGCCTGGCTGGACTTTCTGGTGTCTAAACGCGCCTAAAACCCTCCCTTCGCAACCCTGCACCACCCCGAATAAGTGGCCAGCCCATGCGGTTGCAGGAGGGTCGGGTGTGAGACAAATTTCTTCCCTCGCCCGAGCCTTGCCCCGGAGGGGCGCCGGAAATTAGCCGGGGGCACCTGTCCGCCATAGCTCTGTGCGCAGGCGGAAGCTTTGCGCCGCCCCCGGTACCCAGCCCGGAACAATCGCGCCCCGGCAGGGGCGCTGGAAAA
>CAIZWI010000367.1 GCA_903936645.1 uncultured Verrucomicrobia subdivision 3 bacterium
CAGTCCGCGACGAAGTGGGAGAGCACGAAGTAGGCCGGGCTGGCCAGCACAGTATTCGGAGCAATGACCAGTGGCGGATGGGCTTTGTCTAAGCGGGGGCCAACGCTGAACAAGTGGAAATTGTGGTCTACGATTAAGAATCAATCGTTATGAAAAAAAGCACCGAACGACTTGCTCCCGTCCATCCGGGTGACGTGCTCCGGGAGGATTTTATGAAACCTTTGGGACTTTCGGCCTATGCCGTGGCCAAGGCCCTGGGCAGCACGCCGATTGCCCTCAGCGAAATCATCCGCCGCAAGCGCGGCGTCAGTGCCGAAATGGCCCTCAAGCTGGGCCGCCGGTTTAACGTTTCCCCCGAACTATGGCTGGGCATCCAGGCCGATTACGATCTCGAACTGGCCCGTGAACGCAGCGAAGCCGCCATCATCCGCCGGGTAAAGCCACTGAAACAGACCGAACCGATGGCCGCTTAAAGCCCGGCAAGGACCGCCCCCATCGAGCGGGGGTTGCCAAACCCCCGGGCATCCTTTAGGTTAAAAGGCATGAAGTTGGTTGCAGAACGAGTGGATGGAGCCTGGCGCAAGTCGCGTCTGGCCGCCCGCCTGCTCATTCGCCGGGAATCCCGCCCGCTCCGGCCGCGCGAACAGGCCCTGGCCCTTCGCTTGAGCCAGGATGCCGAGGTCACCAACCGGCTGATCCAGCAGGCGCTTTATTATTTGGGCTTTGGCCCGCGCAAACATGCCCTCGATCAAAAACTGGTGGGCCGGAGAAATTGACTGGGGAACCCCGGCGGGCGGGTTGTTGCAAAAATTTCTCGCAACGCTGCCAGCCGACCGTTCGTTTCATCTCACGCTCTACGGCTCCGCGCCGCTCCAACTCACGGTGGACCGGCAATTGATGAGTGGCGATGTGGATTTGTTTTCCGACCATGACGAGGTGGATCTGGCCGCCCTGATCGAGTCGGCTCAACTGGACAAGACACGGGGTGGAATTTACCTCGAACCGGGATTTGAATTGAGCTTTCGCACCAGCCCGCGCTGGCGGCAACGGGCCGTCGTCTTTCAGCGCGGCACGGTGACGCTCACCATTCCCCATCCATTGGATATTCTCATCGGCAAATTAAACCGGCTGGACGCGAAAGATTTGAAAGCCTTTGAGCGGGTGATCCAGATCAGCGGCCATCCGACCGCCGCAGAACTCAAGCGCGAACTCCAGGAGTCCGTGGATTTGTTTCGCCCGGCGTTTGAGGAAGATTCACCGAACCGTTACCCGGAGAATACCCGCCGGTTGTGGCGCGAACTCTTTCACGCCGAAATCGACATCCGAAAGGACATCATCGAACCAGCAATCGCCCGCCGCAATCAAGGTTATGGCGAATCTCCACCAGACTACAAGGGTGCGCTGGGCGCATAATTACGAGCCGCTGAAAATCAATCTCCATGAAAATTCACCGCCGGCTTGATCTGGTTCATGCCGGTGACGTGCTCCGGGAAGATTTTAGGAAACCATTGGGCCGGTCCGCCTTTGCGGCGGCCAAGGTCTTTGCCAGCCGGCCGACTGCCATTGGTGAAATCATCCGCCGCAAGCGCGGGTGCCAGTGCCGAAATGGCCCGCAAGCTGGGCCGCCGGTTTAACGTTTCCCCAGAGCTTTGGCTGGGCATCCCGGACGATTCCCATACCCGCACTTTCGACCCGCTCATCTTGAAACGGTCGCGTGATTATGTGGCGGCTCAAGGGCGGCACATTTCTCTGTGTAATGTCCTGGCGTGCCAACTGATTCCAGGGTTGGACGGAGCTGGCCGAAAATTTGCCTTCGCCCAAGGTTCTGCGGACCTTGCCCGGGTGGCCATCGCCTTGGAGCGCTATCGGCTGGAGAATGGAGCATACCCCACGGCCCTATTGGCTTTGGAACCACACTTCCTCAAGCCACTTCCCCACGATGTCATCGGCGGCCAGCCCTTGCATTACCGATTAAACAACCACCACCAATTCATGCTCTACTCCATCGGCTGGAACAAGGTTGACGACGGCGGAGTGATTGCGCTGGCAAAACCGCCCGCCCACCGTCAGGACCTTTCCCAAGGCGACTGGGTTTGGAGCTATCCCCAACCGTAATCGTTGGTCGACGCGGCACAAGCCGCACCTGGCCGACCGCCTGGTCAGGCGACCGGCTCCCGCCCCGGGGCGAGTGCCAGTGGCACTGGTCCGTTACAACACCCGGTTGGCGGCGATCACCTGCTGGTACCAGCGGAAACTTTCCTTGGGCAAACGGGTTTGGGTGGCGTAGTCCACATGGGTGATGCCAAAGCGGCGGGTGTAACCCCAGGACCATTCAAAGTTATCCATGAGGCTCCAGTGAAAATAGCCCTTCAGCGGATAGCCCTCGGCCACGGCGCGGTGGGCGTTCCGCAAATAGGAGCGCATATACATGATCCGGCTCAGGTCAAAGACCTCACCTTTGGCGGTGACTTCGTCATGGGAGGCGCAGCCATTCTCGGTGATCAGGATGGGCAGATCTTTTTTGCCCAGCGCTTCGCTCACCATCCGCACGCCCCAGTAGAGGGATTCGGGGATGAAGTTCAGCCAGGGCATGATCATCTGGGGATATTCCTTGGGCAGGGGCAGCACTTCATAGCCGCGGTCATTGCCGGCGGCTTTGACGTAAGACCCCGTGTAAATATTGAAACCGAGCACATCGAGCGGCTGGCCGATAATCGCCATGTCGCCGGCCTGGACTTTGGGGGCGTCGGCCCCGAGCTTGGCCATGGCCTGTTCATTATATTTTCCGGTGAGGGCGGGCACGAGCACGGTGCCATTGTGTTCTTCCATGACAAAGGCGCGCCGGGCGGCCGCGATGTTTTCCGGGGTCTCGATGACGGGAATATAGGCATCGTAATTGACCACGAGGGCCACTTGGGCCGGTTTGGGGGTGGCGGCGCGGATGGCCTGGCAGCCGAGGCCATGAGCGAGGAGCGCGTGATGCACGGTCTGCAAGACTTCCTGCCGGGATTTGACAAGGGTGCCCGGGGCGTGCTGGGGCCGCTGGCCGACGCCATAACCGAGGTAGGTGAAGCAAAAAATTTCGTTGATGGTCATCCAGTTGGTGATGCGGTCGCCCAGGCGCTTGACCACCTGGGTGCAATAATCGGCGAAATCGGTGGCGATCTGGCGGTTGCGCCAGGATCCATAAAGATCTTCGAGGGCCTGCGGGCTGTCCCAGTGGAACAGGGTGGCGTGCGGGGTGATGCCGTGGGCCAAAAGCTCATCCACCAAGCGGCGGTAAAAATCGACGCCCTTTTCATTCACCGCGCCGCGGCCATCGGGAATGATGCGCGGCCAGGCGATGCTGAAGCGGTAATGCTTGATGCCCAGCTCGGCCATCAACTTCACGTCGTCGGCAAACCGGTGGTAATGATCGCACGCGACCTCGCCGGTGTCGCCGTTCTTGGTGGTGCCGGGCAGACGGCTGAAAGTGTCCCAGACACAGGGTTTGCGGCCATCCTCACTGGCGGCTCCTTCAATTTGGTAGGCGGCAGTGGCCGCACCCCAGATAAAGTCCGGCGGAAAGGTCGCGTTATTCATGGGCGAGGTGGTGGCACCGGCAGGTTGGGCGATGAGATTGGAGGAGGTGGACATACCCGAGGCGGCCATCAGGGCGGCGACGCCCGCGGATTGGGAGAGAAACGCGCGGCGGCTGGTGAGCACCGTCTGTCCGTCTGGACCGTAGAGTTTGTTCATATGGAGCAAAAATTAAGGGTGACCCAGGCCGCCGGCGCGGCGGCTGGGAACGTTGATTTACCGGCAGGTTATTTGGCCCGGAAAAAATTGTCACGCGACAAATTGGGTTGAAGCCCCAAATCCGCCGGCGGCTGGTGGAGTACCCCGGACGGCTGCGATGTCGGCTGGTTTTATTGGGCAAACAACTTGAAAACGGTGTAGCCAAACAAGAGGGTAATGACCAGGCAACTGCGGCGCAACCGCTGGCGAATCCGTCCATATTGCCCCGCCAACGCCTCCGGTTTGAGCGCACCGGCATTTTTCGCGACCAGCCAATTCGCCCACACCGCCCACAAATAAATAAAGACGCACCCACTGTAGAAAACGGAGGAAAGGCTATTGGCAGGATACCGGCCCAGCAATGCAGCGCAAAAGGGGAAAAAGGCGGCCATGGCCAGTTGCACCAATTGAAAAACGAGCATGCGGTTGGTAATAAACTGGCAGTGATGAAATTGTTCGTTGTGCCGGAACCAAAACAGGCCCAGCACCACAAAGCTGAGCACATAACTGCCAAAGACCGGCGCGTATACGGCCATCTTGCGCCCCATTTCGACGGCGGAATGCGGGTCGGCGAGATCGGGAACTTTTAATTCCAACACCAAAATGGTCATCGCGATGGCGAAGATGCCATCAAAGAGGCATTCCAGCCGGTTGCGGCTGATAACACTCGGCGTCATGGCATTTTGGTTGGGTTCAGACACGTTCACGCTGGCGTTGCCAGGGCAATTAAAACAAACGCAATCCCGGGCAAAAAGCCACGCTCACGCCCAAATGTCAACGGCGAAAAGGACGCGGCAAATAGGCAAAAGGGCATGCAACGGCACCCCTTGGCCCGCAGGACTTAATCTCTTACCAAGTCAGCAGCAGGGTGGCCGGGGCAACACCGGCGGGATCTTTGCGTTCCTGGAGCGATGTCGCGATGGCGGCGGGCGTGCGCGGCACGACGCCGGCAAACAGCGTGCGACCGGCCATCATTACTTTGACAGGTTGATTGAGGTTCACCAGGTCATCCGCCAATCGCAATTCCAAACGGCCGGTGGCGGGCTCCTCAATATGAATTGTCTGCCCCTCGACCCAGGCCACATATCGTTCATTGGGCCGCACGACACCGGCGGGACGGGCGAGCCAGTAAAAGCGCTTATGGGTGGCGTCGGAATCCGGCTCCCAGACCACGCGTTTGGGCCAGACGACGCGGCGGGCAACGGCCATGCGCGGGATGGTTTCGGCCTCGCGGCCCATCATGTTATGGGCCAACCCGGGATACACGGTGCAGCGATGGACATACCCTTCCGGGTCCGCGGCTTGCAAGGCATCGAGTTTGGCATTGTATTCGCGCACGATCAGATTGCGGTTATAGGCGGTGTCGTCGCCGCCCATGTAGAGGTAGAACGGCAGATTGCGCAGACCGGCGGGCGAGGACTGGTTGGGATGCCCGGCGCACATGGTGGCGGCGGCGAAACGATCCGCGAGGCGGGGGGCCAGTTGGTAGACGCCGTCGCCACCGGCGGAGTAGCCGATCAAGTAAACTTGATTGGGGTCCACGTCGCGCTGCATGACCATGTCGGCGATCAGGCGATCCAACAGCGCATCCACCTGGGGCACAAACCACATGTTCCAGGCGTCCACGGGAGCGCGCGGAGCGACATTGATACTTCCGGGGGGAAATTCGTAGCGGCCATAATAACCTTTCCAATTGAGGTCGTTCTCCTCGGTGCTGGCCTGGCCGCCGCCGTGCAGGGTGATCCATAGGCTGTGCTTGCCGGTCGGTGGGTCGCCGAAATTCTTTTCCATCCACTTGAGAGTGTTGCCGTCCAGGGTAATCCGCCTGGCCGACAATTCGGCTTGGGCCGCGGCCTGATCGGACTGTTCCGATTTCGCCCAAGCCAGCGCGGCCAGGGTGGCGGCCTCGGCCCGGGTAAGCGCGCCGGCGGGTGCTTCGCCGCGGGTGGCGGGCGGCTGGTTCAACCAGGTTTCGGCGGCGAGAAAATGGGGGGAAACGACGTCCAGCTCATCCCAATTCAAATCCAGGGTCGCGGTGCGGGCGCACGCGGCGCAGGGAATGGTTTTTTGCCGCACGGCCTGGCCATCGAGAAAGCGCAGGCTGACGCTCACGGCTTCGTTCGGCAGGGTGAACTCCGCCATGTCATTCAGATCGGCGGTTTCACCACGGGTGCGGTCCCTCGCCAGGACGGTGTCGGCGGCCGAGCGCAATTCCACGGGCCGGACCAGCCGGGGCCCGCTGGCGTGTTCGCGCAGGCGCACGTGGATGACCCGCGCCGTGGGATTTTGGGGCGCGGCCAGTCCGGCATACCGGGGGGATACAATTAACCCCGGGATATCGTGTGAATCCAAATTCCACGCGAGCGGAAAATAGTTGCCGGTGCGCCGCCAGCTGGTGGCATAAATCTGGTTGAGGACGTTGGTGCCGGCAACGGTTCGCGCGGCATCCGCGTTGAACCAGGCTTGATCGGGGCCGGCGGCGTTGTATTCATCCGCACCGAGGAAATGCCAGTCGCCATCCCAGAATTCCACCCAAGTATGGTTGCCCTCCTTTTGGGCCCATTCGGGCACGCCGGCAATGCGGGCGGGAATCCCGACCGCCCGGCAGGCGTCCACCAAAATGATCGACAGCCCGGTGCAAGTGGCTTTGCCTTGGGCGATGGACTCGGCCGGGCTCTGATTGTTCCGCCAGCGCGTGACATTGTAGTGGACATTAATGCGCTTGAACAAATCGCGGTTGAGCGCCTGCGCGGCCGCCGTGGCGGTTTGGCAACCCCGCACAATTTCCGCGGCCATTTGGTGAAAGCTGGGGCGCCATTCGTCGCGCGGTTCATCGAGGGAGGCGTAAGGCAGCACGTCGTTAAAATACAGGCGCTCGGACGCATTTTTGGCCCAGGGGAATTCGGTTCGGGCTTGCAGGGCGAGGTCCAAATTGGTGAGCAAGCGTTCGGC
>CAIZWI010000368.1 GCA_903936645.1 uncultured Verrucomicrobia subdivision 3 bacterium
GATGGACTTCTATCGTGAATGGTATCCCAACGCCTCGGGAAAAACTGAGGTGTTTGTCGGCCGCGTGGCCACGGCGGTGATTGTATTCGCGGGTATCTGCTGGGTGCTCGTCATCAAAGGCATGCACTTGAGCCTTTATGTGTATTTGCAAAATGTGCAGGCCTATCTCTCGCCCGCCATCGCAGTGTTGTTCGGCGTGGGCGTGTTTTGGAAACGGGCCACGGCGCCGGCGGCTCTCTGGGCCTTCTCCGTGGGCGTGTTCTTTGGGTTCGCCCGTTTGATTGCGGATATCATCATGGGGGATGCGGGCAAATTGGTGGGCACGCTGAAGGGCCAGCTTTATCACGGGGCGATCACGGCGGATCAATACGCGGCCGGCATTGCGCCGATTGCCGCCAAGTATGGTCTGCTCTTCACCTTCTGGAACATTCACTGGCTTTATTTCTGCCAGGGTTTGTTCTTGCTGACGCTGGTTTTGATGGTGGTTATCAGTTTGATGACCGCGCCGCCTGACCCCAAAACTATCAAGTACACTTGGTACGGCGCCACCCCGGCCGAGAAAGCCGCCACCCGCGCCAGTTGGGGCGTCTGGGATGTGGCCTTCAGCTTGGTGGTCCTCGCCTGCGTGGTGATCTTCTACATCAAGTTTTTCTAACCAAGAATTCCTTGCCCAAGGCTGGTGGCGAGTCATCGCCACCAGCCTTTTTGGCTTTCCCGTCTGCTGGGTTCCGGTTGCGGCGGCGCTTGCCAAGGACCACCGATTAGAAAAAATCCCCAAATTTATCATTCCGCTGGCCGGTCTTTTTCGTCATATTCGCCTCATTATGGAATCCAACCAAGCAAACCAAACACCTCCGGTGGTCGCGAATTTGTTGCCTTCCTTGGGCAAGGCCTTGGATAAACTTCGCCAGCTCGGCGTTACCCCGGGTTCGGTGGCCATCGTGCCGGCCGTCAATCTCGTCGGGGAGCTCCAGAACGTGGATGCGGACCGGGTAACGCGTCTGGCCCGGGTTTTTCAGGCGGAAGCGGATTTCAATGAACTGGCCCGCGAGCAAACCACGGGCATGGTGGTTGGCGATGCGCACACCAAAATCGCGCGGAATTTCGACACCATCATCGAGGACACGCGGGCGATCTTTAACCACCTGCATGATGATGGTAAAATTGATTTGTGGGAAAAACTGGATATTGCCCGCCGCACCCTGGTCCACGGGGGCAGCATCCCGGGTCGTTTCAAATCCGTCCGCGAATTGTTCCTCGACACCACCCAGCGCTGCCAGCAGCAACTGGTGCATGAACAGGTCATCATCGATGCTTACAATGCGTTCCGTGCGGCCTATGGTGAAGGCATGGTGGACGCCCTGGAACTCCAGAAGGTTTGTCTGAACCACCTCACTGAGGTCAAGGCGAAGAGCCAGACGGTGGTTGCGGAGTGGACCGCCATCACGGATCCGATCGAAAAGGCCCGGAAGACGCTCGCCAAGAACCAGGCGCTGGATGAAGTTGAGGCGGCTGACCGGCAATATCAGGTCGCCACCAATCTGGTCAATGACATGCGGGTGGGGCAGGGGGCCGGCGATGCCGTGGTGGAGAAACTCAAGCAGACCCACAAAGCCAAGATTGCCGTGCAGGACCGGGCCATCACGTTTTTCGGCACCAATGAGCACGTGATTACGGCGCTGTGTGTGGCACTGCAATCGGAAAAAGGCCTGAATGAGCGGACCCAAACCCTGGAAGCCCTCCAGCGGGGCACCGAGAAGGCCATGGATGTCCTGGCCGAAATCGGGACAAAGGTAGATCAGCAGGCCATCGAAAAAGCTTATGGCCAAAGCCTGAGTCCGGAAGCGGTGGGCCGGTTGGTGGATGCCATGGTGAATTACCAGAAGGAAGTGATTGAACTCACCGCCGCCGCGCGGGCGAAGGCGGACGAAACTTCCAAAGCCATTGTGGCCCGCGTACAGGCCGGTCAGGAAGAGCTGGCCCGCCTGGCGGTCAAATAAGTTCGGTGGGGTTTCCACCCGCTGCGCGCCAGTCCCTTTCATACCTCATGGACACAACTGGAAATGACCGCCTGGATTTGGCCACGGTGAATGGCATGATGAACCTTTGCGAAGCCAAGGAACAAGCCAAACTCAACGAAGCTGCGGCCATTGCCGAACCAGAAAAGCGCCGGGAAGCCTACGCCCGGCGGTTGCGGGAATTTTACGCGCGTGAAGGCGTGACCATGGGGGAGGAAACCATCCAGAAATCCGTGGAGGAATATCTGGAAAATGAAATGGCATTCCAAGCCCCACGAGGTGGTCTGGACGGAGTGCTGGCCTGGCTCTTCATTTACCGGTTATGGGTTTCGTTGGGCTTGATGTTGATCCTGCTCGGCATGCTGGTGGCGGGGCTGGCAGCATTTGTGGTGATGGACGGAAACCGCCAGCGCGCCTTCACGGCCGCCACGGACATCACCACGAGCTTGGAGAATGAACTTAAGGCCGCCCAGGATTCGGTCGGCAGTGGGGAACAAAC
>CAIZWI010000369.1 GCA_903936645.1 uncultured Verrucomicrobia subdivision 3 bacterium
GTCCACCCTCACCCCGGCCCTCTCCCCCAGGATGCGCCGCGGCTAAAGCTATGGCGGACGGGGAGGGGGAATTTTCCGCCGACTCACCAGAAGGCATGGATTCCAGAGGTCGGATGGTTCCAGGTTCATGAAAAAGGGAAATAAGTGGCCCGGTGGGAGACTGGTAAAACCTCATAACTCTGGAAAAAGAACACCGATAACAAATCCGAGCAATAGTACCAGAAAACCTCTGCCGGCTGCTCGTCTGTCAAAGAATAAGAAAGTGACCGACAACGCAAATAAGAGCACCCAAGAACCAGCCACCACAGATGCCAACCGGTGCGACGCATCACGCGATGGCTGGAAAATAATCATGGCGGCAGCGAACGCAAAATAAACCACCAGATTTACTGCGACGACGCAATTAAAAATGTCTTTCGCAATTTTCATGGCGTGAAGTCGCCTAACGAAAAAAGCTGAGCCACCGCCGACTCGCGACGCGAACCGTCCCGCAGAGTGGGGCGGAACGGCCAGCGCCAATGGGGCTCTGGCGACTGTTAGGCCACGGTGATTTCATAGACTAAGCCTCGGCCAAAGCGCCCAAACCATCCAGAGAACACAAGCGACTACACCGAAGTCCGCGAACCACCGGTGTGATCTCCGGAGTGCGAGCGAGCATATCAAAGAAACTCCCCAAATGGCCAAGCAAGTCCAGACGTCTCGCACTTCAATCCTGCCTGAATGTGCGATGTCGAAAAGCCAGCAGTAAATGGTGAATGCGATGAAACACCCCACAACGGCCATCATGCCTGATTGCAAAACTCGTTTTTTACTAATGACCATGATGTGAAGTGGCCTAACGACCCAAGCTCAGCGACCCGGCGCACGGGACGCAATGATTGCAACCGCGACGCCCACGCCGGGTTCGCTGCAACGCATGGTTAGCCCACGTCTTCATCGTGTCAAAACTCGAATCAACGGTGGCAAGAAAACAAAGGAAGCGCCAGTGCCCACTGCGACAAGCCAGGTAAACGTGCGCTGCCTCACCGACGACCAAGTCGCTACCGGCAACACGCGAAGAAGCAGAAGCAGGACGCCAACAATCACGGCGAATGAAATGATGGCCGCCATGATCTGCGTGATCAAATCTGGAGTGGTGAGAAATCCGCTGACAACGGCGGCGACTGCCGCTGCTATCAGTGCTCGCTTCGTGGATGGCTTCATAAAAACTCTCAGCGTGGTCGAGTGGTCTAACATGGTAGTCAGCCACGATTGTGTGGTTTAGCACAGTTCATGAAACTGGGTGTAATCCTTTAAATCTGGCCTGTCCAGCATCATTTGGCTAAAAAGGGCGGCATTATGGAACCGGCAACAGCCACAGGCGAAGCGGGGGAGGGTTTTATCCCCCATCGCGAGCTGTGGCTGCCTGACCCAACTCCGGTCGGTTGTCGTAGGCAAATAGTTTTCCCCGCCTAGGCAGCAGGGGCATTGGGGCTGGTCCCCGCCGCGCTCTGGCGCAAACCGTCATAAAGGATCCGCCGCATCCGCACGGCGTCAAATTCCGTCCGGGCGCAGCGCCGGATTTCCGCAATATACGTCTTTTGGGGCTGGGGGTCCGTGAGGGGCGGCGCCAGTTGGGCGCTGATCGTGTCCACGTCCGCACTGGTGATGCACACGCCGACGTCATAGGCTTTGGCCATTTTGACCACGCTGCTTTCCGGATGGCCGAGGGTGATCACCGGCAGGCCCGCCGCCAGGTAGCTGATGAACTTGGTGGGGAAGCTCAGCCGGTTATAGCGCGGGTCCTCATCGGTGAGGGCCATCGGCGAAAAGCCCCAGGCACACTCGCGCAACGCGGCCGTCAGTTGGGCTGCCGGCAGATTGCCGCGTTCATTCATCCAGGTGGCGTCAAACCAGGAACGGCTGCGATACGAATGGTTGCCAAAAAATTCCAGGGTGACGGGCACCGGCAGGCGCGCGCGGATTTTTTGCAACGCGGCCACGAAGAGCGCGAACACGCCTTCCAATTGAATGGAGCCGGCGTGGGCGATGCGCAGGCAATCCGGTTTCCCCGCCAGTCCCGCTTCCAGCCAGGCCAGGTCTTCCTTTTCAATGCCCGCATGCAACATTTGCGCGGCGGGTGCCCCGGTTCGCGCGAGCAGATCGGCGATCATCGGATGGGAGGTCGCATCCCGCGTGGTCGCCTCGGCATAGAGGCGGTCCGCCGCCGCTGAGAGCCGCCGGCTGCGGGCCACTCCGTAGCGCACGGCGTAGCTGTCGATGTCCATGTAATCCTGAAAGGTGACGTGCCAGGGGATTTTTGCCCCGGGCAGCACCCGGGCCAGCGGGGGAATGGACCAGCCATGCGGAATCACCCAGATGACGTCGGGCTGAACGGCGCGCAGGGTCGAGCGCAACTGGCGCGTGGCCAGGTGCGTCCAAATATTTTCCAGCACCCAGGATTTCTGCTCGCACCACCGCTGGTGCGGGTACAGTTTGGCCGGTATGGCGGCCACGGCCTGACCGGCGGTTTTTTGGCCGAAGGTGGTGGTCGTTTCCGGGAGGCAGCTCCACCAGTATAATTGTTCCGCGGGCCAGTCGCGCAACATCTGGCGCACCACGGCGGGGCCGCCGCCGGAGGCATTGGGCGGGAATTCGGTGGCCACCAGCAGTCGGGGAAAAGATTCCGGCTTGGACATGGGGAGGGGGTCGTGAGCGGTGATTAATCAGGGGCCGAGGTTTCGAGCCAGTGCGGATGCGCCTCGGCATGGCGGGCAATTTCTTCGAGCACTTGTGTTGTTGTGGTGGCGGGTTGCCAGTTCCAGGATTCCCCGGCCAGGCGGGAATCCAGAACCACCCAGGGCAGGTCAAACCGGCGGGGCCGCGCGTCGCTGGCGACGGCATGCGGGCCGAAGCGTTCATCGCACCATGCGTGCAATTGCCGCAGGGACAGGGCGGAAGCCAGCCCGCCGGCCACATTCACCAGGCGGGGTTTGCCGGGAGCCTTGCCGGCCGCAAATTGTTGCTGGAGCAAGGGGAGGAGGTCGCGCGGATGCAGGCAGTCGCGCACCTGGTGGCCCCCGCCGTCAAAGCCAATGTAGCGCAGTGGTTTCCGCCGCAGGTGCGAATTGAGCCAGTAGGCAAAAATCCCCTGGTCCGGCCGGCCAAACTGGCCCGCCCCGGCCATCACGCCGCAGCGGTTGATCCAGACTGGAAAATCAAAGGTGGCGCCATATTCCAAAGCCAGCGCTTCCGAGGCGAGTTTGGAGGCACCGTATAAGGAAATGGGGGCGGTGGTGGAAAACGTTTCCGCAATCCCTTGCGCGCTAAACCCGGACGGCCATTGGTCGGGATGCGCCGGCTGAAACGCCCCGGCCTGCACTGTCACCGGGAGTGCCGCCAGGGGTTCGATCGCATAGACCCGGCTGGTGCTCAGCAGCACAAAGCCAGCGCCCCAGCGCTGGCAGTACTCGAGCATATTCAGCGTGCCGGCCAGATTATGCTCCATCAACTGCCGGCTGCTCGTGCGGCCATCCGCCCCGGCCAGCACGCTGGGATTCGCCGCGCAGTCCACGATCCAATCCACCTGCGGCAGCGCGTCCACATCGCTTTGACACCGCAAGTCCCCATGGAACAGCCGCACGCCCAGGCGGCGCATTTCCGTGCGCTGGGCCTCGCTGCCGGGCCGGCTGAGGTTGTCCAGGCCAATCAATTCCCACGGGCAGCCGGCCGCCTTAATGGCTTGAATCAGGCTGCCGCCCACAAATCCCGCAGCTCCGGTTATTAGAATTTTCACCTGGTTTGGCGATGCGCCCGGCACCCTTGCGCCCGGCCGGTTTTTATTTAATGACCCTGCCGCCAGGCGGCGTGAATTTCCTCAAACGTGGTGCGCAAATTCTTCGTGATGTCCCATCCGGGATAATGCGCTTTCATCTTGGCCAGATTGCTGATGTAGCAAATGTGGTCGCCGGAGCGGTTTTGGTCCACATACTCGTGCTTCATGGGCTTGCCCGAAATCTCGGCAATCAGTGCGAAGGCCTCCAAAATGGAAATCGAATTGGCGCGACCGCCGCCGATGTTGTAGACCTCGCCGCAACGCGGCTGGGCGATGAAATGCTGCATGAACGACACGACGTCATGGCTGTGGATATTGTCGCGCACTTGTTTGCCTTGATAACCAAACACGCGGTAGGTGCGGCCTTCGAGGTTGCACTTGATCAGGTAGCTCAGGAAGCCATGCAATTCCACGCCACTGTGATTTGGGCCGGTGAGACAGCCGCCACGGAGGGCGCAGGTGGGCAGGTTGAAATAACGGCCGTATTCCTGCACCATGATGTCCGCGGCCACTTTGGAGGCCCCAAAAATCGAATGTTTGCTTTGGTCGATGCGGAAGCTCTCGGCGATGCCGTCCGCATAGGCCGGGTCCGCGTAATCCCAGCGCGTGGGCAGTTCCACCCGGGGGATTTCGTTGGGGGCATCGCCGTAGACTTTGTTCGTGCTCATGTGCACGAAGGGAGATTCGGGACAGGCCAGGCGGGTGGCTTCCAGCAGGTTGAACGTGCCCACGGCGTTGACATCGAAATCATCAAACGGGCGGCTGGCTGCCAGGTCATGACTCGGCTGGGCCGCCGTGTGCACGACGGCGTCGGGCTTGAGTTCCCGGAGCAGGGCCAGCACGCCGGCGCGGTTGCGAATGTCCAGTTCATGATGCTGGAAGTTCGGGAAGGTGTCGCGGAGGCGTTGCATATTCCAGCGCGTGTCGCCCTGCGGACCAAAAAAATCCGCGCGCATGTTGTTATCCGCCCCATGCACCGCCCAGCCGGCCTGGGCGAAACTGGTCACCACTTCGCTGCCAATGAGACCACTTGATCCCGTGACCAGCAGTTTTTTATTCATAATGAACCATTTCCATAAAGTTTCCTGTCTAATTAAAGCTCGCGACGGGGGGCAGCATAGGCAAACCTCCGCCAAAGTACAAACCGGACTTTTACGCCGCCGCCGATCATTTGACCACGCTCGTGGCCTGGGTCGGTGGGTAGGGTTTCGCCCCCTGGCGGCGCAATTGCCAGTACCGGACACAAATCAGGGCGTGATGCACGGGGTTGGCCAGGGCGGCGAAGGGGAATACCTTGCCTTCCTGCCGCCATTGATCGCGCATGCCGCGCAATACATTCATCGTCAGCCGGTAAAACGCCGTGCGCCAGGGTCGCTGCCGGATTTGCTCCCATTCCGGCGGCCATTCCTCTTGGGGCCAGCGCCAGCAGTTCAAACCCGTGGGCGGACCCAGCAACGAGTGGGCAATCCGGTCGCGCCAATGCCAGGCCTGGCGGCGGGCCACCACGTTATACAGGCCGTAGGATTTGCGCCGGGGTTGGTGCTCCAGGACGAGGGGCAGGGGCAGGTAGTGGCCATCCGCCACCGGCACCTGTTCGACCATGCCAAAAAAGCGCACCCGGCGGCGGTCGAAAAAGAAATTCCGCCCGGCCGGCCAGACCCGGGAAACGGCGCGTGTGCCATCCCACAGCGGCCAGATACAGGTGTAACCGGAGACCTCCGGGGGCGGGTCGGGTTGATGCCGGAAGTCGTGCAACCAGCGGTGCAGCTCCGGGCTGGGAAATTCATCCGCATCCAACCGCAAAATCCAGTCGTGCCGGGCGAGTCCCCAGGCAAATGGCCAGTGGGGTTCCTGCTGGTATTCCCGGCCGCCCGCAAAAAACCGCCCCTTGGCGCGTTCCACGATGGCGCGCACCTGGGTTGTATCCGGACCATCATGCACCACCACCAAGTCATCATAATTGCCCGCCATGTGCTGCAACAAGCGCTGCAACAAATCACCTTCTTGGTAAACGCAAACGACTAGGGAAATCGGCGGCATTACTTTGGCTTCCCCGGGTGATTTGTGATCTGGCAATCCATGGCCGGGAGGTTCCTTTAAACCGGGCCAAATTTCAAATACAAACCGGCTGCCGTTTGGCGTGGCCAACGCCCTGAATCGACCGAGGGGGTTCACCCCCAACGACGGGACCGCGCCGCGACGGATCGCTGCCATGGTTTTCTGCGTTTGATCCGTTTAATGGCGGTGGAAATGAATCGTTATGGCCAAGGAAAATCTTGTGCTAAGCCAAATCCTGTCTATAAAATTAAGGTATGAGCGAATTGAAATTTGAATGTTCACACTGCAAACAGCGCCTGGCCTGTGACGATCAATTCGCCGGCCGTCAAATCACCTGTCCGGCGTGCCGCACCCTCACGGTGGTCCCCAGCGTGGCGTCCAAGCCCGGGACCGCTGCGCAAAAATCGGGCATGACCTTTGTGCCGGAAAGCTGGAAAAAATCGGATGCCAGCTCCGTACCCCCGGCCGTGCAAAAAACCGGGATGACTCACTTTCCTGAAGCCTGGCTTGCCAACCCCGAGACCAAGCCGGAAAAGCCCGAGTAAGCGGACTGCCAGTTTTCCCCAAGCAGCGCTTCACCAGCCCATTGTTGCCAGAGCCAGGGAAGCCAGTTTTCGTTAGGTTTTAGCAGTGCTTCATTCGCGGTTTGTTTTGCCAGGCCCAACGGGATGTGGTCCCTCGGCCTAACCCGGCGGGTTGGGAAATGGCCACCGCTCGGTTGGTTGTCCAACATCCAGCCTCGCAACTAAGATGGAAACTCAGTGTTAAACTGGTTAATATGATCCAACGCACGCCACTCATCCCCCTTGCCTTGCTCGCCCTGGGATTCACCTTCACCTTCGCCGGTTGCTCCAAGCCTTCGTCGGCAGCCGCCACGGCCCGTCCGCACGTTTATGATTTGGGGGTGGTGGAAGTTTCCGATGGTGTGCCAAGCCGGCATGATTTAGGTGATGGCCGCGCATGTATTGCCACGCCAACCGTCCAAAAAGATGGCAGTGTCTTGATCGCGATGAGGGTTGAAGAAGCTGGCAAGCTGTCGCAATTATTGCGCGTGCAGACCCGGTCGGATATGCCGTTTCAGATTTCCGTGGGCGATTTGAGTATCGGCATGAAACCCCATATCAAACCATGACCCCATTGGCTGATCGTATTTTCCCCCACGACCCCGTCCGGCATAAACTTTAGCGGCCGGCACCTTGTCCTACCACGTTAAATTGTAAAACGGTCCCTCAACTGGGCTCGAGATTTCTGGGTTCAACCGGCTAAACCGGCAAAGAACCGTTTTAGCCCCCCCCGTTCGACAAACGCCCGTTTCCCGGTTACCCTCTCATTGGTTATTACTATGCAAACGTCAACCGCCAGTGTCCCTGCCGCCACCCTCACCCAGTTCTGGGTGGACGGCATGACCTGCAACAATTGCGCCCGCCACGTCACCGAGGCCAGCCAGTCGGTTCCCGGCGTCCGCAGCGCCACCGTTTCCCTCACCGCCAAACACGCGACCGTCCGCTGGAACTCGGCGGCGGATAAAAATGTGCCCGCCGTGCTTGCCGCCATCACGGCGGCCGGTTATGAAGTTCGCGAGATTCCGGAAGTTTCTGGGAGTTCCGCCCCCGCCGCGCCGCTTGCCCAGTGGCAATTTAACCTCTGGCTGGGCGTGGGGGTCACCGCCTTACTCATGCTGGGCGAATGGGTTTTTGACCTCATGGCCGTGGGGTGGTATCGGTGGTTATCCTTCCTCCTCGCCGGGGTGGTGCAGGTGTGGTGCGGCAGCCAGTTTTATCGCGGCGCTTGGCGCCAGCTCCTCCTTGGCAGTTCCAACATGGACACCCTGGTCTCGCTGGGGTCCACCACGGCCTTTGCCTTCAGTTGCTGGGTGCTCTTCACCGGCGCGCCAACCGACCATCTCTATTTCATGGAGGCCGCCGCCATCATTTCGCTCATCAGCCTGGGCCATTGGTTTGAAGCCCGCGTGAGCGACCGCGCCTCGGGGGCGTTGCAATCCCTGCTGACCCTCGCCCCGGCTACCGCCCGTCGCCTCGCCAAAGCCCCGGCGGTGGCTGCGCCGGCCAAATTATCGGCCCGCGACCTGCTTAGCTTTAAGCCCAAGGCGGCCGCACCGGTTGCGGAAACTGAAGTTGAAACCCCGGTGGCCGATTTGTCGGCGGGCGATCTCATTGTCCTCAAACCCGGCGACCGGGTGCCCACCGATGGGGTGGTGACCACCGGTGAATCGGCGGTGGACGAGGCCATGCTTACCGGGGAATCCCTGCCGGTGGACAAAAAAGCTGGCGGCCAACTCTATGCCGGCACCGTGAATCTGAATGGCCGCCTGGTCATGCGGGTCACTGGTACCGGCGAGGCCACCGCCCTGGCGCAAGTCATCTCCGCTGTCCAACGCGCCCAAACCAGCCGGGCCGATATTCAGCGACTGGGCGACCGCGTTAGCAATGTCTTTGTGCCGATTATTGTGGTGGTAGCCACCAGTGCCGCTTTGTGGTGGGGATTGGACTACGCGGGCGCCCGCCATTTTCACGAATGGCTCGCCCCCTGGCTCTGGCACGGCCATGTGCCTGCCACGGCCAGTGCGGCGGCGTTTATCATCGCGGCAGCCGTTTTTATCGTGGCCTGTCCGTGCGCCATGGGGCTGGCCACCCCGGCCGCCATCATGGCGGCCGCCAATACTGCGGCCCGCCGTGGCATCCTGATTCGCGATGGCATTGCCCTGGAAAAAGCCGGCCGCATCACCGCCGTGCTTTTTGACAAGACCGGCACCCTCACCTGTGGTCAGCCCACCGTGGCCACATTTGCGGAACTGCTGCCGGCCACTGGTCCAGCGTGGCAACTTCTGGCAGCCGCGCTGGCCCGCAACTCCACCCATCCCCTGAGCCAGGCCATCGCCCGAAACCCGGACGTTGCCGCCAACACGCCGCTCCCGGAATTGACCCAATGGCAGGAAATTCAAGGCTCCGGTGTGTCCGCCACATGGCAGGATGGTCTGGCGGTTCCGGCCAGCCTGCGTCTGGGATCCCTGACTTGGCTGCAAGCCAGCGGCGTGGATATTTCGACGGGCACCGCTGGCATCGCCGAATGGTCAGGGCAGGGGGCCTCGCTTGTCGGTTTGGCGTGTGACGGCCAGTTAACCGGCCTTTTTGCCTTGCGGGACACCTTGAAGCCCGGGGCGGCTGACGTGGTGGCGCGACTGCAGCGGCAGGGACTGCGAACCTATTTAGTCACCGGGGATAATCCCTTGACCGCGGCCAGCCTGGCCAAGCAAACCGGCATCCCGGCCGACCATGTGTTTGCCGGTGTGCGCCCGGAACAAAAGGCCGGGTTCATCCAAAAACTGCAAGCGCAAGGGCAACGCGTGGCCTTTGTGGGCGACGGCATCAACGACGCCCCGGCCCTTACCCAGGCGGATCTCGGCATCGCGGTGAGTCGTGCCAGTGACATTGCACGGGAAGCCGCGGATATTATTCTGCTCAAATCGGAAATCGCCGCCGTGCCCGAGGCCCTCGGCCTGGCCCGTGCCACGCTGCGGACCATCAAGCAAAATTTATTCTGGGCGTTCTTCTACAACGCCCTCGGCGTGCCGCTGGCTGCCCTGGGATTTGCCAGCCCCGTTTGGTGCGCGGCGGCCATGGGCTTTTCCGATTTAATCGTGATTGGGAACGCCCTGCGTTTGTTGCGCTGGCGCCAGTAAGCCACGACTCCCTTCCGCGCGGCGGCCCGGTTATAATGCCGTCCCCCCGGTGCGCCGGGCGCGGATACCGTATATTATGCCGGACACGACCACCAACCCCGCGGCCGCAGCCAGTTCCTTCCCGGGAAGCGTGGTGAGCATCCAAACGATCATCGCCGCGGCCGCGAGCGGGACGAAAGCGCCGCCGGGGGCGGGAAACGGAGTGCCGGCCATGGCCACCTGGCGCGCCCGCAAACGTAAAAGCCCCAGACAACAAATCAGATACAGCAAGAGGGTGCTGGAGCTGGCAATGATGACGAGCTGGCGGAACGAACCGGAGACCGCCACCACAAAGCATAATAGTGCATAGGTGCCAATAGCCACAGCCGGTGTGCCAAACCGCGGATGCATTCCCGCCAGGGGGCGGGGTAATTGCCCGGCCCCGGCGAGGGCATGCATCAGCCGCGGGGAACACAGCACATCGCCCGTTAGATAGCCCGCGGCCGAAACGAGGGTGGCGATCCAGAGCAGGCGGGTGCCCCAGGGACCGAATACCGCCGTGGCAGTCGCGACCAGCGGGGCTTTGGCGACTGCCAGACCGGGGCCCAGCACCCCTTGGGCAACCAATTGCAAGCCAATATACAAAACAGCGATGAGCGTCAGGCACAGGGCAATCGCCCGGGGCACCGTGCGCGCCGGGTGGCGGACCTCCCCGCTCATGCTCAGTCCGCTTTCGACCCCCATGAAGGCAAAAAACAAGAGCACCGCCCCCTGGCCGACCCGCTCGGGGTCCGGCCGGCTGGTCCAATGTAGATTCGGCGCGTGGATGGCCAGTGAACCCGCCACCACCAGCAGGACGAGCGGCGTCAGCTTGATAATTCCGATGGTCACTGACAGGCCGGCGCCCATGCGGGTGCCGCGAATATTGACCGCCGCCAGCGTCAGATAAATGAAGGCCAGAAACAGTGCGCGGGGCAGGGGGCTGGCCAGGGCGGGCGCGGCCACGGCCAGGGTGCTGGTGAGAAAATTGGCAATCGCCGCGCTGGGCACCACTGCGGTGGCGATCCAGTTCAAAGTGCCGGCGACACCGCCCACCACGGGGCCGAACGCAGCGTGCGCGTACGCATACAACCCCCCAGGACGGTTTACCCGGCTGCCCGCCTCGGCAAAGCACAGTCCCATCAGGGCGATCAGCACCACGCACACCAGGTACGCAAGCATCGCCGCCGGTCCCAACAAGGCGGCGACCAGCGCCGGCAACCCAAAGATGCCTGAGCCCACGATGCTATTGAACGAGGCAAAAGCCAGCCCGGTCACCCCGAGGACACGGGGCAGTGACGGGGCGGATATTCCCGGCGAGTTATGCTTCAAAGTCATGCTTCAGACCCATTCCCAAGCAACCTTTCCGCAGGCAAAAACCACCGGGAACCAGCGCGGAAAATTCCTTGTGCCAACCCGAAAAAGGTAATGCAAGGGCAGGGACCTTCAAGGAAATTTCTGACAGACCATGCCCTGACCAAGAACCGGACATCGAAAAAATCAATGTTCCCCACAATTTAATCAATGCGCGGAAAGGCGGTCGGGCTGGCAAGCTTAGGCTGGTAATGAAAGGCCTTCCCATGAATCCAGATACCGTCAGGGCAGCAACCGATGTTCGGCCGATCCCAGCCGTGAGGCTGGCTGGGAGCGCGGTCCCCTGGGCAAGGCGATGGCCGCCGGCGCTGGTCCTGCTGCTGGCCGGGCTGGGCGGGGGATGCGAGTCAGTCGAGCAGGTGAGCCTGACGGCCAGGCTCTGGAATGGCACCGGATACACTTTCTGCGAGCCAGCCCCCAATCCGGAGTTGGCCGTGTATCGGTGCCCGGCTCAACGAGATTTTCTGGTGGAATACAATGCCATAAGTGAGCGGGACGACCAGGTCCGTCGGCGGGCCTATCTTCTGGAAGCCGGCCAGGCGCGCATCGACAACGGCCAAGCCCCGCCCTGGGTGCGGCCCGGGCAAAGCCAGGACGGCCCGCCGCTGGTCACTTTTGCCACGACGAATAATTATGTGCGGCTCAACCCCGACCGGCGATCGTTCACACTCTTTCTTACGAACGGTACTGCACAGGCTTACAACCTGCCATTTTACCGGGATGATCACGCGGACATCACGCGCGTGGCCCTCACGCCGCTGGCCGTGGCGGGGGATGTTGTAATCGTGGGCGCGTGCGGAGGAATCCTGGCGTTGTATGTGCTCTGTGAAAGCCATACCACCATTCAGCCATAAACCGCCCCGGGGCAGGCTTTAGGTTGTTCCCAGGGACGCCCGCACTTCCGCCACCCAACCGCCATCGGGCGGGGCGTAAGGCCGGAAGGTTTCGATGGTGCCTTCACGATCCAGGTACAGCAAGGCGCGGTGGAAGCCGAGGTTGCTGGCATCGGGCGTGTCAATCAGGCTGGCGGAATCGCTGGCACTCATCTGGAAGAGCACGCGCATTTCAAACTCACTCAGCGCTTTCCGGCCGAGGCAGCGGTTGACGTTGTTGTAGGTGTCAATGGCAGCCAGCACGTGAAAACCACGAGCCGGACCTTCGGTAATCAGGTCCAGCAAAACATTGGCGGGATTGGGCGGGGCGCTGGCATCGCTGCCGCCAAAGCTGAATTCATCTTCCGGCCGCAAGCGCTTGAAGTTCTGCAAGCCCTGGATCAGCAGGAACGTTTCCGGTCCGGTCCCGGCGGCCTCGGTGCCACGCTGTTGCAAGTCCGCGGACAAATCCGCCATCACTTCGGTGAGGTTCGCATTATTGACCTGAATGGTTTCATGCGGCACGGCCTGAATGACCTGCGCAAAATAATCGCGCTGGGGAATGCCCGGCGGGGTGCTGTCCAGAATGATGAACCGTGCCTGCCCGCGCGGAAATTGCAACGCCAGGGTGGCGAGGGCGATGGTCAGGCTGTTTAGGGTGCGTTCCTCGCTCTGGCCCACGAGCAGCAGATTGTTGCCACTCTGCCGTTTGAACACGGACTCGGTGGGGCCCTTGATGGAATTGGGCGCGCCCAGCCAGACCCGGGCTGGCTCGGGGACAGCGGTCGGCACGGTTTTGAGCAGGCTGGCCAGCAGCACGTTTTCGCGAATGTCCGCCGGGGCGCTGCCTTCAAATACAATCGGTCCGGGATATTGGCCGGGGGTTTCATCCGCCCGCGCGCGGATGCGGGCCAGGTAATCATCGCGAACTTGATCATCCAGCCAGACCGCTTGAAACGGGCTGTTGCCCTCGATGGAGCCGGCCGTGTCGTTATAGATGCCCTCACCGGGCCGCGACAGGAGGCGCGGGGCCGGGTTGTCCTGGTCCATGATGAGGTAGGCGTCGGTCTCGTTGCACTGGAGCGCGATGCGAATGACCATTTGACCGATGGTGGCCCGGGCCAGCGTATACGCGCCGCCGAGCGTTTGCGAACCCAGCACCACATGGATGCCAAACGCGCGCCCCTGCCGGATGATGCGATCCAGCAACACGGCGGCACCTTGCGAAATGCGGTCCTCCTCCACGAAAAATTCCTGAAATTCGTCAATCAAGAGCAGCGAGCGCGGCAGCGCCTCGCCCCCGCCGGCGCGATGGTAGCCGGCCAGATCCTGGGCCCCGCAGGCGCGGAACAAATCCCCGCGCCGGCGCAATTCTTCGTCCACCCGTTGCAACACGCTCAGGCCAAACGCCCGGTCGCTCTCAATGGCCACCACGCGCGCATGCGGCAGGCGGCGGGTGCCGTAGCATTTAAATTCCACGCCCTTCTTGAAATCCACCAGATAAAACTCCACCTGCGCGGGACTGCACCACAGCGCCAGGTTGGTGATCATCACGTGGAACAGCGTGGATTTGCCGGAACCCGTTTTGCCCGCGATCAACGCGTGTTGGCGCGTGCCTTTGCCAATGGCCAGGTATTGCAATTTGGTGGCCCCGGAACGGCCGATCGGCACGCGCAATTCCTCCACGGTGCTTGCCTGCCAGAGGGCGTTTTCCGGCGGGGCGACTTGTTCGAACGGCACTTCCACGCGGGTCGAATTTTTGCTCTGCTGCCCGGACCGGTGCAGAAATTGGGTCGCAAAATCCGCCGAGGGTGGGGCGTCCAGCCGGACCTGGATGCCGTACACTGGTTGATGGGTGAACTTGAAACCATCCGGCGTGTGCGCCAGGCAGACGCAGGTTTTTTTCAAATCATCCAGCAAAATGTCCGGCGGCAGCGGCGTGCGCTGATCCCATTGAATGAATACATACACCCCGCAGCGGGCGCCACTGGCGGCAATATTACGCAAGCGACGCGCGGCAGTGTCGCTGAAATTCACCGGGAACGAGGCAATGACCAGAAAATGATATTTCTCGGCCATGGTGCCCGCTTCGGCATTGTATTCGGCGATGGTGGCATAGTCATTGCGCAGATACATCTGAATCACTTTTTCCATGTGCTCATTCAATTCCGCGAGCTTTTCCTCAAATTGCGCGGTTTGCGTCCAGATGCGGCTGTTGATGGCGCTTTCCTCGTAATCCGCCAGATGCATCAGGGCGGCAAAGTTTTCCCCCAGGCCGACGGGATCGAAAATGGTGAAACTTAATTTGCCCGGTGGCGTGGTGGAGAGCAGGCGGAAAATCAGGTTGTTGATGGCGCCGATGGCCTCCGGGGTGCCGGTCAGACCAGTTTGCAGCAGGAGGGAACCCAGGCGCGGGAAACTGAGCAGCAGGGGCACCGACAGGCTGGCCGGGAAGGCCAGGCGCGGGTCTTTGGGCAGGGCTTCGGCATAAGTCTTCAGGCTTACTTCCAGGCGGCCCACCGGCGCGAGATTCACGAATGTCGCCGGCTGTTCCCACTTTTCCCAGCGCGGCGAATTCCAGGCGGGAAACAGTGTGTCGGCCGTTTGGGCAACGGCGCTGAGCGATTGGGTGAGGGGCTCGATGGCAGCCTGCCACTCGGTTAGCAACGCCTGCCAGGCGGTGTCGTGTTTTTCCTTCAAGTCAGCCATTAACGTTTGATGGGCGGCGGTGCATTGGCGGGCTTGGGCGGTGGTCGCGGCCCGCAATTCCGCCAGACTATCGGCAAACCGGCGTTTGCGGCGTTCCACACCATTCCGATGGAACTCTTCACTGTGGCGTGCGGCGCCGCGCGTTTTCTCATCCACATTGCGGGGCAGGCTCGCCCGCTGGGCCGCCAGCTCTTTGACCTGTTCTTTCCACGCTTGATTCAGGGCGCGAATAGCCTGGTCACAGGCCTGCTGGAGACGTTGCTGCTCGGCTTGGTGCCGGAGGTCGGACTTCTCCGCCGCCGCCGCCAGCAATTGCCGGAGGCTGGCCAGTTGGCCCGCAATGGCGGTGGCCGCTGGTTGCGCCGAGCGGCGTCCCCACCAGAAGAATAGGAATAGCCCGCCCAGCACCACGAGCCCACCCACGGTCACGGCCGGGGGCAGGGTATCCCAAGCCAGGGTTGGTTTGCCCGCTGGCAGGGCGAAGCACGCCAGCAGCGACCAGATCAGCGTGACCAGAATCAGCAACCACAGGGGGACAAAACGGAAAAAGAGCGGTGCGGGCAACTGGCCAAACTGCTGTATTTTTCCCGCCGTATCGCTGGCCGTTGCCTCCATGGCTGCATGCAAGGACTGCTCGTCGCGGGTCAAATCCGGTCCCGGCCCCATACCAGCCAGGCGAGTTTCGGTGTGGACCATCCGGCGGAAAGACCCATAAGCGCCAAAGGCTTTCCCGGCCTGTGCCGTCAATTGGTCCAGGGTCGCCCGGCTGGTGGCCAGTTTTTGTTGGAAGTCCTCAAAGGCGGCTTGTGCCTGGGCCAGTGCCTGATCGCGCTGTTGTTCGGCCAGCGCGGTTTGTTCCCGCACGGTATTCCCCAACTGTGCTTCGGCCGTCTCAAATTGACTTTCAAGCCGTTTTTTCAGGGTCGCCTGCGCGGCATAAATCCGGTTGGTGCGCGCCTGGCAGCGGCTTTGGTGGAGGTGCAGCGCCTGGGCCTCATCCAGTTCCGCCTGGGTGCTGGAGGCGGTCAGTTTTTCCTCCAAGGCCCGCAGGCGCGCCTCCTGGGTGCTGGATTCGGCATTCGTCCGCGCGCGGTATGTCTGGTTCAGTTTTTCTTCGCGGCGGGCGAAGTCGCCGAGGACATTTTTCAGCCGCTCCAAATCCACCAGCAAATCGTTGATTCCAGGTTGGTTGCTCACAGTATTTTAGTTCCCGAATGTTTCCGCGCCGGCGCTTAGGCACCGGACTAATCACAGTCCTTATGCACTTTTTGCAAAACCTCTTCCAATTTGTCAATCAAGGTCGTGGCCTGGTTCACCCGCGCCATCAGTTCCAGCAGGTATCGCTCTTCGAATTCCCGGCTTTTGCCATCATGCCAGTAATTTTTGGTTTCCGACCAGCGCAACAGCAGTTCCTTGGTGGCGCCACTGAGCTGGGCTTTGTTGCCGTGCAAATTCATGGGAGGGTTGCCGGGGGGGGGGCGGACGGGGCGGTTTCGGGCGCCGTCGAAGCGCCGCCGCCACTTGCCGTGGGCATGGTCTCGGTATAGGCGTCCAGGGTTTTGACGATTTGCTCCAGGTGAACCGCCCCTTTGGCTAATTCGGTGGCCAGATATCCTTGAAATTGTTCGATCTGCTTGAGCAAGGGTTCCGCGCGGCTTTCCATATCCCGGCTCCATTTTTTCAACATGGCCAGTTTGGTCTCCGCCTCGGCCACCGCCCGCTGGGCTTTTTGCACGGCCATGGTATGCAGCAGGGTGGAATTTTGAAATTGGGAAAGCCGGGCGTTGAACAATTCCGCATTGGCCTCCTCCAGTTTGCGCCGGCGCAGTTTTAACTCGTGCTCCCAGTGGGCGCGCTGGGAGGTTTGCACCCAGGCCCGGGTGCGCGACACCTCCGCGCTTACCTGCTCCAGGGCCGGCTTGGTTTTGGCCAAATACAGCACCAAGCTGGCGCGAAAGGCTTCAATCGCGTCCACTGAGCTGACTTTGGCTGAATCGGCCATGCCTTAGCGCTGGTTCAGGTAATCCTCGATGCGCTGCGCTTTGCGCAGGAGATACGGGGTGTGGTCCTTGGACAAATCCACAAACCGTTTCAAGGCCTTCATGGCCTGCTTAAACTCCTCGGAAAATTTTTCATGCTCCTGATCCTGCCACGAATCCCCCAGCGCCCCCAGGCGGGCCTGTAACTGGATCATGCGGTTTTCCAGGTCGCTGTTAAAGCGCTGCAGTTCCTCGGCGAACCGCCGCACCTTTTCCGGATCCATGATTGCCTGTGCCATAATAATTCCTGTTCCCAGTTGTCGTTCGCGTGATTATTGCCGGTCTATAGTTAAGACGCTATCACAAATCCGCCCGGTTGCGAGGGGGTAGAGTGACGCGGCGTCGGATTTTTCAGACAAGCAACCACTGGACGCCCTTGCTTGCCGTTGCCCGGCCGGCGGTTGACTGGTTCGTGGACGGCTTGGGGCAGGCGAGGACACCTACTTGGGCAAGTTTTGTGCGGACGCGGGTCTGCGTCTTCGCCGACCCCTCCCCTTGCCCAGCTCCTGAGGAGAACTGCCTTAAGGAGTCGCGGTCCCTCGGAAAAATAGTTTGGGGGCAGTTGTGGTATTGGTGAAGATAAACGTCCCATTGGTCCCGGTGGTATTGGTATAAACCGGGGTCCAACTGCTGAGGTTTGTGGATGCCTGAATGATGCAGAGCCGGTTGGGGCCGGTGGCCAATTGCAGGGGAACGGCGGGGCTGCCAGCGGTCAACGGTGCGAGCCGGATGTCCGGGTTCAAGGCTTTGCGCAGGTTAAGCCGGCCGCCGGTGCGGCATTTGCCTTTCAGGGCGGGCAGGGGATCGGTCGCATTCAGCAACCGTTGAATGATTTGTTGGTAGTTCTCCGCCGGATACTTGGCCAGCATCAAGGCGAGCGCCCCGCTGACATAGCCAGCGGCGAAGGAGGTGCCAGCGATATTGATGGCCAGGCCGGAAGGTGGATAATACCCATTATCCGCCGCGGCAAAGGTGGAGTAAATCTGGTCGCCGGGCGCTGCCAGAGTCACATTGGTGGCGCCATAGTCGGAAAACTGGCCCAGGGTGTCGGTGCGCGTGGTATAGGCCACGGAAACGATGTTATCGATTCCATAGCAGGCCGGATAATGCGGGCTGACATCCACATTCACGGCATTATTGCCGGCGGAAGCCACGATGATTATGCCGGCCGCCCGGGCCGCGACCAGCGCATTGGAAAGGGTGAGGGAAACCGTCGTGGTGTCCAGGCTCAGGTTCATGATCCGCGCCCCGTTCGTGAGGGCATATTCCAGGCAGGAAATCACCGTGGCATCGCTGCCGTTACCATTTTTGTCCAGACATTTGGCAGCCATCATTTGCACCCGCCACGCCACCCCGGTTACGCCAACCCCATTATTGCCCACGGCACCCAGCACCCCGGCAACCAGTGTGCCGTGGCCACTGTCATCCGCTGGATTGTTGGTGCCGGTAAAGGCGTTAAACCCATTGCCGCCATCATGGGGGTTCACCCACATGTTGGCCGCCAAATCCTGGTGGGTGGCCCGGATGCCAGTGTCCAGCACGGCCACGACGATATTACTGGCCGAGGTCAGGACATCCCAGGCGTCCACCGCATCCATGTCCGCATGGGGAGTGCCGCCGCTCTGGCCGTAATTATTCAGCGCCCACAAGGTGCCATTCGTGAAAGCGGGGTCGTTGGGGAGGGTCGCCGCGGCCTGAACCAGATAATCCGGCTCGGCAAAGTCCACCAAACCACTTTGCTGATATTTGGCTACGAGACCAGGCACGGTTTCGCCGGCGGGAACGGTGATGACCTGGGAGCCGCCGGCGTGCGCGAAGGTCTGAACTACTTTGGTTCCCCGTGCGGCATGGAACTGGGCGAGCAGTGAGTCATCCAGTCCGGTCCGGGGTTGGATGAGAATTTGGTCGGTGCGGAACCGCGCCAGCGGATCGAGTGAAGCGGCCATAATCCGCAATGGTGACAACCACAACAGGCTGGCGGCGCAGAAAATCAGGGTGACCCTTTGCATGATCACACCGCATTTTTCCGCGGTTTTTGCTCAACGGCGAGCCTTTTCTGGCCGGCGGTGGTGGCTGGTACGATCTTGGCCCTCAACGCCGAAGGGAAACTGGCTGCCGATGCTGGCCCAAGCGGCCGCGACCGTGCAGGGGCCGATGCGATAAATTATTTGACCCCGCTTCACTGGCGCGGGCAAGCTGGAGGAGATGCATTTGGACATGCCTTCGCCCAATCCGTGGTCAATGGTGCCGTTTGCCCTTTTATTAGGGGCGATGGCCCTTGCCCCCATTGTGGCGCATGGGTGGTGGCTGCGGCATTATGCCAAAGTGGCGCTCGGGCTGGGGGCGGTGACGGTGATCTATTACCTGATCGGTTTGCAGGCGGTCGCCCCCATTGGCCATGCCCTGCATGAATACATTAGTTTTGTGACACTGGTGGGCGGGTTGTTCGTGATCTCGGGCGGGATTCACATCGGGGTCAAGGGGAGTGGGCGGCCATGGTTTAACGTGGCTTTTCTACTGACGGGGGCGGTGCTGGCAAACGTGCTGGGGACGACCGGGGCGGCGATGTTGCTAATCCGGCCGTGGATCCGGCTGAACCAGGCGCGGATTCAACCTTACCACATTGTTTTTTTTATTTTTATTGTTGCGAATGCAGGGGGTTGTCTGACCCCGATTGGGGATCCCCCGCTGTTTCTGGGGTACTTGCAGGGCGTGCCGTTTTGGTGGGTGGCGGAACATTGCTGGCCGATGTGGCTGCTGGGGGTGGGGCTGTTGCTGGCCATTTTTTACGGGCTGGACCGGTATCATGAGCGGCGGGCGGCGGCGGTGCCGGTCGGGACGGTCACGGCGAATGCCAACTGGCGGTTTGAGGGACGGGGGAATTTGGGCTTTCTGGCGGTGCTTTTGGGCGCGGTTTTCATCAGCCAGCCAGTTTTTTTACGCGAGGGATTGATGGTGGCGGCGGCGGCGGGCTCTTATTTTACCACCCGCAAATCCGTGCATGCGGCCAATGGTTTTAATTTTCATCCCATTGAGGAGGTGGCAATTTTGTTTGCGGGGATTTTTGCGACGATGATGCCGGCGCTGGCGTGGCTGGAACTGCATGCTCCGACGGTGCTGGGACAGTCGGCGTCGCCTGGGTTGTTTTACTGGGGCACGGGGTTGCTTTCGAGTCTGTTGGACAACGCGCCGACGTACCTGGCTTTTTTCCGAAGTTTGGTGGGGGTGGCGGGCGCGCCGGACACGGCCAGCTTGCTGCTGCAACATGCGGCGGTGGTGGCAGGGATCAGCATGGGCGCGGTGCTGTTCGGGGCGGCCACCTATATCGGCAATGGGCCCAATTTCATGGTGAAGGCCATTGCGGACCAGGAAAAAATCAAGATGCCGTCCTTCGTGGAATTGGTTTGGAAATACTCGGTGCCCTGGCTGCTGCCGGTGCTGGTGATTGAATGGCTGGTATTCTTCCGGTCATAGAAACACTGGCATCAGCCAACAAATGCTTTGCGCCGGGCAAGGGTTTGGTGGAAATTATGGGTGTTTCTGGTATTATAAATTCGCGTGCGCACCCTGTATAACATTTTATTCCTGGCCGCCTTTCTGGTGGCCTCCCCCTACTATTTTTTCCGTTTGCAGCGGCGGGGCAACTGGCGTCAGGATTTTTTGCACCGGTTTGCGAAATATCCGCCGGAGCTCAAACAGTTTTTGACCAACAGTCATGCCTTGTGGATTCACGCGGTGAGTGTCGGGGAAGTCGGGTTGTGCACCCAGTTGATTTACGCGCTGGAGCCGCGCCTGCCCAACATGAAGATCGTGGTTTCGACGACCACCACGACGGGCATGGCGGAATTGCGCCGCCGGCTGCCGACCCACATCAGCAAAATTTATTATCCCATCGACCGGCGAAAATATGTGAACCGGGCGCTGGCGCTGATTAATCCGGAGGCGATTATCCTGGTGGAGGCGGAGATCTGGCCGAATTTTCTGTGGCGGGCCAAGCGGCTGGGCATTCCGCTGTTTCTGGCCAATGCACGGATCTCCGACCGGTCCTTTCCGCGGTACCAGCGGTTTGGGTTTTTATTCCGGGAATTGTTTGGGGCGTTTGTGGGGGTGGGCTGCCAGAATGAGGCGGACGCGCAGCGGTTGCGCGCGGTGGGCTGCCGGCCGGAGGCGGTGCGGGTGCTGGGGAACTTGAAGTTTGACGCGGCGAAACTGGGCGAACGCCGCACGTTGAACGTGCCGGCCCTGTTTCGTCAACTGGGGGTGTCCGAGGATGCCTTGATTCTGGTGGCGGGCAGCACGCACGCCGGGGAGGAGGTCATTCTGGAAAATATTGCCCGGCGGTTGCGCTCGCGGTTTCCGAATTTGTTTTTGGTGCTGGTGCCGCGGCATGCGGAACGCTGCCACGAGGTGGGCCGGCAATTGCGGGCGCAGGGGGTCAAGTTCATCTATCGCAACGAAATCCGGCCGGAAACCCGCTTCAAGCCAGGCGAACTGAACTGTTTGTTGGTGAATACCACGGGCGAACTTAAATTTTTCTATGAACTGGCCACGGTGGTATTTGTCGGGAAAAGTTTAACCTCGCTGGGCGGACAAAATCCAATCGAGCCCGGGATGCTGCGCAAGGCGATGGTATTTGGCCCCAACATGCAGAATTTTGCCGATGTGACACGGAATTTTGTTCAGGCCAAGGCCGCCATTCAGGTGCCGGACGCCGAGGCCCTGGAACCGGCGATCAGCCAATTGCTGGCCGATCCCGCGCTGCGGGCGGAGATGGGGCAGCAGGCCGGGTTGGTGGTGCAGGAAAACCAAGGGGCGATCGAGCGCACCGTGGAAATGATTCTGGAGCAATTGAAACCCCGGGGGATTTATATTGCGCCGCCGCGCAAACTGGGCTGAGCCAGCGACCGGCCAGCCGGCCCGGGAAAGGATCTCCACCCCAGCGGCCAGCCCGCAAAAATATTCCTGCTTTTAGCCGCTTGACGAACGCGGGCCGAGCCAACATATTGCGCGCTGAAAGGATTGTGACCCGGAAAAGATTTGAGTATGCAAAACGCCAAGGTCCGCAAGCCCCGTTCCGTTTTATCCCGGTCCAATGGGAGCAAACCGGAGGTTGAATCCGTCCCCGTGTCCTTGCCCCGGGAGGCTGATCCCTTGGTGACGGCCCCCTTGCCTGCGGCAGCGGTGGAACTGGCGCAAAAAATCAAGGAACTGGTGCGGCTGGCGCAGGAACAGGGACATTTGACATATGGCGACATCCATGAGGTTTTTCCCGAAGACGCAGTGACCCCGGAACTGCTCGACGAAGTTTACGCGAAATTGCAGGTTTTGGAGATTGAGATCGTGGATCAGGCGGAGGTGGACGTGGTGAAGGTGCCGGAAGAGGAGGAGGAGAACAACCGTTATGACGTCCTCGATGATCCCGTGCGGATGTATCTGAAGCAGATGGGGCTGGTGGCCCTGCTCACCCGGGAGCAGGAGGTGGAAATTTCCAAACGGATCGAGGCGGCGGAAGCGGAATTGCGGGGGATTATTTATGACTTGGGCTTCACGGCCAAGGAGCATATTGCCCTGGCGGAGAAACTCCTGGAGGAGCCCCCGCGCGAACGTTTTGACCGGGTGGTGCTGGAGCAAAAGGTGGCCAGCCGGGAGGCTCATTTGCGTGCTCTGCGCCGGCACATTACCCGCGTGCGCGACCTGGACCGGCAGGTGGATGCCAAATTCCTCAGTTGGCGCGACAGTGCGGCCGACCGGCGGGAGGCAGCCAGACTGGAGTTTAAAAAGCTGGACGAAAAACTGCAGCAAACCTTCGCCAAATTTTATTTCAAACAGAAGGTGGTTGAGGAAATGGCGCTGGTTGCGGAGAATATTCACGACAAACTGCAATACGGTTTGCGGGCGCTGGCCGAAGCGGAGGGGCAGCGGGAGTCTGGGCCGCAACAACACCTGGTGGCGGCGGAACGGCAAAAAATCCGGGCGTTGGAAGAGTTTGTGCGCATGTCTCACGCCGATTACCTGGGGGCCTTCAAAACCTTGATCGCCGCCTCGACCAAGGCGATCCAAGCCAAAACCGAAATGGTGGAAGCCAACCTGCGGCTCGTAATTTCGATCGCCAAAAAATATACGAATCGAGGACTCTCATTTCTGGATTTGATCCAGGAGGGCAACATGGGCCTGATGAAGGCGGTGGAAAAATTTGAATACCGCCGGGGCTACAAATTTTCCACGTATGCCACCTGGTGGATCCGGCAGGCGATCACGCGCAGCATTGCCGACCAGGCCCGGACGATCCGTATTCCGGTGCACATGATTGAGATCATCAACAAAATGTTGCGGGTGCAAAAAACCTTGTTGCAGGATTTTGGTCGGGAACCGACCCCGGATGAACTGGCCGAGGAGATGCACCTGCCGGTGCACCGGGTGCGCGGTTTGTTGAAAATGGCCCAGCAGCCGATTTCGCTGCAAGCGCCGGTGGGAGATGGGGACGAGGCCAGTTTTGGTGATTTCATCGAAGACAAGGCGGCGGACAACCCGCTGGACATCACGAGTTTCAGCCTGCTCAAGGACAAACTGGGCAGCGTGCTGTGCAGCCTCAGCGAGCGGGAACGCAAGGTGCTGGAACTCCGCTTTGGGCTGGGGGATGGCAACGTGCGGACGCTTGAAGAAGTTGGCCAGCAATTCCGGGTGACCCGGGAGCGCATCCGGCAAATTGAAGCCAAAGCGCTCCGCAAGATGCGCCATCCGACGCGCATCCGCCAGCTAAACGGCTTTTTGGAATTGGGGGACCTGGCGGTCCGTCGCCGGGAAATGGAATAGCGCCGCAAACGGATTTCCCGCATTACTCATTACCAGACCATTTTGCCGGTTGGGGTGCGGGCCCGGCAAATGTCAGCCAACCAGAGTCGCCCGTAACTGGCGACCCCGGTTGACCATTATCAATCATCAAGCTTGTTTCAAGGGGTGCGCGGGTTTGCCGATGGCATGAACGCGGAAGCCCATAGCACTGAGTTTTTGGTGGGGCAGAATGTTCCGGCCATCAAATACAAAGGCCGGCTTGTGCATTACCTTCAGGATGGCATCAAAGTCCAGGGTCTTGAATTCGTCCCATTCCGTGAGCACCGCAATGGCATGCGTGTCGGCACAGGCAGCGAGGGCGGAGGTGGCGATTTCCAAGTTGGGATTTTGCTGGTCGCCCAACACATCTTTGCGAATTTCCTCGGCGGAGACTTTGGGATCGTAAACCACCACTTTGGCGCCTTCGGCGAGGAGATCCCGGCAAACACTGATGGCGGCGGTCTCGCGGGTGTCATTGGTGTCCTTTTTAAAGGCGAAACCAAGCACAGCAATGCGCTTGCCGGTGACGGTATTGAACAGATCATTGACGATGCGGGCGGCGAACCGGCTTTTTTGCCAATCATTCATGCGCACGACGCTTTCCCAATAACTCGCCACTTCCGGGAGGCCAAAATGCTTGCAGAGATAGGTGAGGTTCAGAATATCTTTTTGGAAGCAGGAACCGCCAAAGCCAACTGAGGCTTTGAGGAATTTCGGACCAATGCGGGAATCGCGCCCAATGGCGTGGGCGACTTCATCCACATCCGCACCAGTGGCCTCGCACAGCGCCGAAATGGAGTTGATGGAGGAAATGCGCTGGGCCAGAAAGGCGTTGGCCACCAACTTGGAAAGTTCGGAGGACCAGAGATTGGTCGTGAGGATGCGGTCGCGCGGCACCCAGGTGGCATAAATGCTGGCGAGGGCTTCAACCGCCGCCTGGCCTTCAGGAGTGCTCTCGCCGCCAATGAGCACGCGGTCAGGGGCTTGCAGGTCGGCAATGGCCGTGCCTTCGGCCAGAAATTCCGGATTGGAGAGCACTTGAAACTGACCATTGCGGGAATTAGAGCGTAAAATGGTGAGAATCGCCTCCGCAGTTTTCACGGGGATGGTGCTTTTCTCGACAATAATTTTGGGCCCTTCCGCCACCTTGGCGATGGTGCGGGCGGCGAGTTCAATATAGCGCAAGTCGGCGGCCTGGCCGGCACCCACGCCGTAGGTCTTGGTCGGGGTGCCCACGCTGACGAAGATAATGTCGGAAATCCGAATGGCCCCTTCAACATCCGTGCTGAAAAACAAGTTGCGGCCGCGGGCGCTTTGCACCACTTCGTAGAGCCCGGGCTCATACACGGGGAGGTTTTCTGAATTCCAAGCGGCGATGCGGGCCGCGTTGGGATCGACCACCCGCACTTCGATGTGGGGGCATTTGGCGGCGATCATGGCCATGGTGGGGCCACCGACATAGCCGGCGCCGAGGCAGCAGATTTTCATGGAGGGTTTGGCTTGCATGGATTAGGGGTTTTTCAGAGTCAGTGGTTTCAAATGCCCAGTTCGGTGCGAAAATAGGCGATCGTGCGGGCAATGCCTTCGGCCAGCGGCACCCGGGGTTCCCAGCCGAGGTGTTTGCGGGCGAGGGAAATGTCGGGGCGGCGTTGCTTGGGATCATCGGCCGGCAGGGGCAGGTGCGTGATTTTGGCGGTCCCGCCCACCTGTTTTAAAATAATTTCCGCCAGTTCCAGCATGGTGAATTCCCCGGGATTGCCCAAATTCAAAGGTCCCACCGTGGCGGTTTGATTCATAAAACGGACGAAGCCATCCACCAGGTCGTCCACGTAACAAAATGAGCGCGTTTGGGAACCGTCGCCATAAATGGTGAGGTCCTGGCCGCGGAGGGCTTGCACAATGAAGTTGGAAACCACCCGGCCGTCGTTGGGGTGCATCCGGGGGCCATAAGTATTAAAAATGCGGATGACCCGGATATCCACGCCGTTTTCCCGGTGATAATCAAAAAACAAGGTCTCGGCGCAACGTTTACCCTCATCATAGCAGGAGCGGCGGCCAATGGGGTTTACGTTGCCCCAGTAACTTTCCACCTGGGGATGAATTTCGGGATCGCCATAAACTTCGGAGGTGGACGCCTGGAAGACGCGGGCACGGGTGCGCTTGGCCAGTCCCAGGCAATTGATCGCGCCCATGACCGAGGTTTTGGTGGTTTTGATGGGGTTGAACTGGTAATGCGGCGGGGAGGCCGGGCAGGCCAGATTATAAATTTGGTCCGCCTCAACTTTGAATGGGTCAATCACATCATGGCGAATCAGCTCAAAACGGGGATGGCTCAGCAGATGCTGAATGTTGGACTTCCGGCCGGTGAAAAAATTATCGAGACAGATCACTTCGTGGCCATCAGCCAGCAAACGATCACTCAAATGGGAGCCCAGAAATCCCGCCCCGCCCGTAATCAAGATGCGCATAAATTCAACCGCTGGAAACAATGTCCGGTATTATCCGTTGCCGATTAAGGTCCAAGATGCTGGCAGGGCCCCAAGTCTGCTGGTCTGGCCTCCACCAACCGCAAGCCATTAGCATGTGCCAAAGCGGGTCCCCTCGTAAAGTATAATCACCGCCCGCTCCGCAACATTTTTGGGTCGCGGAGCGGGCGGAATCCGGCCCCTTACCATTTTAATTCCTGCAAACGGCGGGCGACTTCCGTGGCATTGGCGCGGGAATTGAAAGCGCTGATGCGGAAATACCCTTCGCCCTTGGAACCGAATCCACTGCCCGGGGTAATAACCACATTGGCTTGGTTGAGGATCTGGTCGAACGCCTGCCAGCTGGTGGTCCCTTTGGGGGTGCGCACCCAAATGTAGGGGGCGTTCACACCGCCAAATACCTTGAGGCCGGCCTGCCGGGCACCGCTGCGCAATATTTTGGCGTTGCCCAGATAGTGTTCGATTAAGCCCTTCACCTGGGTCTGGCCCTCCGGTGTATAAAGAGCCGCCGCGGCTCGCTGCACCAAATATGAAACTCCATTGAACTTGGTGGTCATCCGGCGCGACCACAGCGGGTGCAATGGTTTGCGCTCGCCGGCTTTGGTTTGCGCCAGCA
>CAIZWI010000370.1 GCA_903936645.1 uncultured Verrucomicrobia subdivision 3 bacterium
CTAATTCTGCCGCAAAGCGTTGCCACCTCCCGGCGTCTTTGCCCGCCACGGCCAGCAACACCCGCTTGGCCGCCATATCCACAAACACCGTCAGATAATTACGGCCCTTCTTCCGGTTCATCTCGTCGGGCCCCACCCAGACCACGTTCTCCCAGCTAAAACCTTTCCAGGCGGCGGCCACATGCGCGAAGATCGCCCGCCACAATTTCTGATCGGTTTCCCCCAAAATCTCCCCGGCTTTCTTGACCGGCATTTCCCGCATCAGCGTCAGCGCAAACGCCTCAAATTCCTGCGTCAAACCCCGGCTGCGCCCTTCCCACGGCACCCGCACCGTGTACACCTTCTGGAAGGTCTTGCATTGGCCACGCGGGGGCGGACAAACGATTTCCAACTGCAACTGACACACATTGAGACGTCGCCAGTGCCGCTCCGGCGCATGATCATAACCGCCCACGGACTTGCCCTGGCAATGCGGGCAGATTTCCTGCGCCCACAAGGCCGGGGTGTCTTCCACCCGGATTAGCACCTTTTGCTCTTTTTCCAGATAATCCATGCGCACCACCCGCCAGTTTTCGCCCAGCGCCAACACCTGTTGAAACATTTTTTCCGGTATAATCCGGCGGCAATTTACCATCCCAGCCAAAACCGTTTCAAACCCATTTACTCATTGCAAACGTCGAAGAAGTGGCAAGGTTATACAGGCCGGCTGTTGGGCGCATGTGGGGCGAAAATTTTATGAAGCGCGGGAAACCGCCCCGCGCCGGGAAACATTTGCGCTGGGCCATCATCGCCAGTCAAAGCCAGCCGATCATCCGCTGGCTCGAACGGGTTTTGCGGAAGCTCAAAACCACCGGTCGCCAGCTGCCGCAAAGTCCACTCGTCTCCGCCATAGATTACACCCTTGGTCCCTGGCAGACGTTTTGGTTTATCTGGCGGATGCCCGGGTGGAATTAGACAATAATCTGGTGGAAAACGCCACTCGCCCCACGGCGATTGGTAACAAGAACTGCCTGTTCATCGGCGAAGCCGGGTCGGGCGAACGCAGCACCGTAATTTCGACGATTATCGAAAGCTGTCGGCGCCGTGGGGTCGATCCATATGCCTATCTCCGCGACGTGCTCACTCGCTTGCCCACCATGACCAATCAAGAGCTCGCTTCGGTACCCCCCGCTGCCTGGCAGAAACACCAGCGCGAACTCCAGTTCACCGCGTAAACGCCAGCAATAATTAAGCTTGGCTCCACTTTCACCCTTCAACACTCGTCAAAAGTTGCTCGGCGTGACGTTTACAATCCAAACGCATCACCAGCTAAGCTTACCCAAAGCCAGATATCTGATGGAAAAATTTTTCGGAATAATACGCCCGCAACTTACCACCCCACCAGAATCAGATTCAAACGCGTTTGCCCGTTATAAACAGCGAAGCAGACCTAAGTTTTGAATATCTCAATCAACAATTCTCGCCACCTTTGAGTCACAACATCATATCCGTACTCTTTAGCAACTAATTTTTGTGCGGAGTCAGCCATAAGGGATAGGTTTTCGTCGCCCTTCATGACCTTATCAACAGCCAAAGCGATATCTGTTGGCGTGTTGGCAACAATGACATGATGTCCATCACGAATATCGATTCCTTCGAAAGCAATGTCAGTTCCTATAATTGGTAAGCCGGCCGCCATTGAATCCAAAATTTTTGTTTTTATCCCGGAGCCGCTAATTAAGGGTGCAAGCATACATTTATAGGTTTTTAAAGCGATATTGAGATCGGGGACATAGCCAATAAAATTTAA
>CAIZWI010000371.1 GCA_903936645.1 uncultured Verrucomicrobia subdivision 3 bacterium
CCGCCCACCGCCAGTTCCGGGGGCGGGAGTTTCGGATCATTCAAGCGCAGCATGGCCTGAAAATTCATGCCGCTGTCGTTGTGGAATTCATAAAACTTCGCCCAGGAGACCGCGTATTGCTTGTCCAAAATGCCCTCAATCGTCACCAAGTTGCCATCCAGGCCGCCCACGTCCGCCAGTGATTGGAGTGAAACCGGCTCTGGCGCCGGGCCACTGGCGATTTTCCGAAAGATGGCCTCGTCCAAAATGGGGGAGTAGTTGCCCTGCTGCGGAAACCCCAGCACTTCAATGACATCGCCCGGTTGCAGCTCCCCTTTTTGAGTGGATTGAATGCGCAAGCCGAGCGCACCGTCCCGAATATTGATGAATGCGCCCGGTTGATGGCGGGTCACCACCCCGCGCACATGCACCCGATGCCCGTAGGACCCTGCCCGGTCAAACCGCATTAGATTGCCCAGAGAGGTCAGGGGTTCCGCGAAGGGATCGGCCGGCACCGGCGTGTCAACAATCAGGGGCACCTCATGGGGAATGGCCAGCATGGGGCTGAGGAGCTGGCGGTTGCGGTTGGCCAGGTAGAAGCACACCCCCCGTACGGTCACTTCCGCATCCACCAAGGGGGTGACTGGTTGCGAGACGTTCCAGCGCAAGATCAGGCGGCTGCCGCCCGTGGCCAGCTCCACATGGGTTTTCCGGGTATCGGTGAGTACTGGATCGCAGACCCTTACAATGCCCGTCATTTCGACCCATTGGGCCTCAAAGCGGCCGCTGAGCAACTCCTCGTAGGTCACCTTGCGCGGTTGGGGTAGAGGCTTATTCCCCAGTTTTTGCCAATCGGTAAGGATCACGGAAGGCGCAAACCATCCGGGATCGGTTTGGCCGGTGACGTCCAGGAAATCCCCGGGATGCAACCGGGCCACGACCTCCGGATCGGCGGTCAGGTAAACGCCCGCCGTGTCATCTTGCAGCGTAAATCCCCGTCCGCCCGGTTCCGCCTCGCCAATCACCACGCCGTGTAAATGCACGGGCAGATGGCGGGAGGATTCGGTGATGTCCAGTGCCCGCACTTGGGTGGCGTTGGTCAACCACATCGGCAAGACCCCAGTGGTAGGTTGAGCGCGGACCGACCCGCCGGAACCAAAACCAGCGAGCAACCCTAAAGTCAAAATGAGTAATAGCCGGGTTGGCATTGCTAACGATACCACGGTTGGAGGCCAGGCTTGTTTGCCGAAGTTCGCCACTCAATAAGCCGGGATTTGGATTGCATGCCAAGCATTAATACCACAACTGGCCTGAAAAAAATCACCCGTTTGAGTGATGTGGCGGCGCGCGGCATTTGCGAAAGTAACCTTATCAATTAAAACTGATGCCCTATTTGGTTGCCTGAATTGAACTGTCCCCATGGTTTGCCAAAATGATTTAGTATGCTGGCCTGTACGGCTGGTTTTCCCCCACCTATGATACCCCAACTCAAATACCCAAGCTTGTGTTCGTTACTTTCCCTGGCGCTGCTCGCGGCGGCCGCCCCTGGCCGGCTCCATGCTGCCAATGTAACATTGACCGCCAGCGATGCCGGCGGCACCACCTCGCTCACTTCCGCCGGCAAATGGAGCAACTCCGCTGCCCCGGTGGCCACCAATGATTATTTTACCGGTGCTTTTTTCGTCCGCACCCCCACTGATGCGGGCGGCATCACGACTACTTTCCCGGGCCATTCGTTAACCCTCCAGGCTCCCTCTGGCCAGGGCACGCCGATGCGGAGCATCCTTTACAAAGGCGGCAATGCGGACACCATTGTGATCAACAACCTGACCAATGCCGCTGGCGGGGTTTTAAATAACGGGGGTTCCGGTGCCGTCACCCCACCCACCTTCACCGGCAACCTGTGGACGATTGCCGGCAATTCGACCATTCTCTCGGATCAGGGCTCAACCATCGTGGGTTATCCACTGGCGGGCTCCGGAATTTTGACGAACCTCAGCGGTCAGAGCCGCACCATCACTTACAATGGCAGTCTCGCGGGCTTTAACGGCAAATTTTACATTAGCTCCTCCTGCGCCGTCGCCCTCAGTTCGGGAGCCACTCCGCCCGGAAATCCCGCTGTGGCCAGCCCGGATCAAATTACCATCGGCGCCGGCTGCGTTTTCCAGGATAATGTTGGCCTGACCTTCAACAATGCCAATGGGGGCTTCACGCTCACGGGTAACGCCACGATTAATGCCGCGAGCGGCACGGTCATTGCCGAACCCATTACCGACAATGGCAGTAATTACGTCCTGACCACTGCTGGCAATGGCACAGTGAAGCTGAGTTCGCCCAATACGTATGGCGGCGGTACGGTCATCGCGGCCGGCACCCTGCAAATCGGGGTGGCCAATGCCCTGACCAACACCGGCTCCGTAACCGACAATGGCACCTTGGATCTGAATGGCGTTAATGCCACGATTAACGGCCTCAGTGGTTCGGGCACGGTGGACACCGTGGCTGGCGGCACGCCCACCCTCAGCCTTGGTTTTAATGGCGGCGGCGGGACGCTCACTGGTGTCATCCAAAACTCATCGGGAACCCTTTCCCTGACCAAACTTGGGGCCGGCACGGAAATTTTGTCGGGCGGCTATAGTTATAGTGGCACCACGCTGGTGGCCGGAGGCACCTTGAGCCTGAACACCGCTGCCACCCTGCCGGCAACTCCCGGCAACCTGGTCGTCACCAATGGTGCCGTGCTGGCGCTGGATGTTTCTTCGGGTGTGTCCCTGCCGGTGAACAATTTGGTCTTGGGTAATTCGACCAACAATCTGTTTTTTGGCACCCTCACCGCCAATCCGACCGTGCCGGCGATCAATGCCGCCGGCGGTCTGGTCGCCCCGGGATCCGTCGTGGTCTTCAATATTGCCGCCACCGGCTTGCGCCCTGGCACTATCACGCTCGTCAAATACACGGGCACCCCGCTGGCCAGCATCGCCAATATTCAAGTTTCGCCCCCGCCCGGCGTGGCCGCCATTTTGGTGAACAACACGGCGAATGATTCGCTCGATCTGCAAATCACTTCCATCCCCAGCCTGCTCACCTGGAGCGGCCTCAACGGCACTGCGTGGGATTTAACCACGCCCAACTGGGCGAATGCCCTGGCGGGCGGCATCACGGTCTTCCGCCAATACACCAACAACGGCGTGGTGGCCGGCGATGCCGTGACCTTTGACGACACGCTCACCAATGATTTCGTCAATCCCCAGCCGACCAATATCACGTTAAACGCGACTTTTTCCGCTTTCCCCGTGGTGGTGAATACCACGCTGCCCTACAAAATTTCTGGAACGGGCGGCCTCGCTGGGGTTACCTCGCTGGCCATCTCCAATTCCGGTTCCCTCACCTTGCTGACCAGTAATAGTTACTCGGGCGGCACCCTTGTGGCCGGCTCCACCTTGATTATTACCAATAATTCAGCCCTCGGGGCCAGTGCCGGGTCAGTGACCCTCAACAGTGCCACCTGGCAAATCAACGGCGGCCTGACCAACAACCGGGCGCTGGCCATTCCCGTGGCCTCCACGGTGGGCGTGGCCACTAATGTCACCGCCCGCCTTACGGGTGTGATCAGTGGCAGTGGCGCCAGCTTTAATAAAATTGACAATGGCACGCTGGTGCTGGCCGCCCCCGAAACCTTCGCGGGTGACCTGTTCCTGCACGGGGGTGTTACCGTCTTTGACACGGGGAGTTCCCTCACCAATGGTTATTATTGGGATGTCGGCCAAAATGGCACGGACGCCGCCACCCTCACCCTGCAAGGCAACGCCGCGCTCAGCACCACCTCGGACTTCAATGTGGGTGATCTGGACAGCTCCAGTGGCATTCTCAACCTTGCGGGCACCGCGAGCCTGACCGTGAATGCCTTCTTTGTCGGTTCCGCCAACGCCGCCGGTTCGACGGCCAGTGGCGTCGTAACTCAAACCGGGGGCACGCTGACGGAACTCAGCACGGCGGTCGGCACCTTTTGCATCGGTGGCCGCAACTCCGTTTCCGGACTGGGGGTTTATAACATGAATGGCGGTACGTTGACGGCCAATGCGGGCATCTGCGTGGGTTCCACCGGCATTGGCACCTTGAACCAGAACGGCGGCCAGATCAACGCCCTCGCCGGGGTTAATATTGCGCGGATCGCCGGGTCGTTTGGCACCAATAATTTGAACGGGGGCACGCTCGCCACCTACAACATTGCCTCCAGCACCGGCACGAATGCTGTTTTCAACTTCAATGGCGGCACCCTGCAGGCGGCCTTTAACCCGCCCACCCCCTGGGTGTCGGGCTTGCAACAAGCCAGCATTCTGGCGGGCGGGGCCATTATTGATTCTTCCAATTATACGGTCACCATCTCCCAGCCACTCCTCGCGGGCAGCGCCAGCGGTGGCCTGACCAAAAAGGGCTCCGGCACCCTCATCCTGACCGGCACGAACACCTTTACCGGACCCATTACCAATAGCGCGGGCATCCTGACCTTGAACAGTGCCAGCACCTATCCCGGAACCGCCGTGGTCAATGGTGGCACACTGCAAGTGACGACGGCCTCCACCCTTGCGGGCGGCGCCGTGATCAACAACAACGCCGTGCTGACCGTGCTGCAACAGGGCAGTGCCAGCCTGAATCTCGGGAACCTGACCTTCAATGGCGCGGCCAGCGGCGCGGGTGGTGTGCTGGCGCTCACGCCGACTTCCGCCAATAATCCCACGGTCCCCCTCGTGACGTGCGGCACGCTCACCCTCAACGGCACCAACAGCATTAGTCTGGCGGCCGCTAACGTCGGCACCCTGGCCCTCATCAAATATACCGGCACGATTGCCGGCACGGGCAACTGCACTAACTTCGCCCTGCCCCAAGGCGGCACCGGTTACATTTCCAACAATGCCGCCGCCTCGACACTTTATGCGGTCGTGACCAGCACCGGCCCCGGCCTGGTCTGGACGGGCACCAACGCCGCCGCCCTGAATGTTTGGGATATCAACGCCACCACCAACTGGCTGGTGACCGCCATTCCGACCTCCTATCATCAAATCATCACTCCCGGTGACGCGGTTACGTTCAACAATACTGGTAGTGGCACCGTCACCTTGAACACCAATGTGGCCCCGGCTGGCATCGTCATTAGTAACAATCTCGGCACCTACACCTTTAGTGGTCAAGGGGGCATTTCTGGTCCGGCCAGCCTCCAAAAACTGGGCACCGGGACCGCCATCCTCAACCTGACGAACGACACTTATCTCGGCAACACGGTCATCAGCAATGGTACCTTGCAGGTCGGGAATACGGGCACGGGCGCTTCCCTTTCGCCCACGGCCAGTTTGAACATCGGCCCCGCGGGCACCCTCCAACTGTCCGCCCAACTGGCCAACGTGGTTACCACCGTGGGTGAATTCACCGGTTCTGGCCGGGTTAATTATACCGGCGGGATTAACTCCATCCTGGCCTTCGGTGTCAGTTTCGGCGGGACTTGGAACGGTACCCTCCAGGATAACAATGGCGGCGGTCTCTCGCTCACCAAGAATGGTTCGGGCACCTGGGTGGTGGGCGGCACCAATTACCTGAACAACGGCGACTTCTTCAATGCGGTCTCCCAAAATCAGTTCAACAACGGCACGACCATTATCACCAATGGCGGCTTTTTGGGCGTGGCGGCCACCGAATTCTGGATCGCTTACAATGCCGGCAGTACCAGCACCTTCGTGGTGGCCGGTGGCACCGTGGTGGTGTCCAACAACTGGCTGCGCGTCGGTTATAACTCCACCTCCGCCAATGGCACCCTCATCGTCAATAGCGGCAAGCTGGTGAAGGCGGGGGCCAACAACTTTGTGGTCGGGGCCAATACTGCCACGGGCAAACTCATCGTCAATGGTGGCCAGGTATTGAATCAAGGTCTGCTCTGGCTGGGCGATGGCACGGGCGCCAGCGGCACCTTGCAACTCAATGGCGGTTTGGTGCAAGCCAGCCAGGTGCTGCCGAATGGCACGCCAACGACTTCCCTCGCTAATTTTAACGGCGGCACGCTCCAAGCCGTGACCAATGCCCTCGACTTCATCGAAGCCACCTCCATGGTACTGAGCAATGGCTTGGTTTTGGACGACGGGGGATATGCTGTTACGGTGCAAGTGCCGCTCCAAGCCGGCGACGCCTTCAACGGCGGGTTGGTCAAGCAAGGCACCGGCACGGTGTACTTGGACGGCCAAAACACCTACACCGGGACCACGGTGGTGACCAACGGCACCCTTGCCGGCGCGGGCAGTATTACCGGACCGGTGGTCGTGGGCCCGGCGGGCAATCTCAGTGCGGGCGATGCCGGCGGGCTGGGCGTTTTGACTCTGCTGTCCGCTCCCCTGACGTTGCATGGCAACGTTACCCTGCGTATTACCAAAAACAGCGGCTCCCCGGCCAGTGACAATATTAGCGGCATCAGCACGGCGGCTTATGGTGGTACTTTGACCGTCAGCAATATCACCACCGACGCGACGCCGCTCGCGATGGGCGACACCTTCACCTTGTTCGGTGCCAGCAGTGCCACCGGCAATTTCACCAGCATTGTCGGTTCCCCGGGAACCGGCCTGGCTTATCACTTCAATCCTGCCACGGGCGTGCTCAGTGTCGTGGCTGGTTCGGCCACGACCCCGACACCCATCACCGTTAGTGTGAATGGCAGCACCCTCACCTTGAGCTGGCCCGCGGATCACCAGGGCTGGATTCTGCAATCCCAGACCAGCACCCTGGGGGCCGGGTTGTCCAACAACTGGGTGGATGTCGCGGGCAGTGGTTCCAGCACCCAGGCCGTGGTGAATATCAACCCGGCCAGCCCGGCGGTGTTCTTCCGCCTGCGCAGTCCGTAGTCATGGGGGCCGCTGCCGTGGGCGGCGCTAAGTTTTGAGTGGGTTCAAAGTCCGGTCACCTGCGGGTGGCCGGACTCTTTTTTTACGAATGCTGAAATCGGGGTGGCCCTGCGGACCCAGTCCCGCGCCCTGCGATACCCATCCACCAGTTATTCCGCCGCGTCCTCTGGCTCCACCGGTTCCACGTCCACCGAAACACTCACCCGGTGGGACCCGCCGCCCGTAATGACCCCGGTCACGGGGCTCACATCCGTATAGTCCCGGCCATAGGCCAGCGTGATATGTTCCTCGGCGGGCAGCACATTGTTGGTGGGATCAAAATCCA
>CAIZWI010000372.1 GCA_903936645.1 uncultured Verrucomicrobia subdivision 3 bacterium
ATTTTATTTCAGATGGTTGCCGACCTTGAAATTTGCACCACCATCCGTTCCTGACGGAAGAATGTGCGGTTGCCTGCCAGCGGATCTCAATAAATCTTATGCGCTGGTTTCTCACGGAAAATTGCTTTTCAATTTGGGTCAGATCTGAAGGGGATGCTTGAAACAGACTGGGCACAAAAATATGACAATCCCACAAGATGCCTCCTTTTTGTCTAAAACGCCCTTCGACAGGCGTCAGCCAAATTTACTCTGCCGCCAATTTGGACCTGGCAATGCCGGAAAGAAATATTTCATGCGGCTTGGCTTTTTCCCCGTGCCTTGCCGCATTGAATGCCTCTTCAATGATACACATGGCCTGCGTCACCTTCAAATCTGTTCCTTTCAGGTCTAACTCGCTAATTGCAACGAGCAGCCGGGTTCGCAATTCGGCAAGATTTGTTGCCGATTTGTTTTTTGGATGTGATTTCATGTTTTCAAATGGTTGCTGCCCATGAGACTTGAACAATCGTTCGTTTTTTGCAGGTGAACTTTAGACTGCTCGAAATTGGATTGCGATATACTTCGTGAAACGGCACATCACGGAAGTTTTTCACAACAAAAAGAATAAACCTTTCGGAAAGAGCCGAAGCCACGTCATATTCTTTTGGTGTCAGCGCTACGCTGCCGGTTTTTTCTTGCAATCCCTTTACTTCGACTGCCAAAAATTCACCGCTTGTTTTGGGTGATAGCCGAAAATCATAACCACACCCCAATCTGGTCGTGTTTTCGACCGTGAAATTCATCAATTCCTGCAATTTTGGCTGCACTGCTTCGAAGTAATGTTCGGCAGCCAATCCGGTGATTAGGCGCTTGGCAAAAATTGCTTCCCCATCTTTCTTTTCCTCTGTGCTCTCTATGGCGCTTAGGGCGTTTTCGTCGTAACCCACAAATGACTTAATCAAGGCCGAAAAAGTTTCCAGGTCCAGGTCCTTGTATTTTTCATAAATTTCCAAGCAGTATTCGCGCCTTTGGCGTTTGTGCCAGCCTTGTCGAAGATTTGGAAAAAGCGGGTCGAATTCATCCCGATAATTTTTAATGGACGCCGGCCTGGAGCCCAAACCGTACCCAATCGCATTAAATGCCTCCTTAAAATTTTCAAAGCCTAGTTTATACAGGCCAACGGAATCAAATTTTGAAAGATACAGCCCGGTAAGGATGAGTTTCTCTCTCAAGCCGATTCGTTGGAAATCTGGGGGCATTTGGTTTTTTCCCGTTGTGCAAAATTGCTATTGGTTTTGATTCAACCCCGGATATTTCAGTCTGCTTCAGTTTTTTTCTTAACGACTTAGTCTGACATTTAACACAGGCCTTCCGCCCCGGCAATGAACAATCGCATTTTAAGAAAAATCGGGCGCAACTGCGCCCCCGACCAAGGCGATTGGATGGGCCAAAGCGCCAGGGGACTGGGCGCACTCCGGGACGCTATCGCGAGCTTCGGAGCAGGGTGGCGCAAGGGAGCGGGTGGTTTCCTGAAATTTGTCCCACACCCTCATTCATCCTAGTACGTGCTTGCGCGTTGCGTTGGCATTAATCCCCGTTTATGCTGAGGGCACTGTGGCTGACCAACGAAATCCCATTATCGCCGCGCTGGATGTGCCGACGGCGGAACAGGCCTTGAAACTGGCGGAATTGATCGCCCCGGCGGTCGGGGCCTTCAAGATCGGCGGCGAACTCTTCACGGCGGCCGGTCCGGACATTGTCCGCCGGGTGCGCGCCACGGGCGCGGCGGTCTTTCTGGATCTCAAATTTCACGACATTCCCAACACCGTCGCCAAATCGGTGGCCAGCGCCCTCCGCCTGGACGTGCAAATGCTCACCATTCATACCAGTGGCGGGGCGGAAATGATGCGGGCCGCCGAAAAATCGGCGGTGGAAACGGCCAAGCAACTCGGCCTGGCAGTGCCGCTGGTCCTGGGCGTGACTGTGCTGACCAGTTCCGATGCCGGCACGCTGGCCGAGATTGGCTGTGAACCGCACCCGGAACACCAGGTGGCCCGGCTCGCCCAATTGGCCGTGACCGCCGGGTTGCGGGGGCTGGTCTGTTCGCCCTTGGAACTTGTGGCGCTCCGCAAGATTTTGCCACCGTCGATCCAGCTGGTCACCCCCGGCATCCGCACCGGGGCCGAAAAGGCGGATGACCAAAAGCGCACCCTCACGCCGCGCGAAGCCCTGGCCGCCGGGGCGAGCTGGCTGGTGATTGGCCGGCCGATTTATGGCGCGGAACATCCGCGGGTTGCCGCGGAGCAGATTTTGGCGACCTTAAACTAATTTATGAGCGAAAAAATCGTTACCGTGGTGGCCACCTTTGAGGCGCGGCCGGGCAAGGAAGCGGAATTGCGGGCGGCCCTGCTGGGGCTGGTGGCCCCCACGCGCCCCGAAGCCGGCTGTTTGAATTACGACCTGCATGTTTCCCCCGGGCATCCCGGCAAATTCATGTTCCACGAAAACTGGACCAGCAAGGCGTTGCTCGACGCCCATTTGCAATCCGCCCACCTCCAGGCGCTGCTCCCCCGGGTGGATGAACTGTGCGTGGCGTTTCCCGAGATTGCGCTGTGGGAACGGATTGCGTGAAAGCCCCCGCCGGTTCGCCATGCTGAGGCGGCCGGCTCGTTTGCCGGCCCGCTCCTTGTTTCTAATAATAACCGGCGTTTAGTGGATGAAGAATTTTTCGGGCACCCATTTGCCGCCGCGTTGCGTGCAGACGTACCAGCCGGAATTATTATTCATCGGCACCCAGCGTTTCTCTTCGGTGCGATAGTGCCAGTCCTTGTCCACCTGGTAATACACCTGCCGGCCAACCGTCTCCAAAATATTGCAAATGGCATCGGTGTGATAATTCTGGGTGTCCCGGTCGGTAATGCGATCATGCGCCATTTCGGAATACGCATGATTCAATTCGCGCAGCAGGCTGTCCACCTCCGGACTGAGGTCGCGAATGGTCAAGCCCAGCCGCCGGGCTTCGCGCGCGGTGATGGGGTAGGAGTGGGACGGATAATTGTAATTCAAGGCCCGGCTGATTTTTGTCGCGCGGGCCCGATTCGTCATGTGGAAACTGAGTAGTTCCTGGCAAATGCGCATGGACAGGGAACTGGAACGGTCCAGCGCGCCAATCACCAGCGGATGCAGGTACTTGTAAACTTCCGGATAGGGATTTCCCCCGCTTTTTTGCTTTTCCCAGAGCCGCAGAATCCGCATGACCTCGTCCTGGCTCACCGCGACCAGATCATTATGATGGTCCACCGGTGAAAGGTTATGCTTCAGGGAGGAATCCACCGCCGTCAGATAGGAGGTGGGCCCCATGTGGATTTCATTTGCCCCCAAGGCCACCATGGTCGCCGCCGAGGCACACTCAAACGGTGCCAGCAGAATGATGCGGTCAAATTTCTGCCGCAGCAAATTGACAAAACGCAGTGCCGCCTCCGGGTTGCCGCCGTCCGATTTCAAAAAGAGCGCCACCTCCGGCTGCTGTTGTGCCGAACCGAGCAGCCGGGACATCGCAATGACATCATTCTGGCAAATGGAACCGCCGGTCGAGGTCCAATACACCAGGACCGGCAGTTTCAAGGCGGCCTGCAACGAGCCCAACACGGCTTGGGTTTTCGCCGTGAGAATGGGCGGTTTTTGCAGCTTCGTTTGGGCAGCTTTGGGCATAATCGTTTAACTCCGGCGGTCCCGGATGGCCGCCAGGATCTCCGCCACCGCGTCCGCCTTGGGCTTGGCCCCCTGCGGACCTTTGCTGTGGAGGCGCACACTGACATTTCCCGATTCCAGGTCGCGCCCGCCAATGACCAGCATGGTGTGAACTTTCGCATGCTCGGCGTTCGAGATTTTGGCTTTGATCGGATCGCTGCCAAAATCATTCACGACCCGGACGAAGTTGGCCCGCAGTTCCTGGCTGATGGCCTTGGCGTAATTTAACAACGGTTCATCATCGCCAATCGTCAGGATGCGGACCTGCTCCGGCGCCAGCCAGAGCGGGAAATTCCCGGCATAATGTTCGATCAGGAAGCCGATGAACCGCTCGTGGGTGCCCAGCGGGGCGCGGTGGATGCACAGGGGTGTCTTGAGCGTGTTGTCCCGGTCTTTGTAAACCAGGCCAAACTTGGCGGGCACGGCAAAGTCCACCTGATTGGTGGCGATGGTGAATTCCCGGCCAATGGCGCTCCAGACCTGCACGTCAATCTTGGGGCCGTAAAAGGCCGCTTCATTGGGCACTTCCACGAAGTTAATCCCGCTCTCCACGAGGACGCGGCGGACCATGTCCTCCGTTTTCTTCCACAATTCGGGTTCGTTCACGTACTTCTTGCCCAAACCCTCGGCGGAATGCGTGCTGAACCGCATCTGGTATTTTTCCAGGCCGAAGATTTTGAAATACTTCAAGTACATGTCATTCACCGCCCGGAATTCCTCCGCGAACTGCTCCTCGGTGCAATAAATATGGGCGTCGTTCATGTTCAGCGACCGCACCCGCATCAGCCCGAACAATTCACCGCTTTGCTCATAACGGTAGCAAGTCCCGTATTCCGCCAGGCGCAACGGCAAGTCGCGGTAACTGCGCGGTTCCGCCGCAAATATGCGGTGGTGATGCGGGCAGTTCATGGCCTTCAAGTAATACCGCTCTCCCAGCGCATTGATTTGATTAGCCAGGGCGAACAGGCGGGCGTTGTGTTCCCGGCTCAATTCCAAATTCCCCTCGGAACCCGCCGCCGCGCCCGCGAATGCAGGCGCGGCTTTTTTGAGTTCCTCCACTTGTTCCTCCAGGGCATTTTTCTTTTCGCGATCGGCCGGTTCCAGCAATTCAATGGCCGGGAACATGGAGTCGGCGTAATACGGCAGATGCCCGGAAGTCCGGTACATTTTTTCCCGCGCCAGGTGTGGCGTGCGCACGCGCACGTAACCCGCCTGAAATTCCGATTCCTTCGCCAGTTTTTCCAGTTCCTCCACCAGCACCGTGCCATTGGGCAGCCAGAGCGGCATGCCCGGTCCGACGTATTCGTTATCAATGGCGAACAGCCCCATTTCCGCACCGATCTTGCGATGGTCCCGGCGCTTGGCCTCTTCAATCATCGTGAAGTACGCCTCCATCTCGGTCTTATTCTTGAAGGCCGTGCCGTAGATGCGCTGGAGTTGCGGGTTCTTTTCGTCGCCTTTGTAATAGGCGCTGGCCACCGTGGTGAGCTTGAAGGCCCCAATGTTGCCCGTGCGCATCACGTGCGGTCCGGCGCACAGATCGATGAAATCCCCGTTCTTGTAATAGCTGATCGCCTCGCCCTCGGGAATCGAGTTGAGCAAATCCAGCTTGAATTTGGAAGCCTCCGGCCTCGCCCCCAGCGCCCCCAGCCGGCCCGCTTGCGCGTCGGCAATGGCCTGCTCGCGCGTGACCACAATCTTCTCAAAGGGGTTGTTGGCCTTCGTCTCCTTCTTCATTTCCGCCTCAATCGCCGCAAAATCCTCTGGTGCGATGCGATGCGCGAGTTCGACGTCGTAGTAAAAGCCGTTTTCCACCGGCGGCCCATAAGCAAATTGAGCGTCTGGCCACAGGCGCAGAATGGCGGTCGCCAGCACATGGGCGCAGGAATGGCGAATGCGCTCCAGTTCGGTCATTTTCGCGCGGTCGTCCAGAGTCTTGCGCTGGGGCGCTTCGGGTTGCGGTTGGCCAGCCAGGGGTGGTTGTTGATTTTCGTCAGGCATAAATTTATGGTTTATTTGTGGGGGGTCATGGTCGCGATTTCGATGACCAGTGCGCTGGCCAGCACCAGCACCTGGTCCTGGTCATCGGCCACCTCAACTCCGTAGGTATCCGTCCAGTGGAACCAGCGTTTGGAAATCTCGGCCACCGTGCGGCCGCCGCGTGTGAAAGTGTATTCCGCGTCAAAAAAATCACCCTTGGCCTCCAAATCATCCGGTCCGGGGACATCAATCGAAAAAACGTGGCGAAATAACGTGAAGAGGTGCTCCTTCACCACCGCCACCAGTTCTCCCCGGTGATAAATCTCGTAATTGGCCCCCAGTGACAGCAGTTTCTGCTCAATCCGCGCCAGTTCATTCCCCGCCAGATCTTGAAACGAATAATTCCGGCCAAGGCTGAAGTTTTCGCCCCGCACCAGAAACAGGTCCTCGCCCGCCTCGTTGGTGATTTTGAAATCACCGCCGAAGCTGAACGCCTTTCTCTTCATGACATAACGCATAAACAGTGGGGGTTATAATTGGCCCGGTGGAAACAAAAACGCCCCGGACTAGAAGTCAGAGGCGCAGGCGTTCATCCCGGTTGTCAGGATAAACGCTAAATCGTAGTAGTTGTGGTTAACTGAGCGGACACTCTGGCATAATAAGCTATCGGCGGACGGTTGGCAAACGGTTTTTGGCGTTGACCCTGAGTGACTTGGCAAAAAACCTCCCATCTCCCAGCGCCAACCGTCCGGGCAGCGGTGGGTAATCCCGTTTAATATCCCTTACCCGAGCAGACTCAGCAGGGCGGCGAGTCCGAATCCGATGAGGCTGGCCCCGGAAAACCGATTAACCCATATCAGGTGGTCCGTGGTCAGCGTTTCGCGGAACCAACCCACCATCCCGCTGAGCAGCAACCACCAGGCCGCCGAGCCCAGAAACACCCCGGCCACCAATTGGGTCGCGGCGGTGAAATTGCCGGCCACACTGCCCAAACCCAAGCCCGCGAACACGGCGATAAACGACAAAATAGTCGCTGGATTGGCCAGGGTCAGCAGCAAGGTCGCGGCGTAATCCTTCGCCAGGCCAAAAGTGTGCGGCGCGGCGGTTGGCACCGCGGGCCGGCTGCGCAACGTTTTGCCGCCCAGATAGAGTAAAAAGCACCCACCGAGCAGGCGCAGCCAGGCTTGTTCGCCAGTGAGGAACCGGGTAACCGTGGTCAGCCCAAATCCAGCCACCGCCCCGTAGGCCGCATCCGCCGTCGCCGCCCCCAGACCGGAGATGAAGCCCGAAGCCCGGCCGTGCGCCAGGGTGCGCCGCAGGCATAATACTCCAATCGGCCCCACCGGGGCCGCAATCGAAAAACCCATGACAAGTCCACGCGCAAAAAAGTTCATGCGGCCAAATCAACCCAAATGCTGTTTAATCCCCCCGCCAAGTCAATGGCAATGCCCGGGAGGCATCCCCGTTTCAACCCGTGGAACCCTTCACTATTGAATACCTGAACCCGCTGCCGGCAGCGCCGGTATTCGGCTGCCCAATCCCTGGCAAGTCAACCCGGGCCGTCCCCCAGCCGGGCTTGTGGGTGGCACCATTCCATTTTTCCCATGAAATTATAGTTTGAACCCCCTCGGCGCGTTGTTAAGGTCACCCCAGTTTAAGTTGCTTAGACGACAAATAACTAAATCCAACCGCCCTTGGGCGGAAACGAACGATTAAACCAATTATGAAAGCTCTTCTCACTCCCCTGCTCATCGCCACCCCGGCGCTGGTGTTGTTCACCGGTTGCTTGAATTTGTCCCTCGGCGGGGGCAGCCACACCGCTGCACTGGGGCCGACGGTGGGCCAGCAATTGATCGATTTGCAAACCGCCCGGAATTCGGGAGCCATTTCGGAGCAGGAATATCAGAATTTGCGGGCCAATTTGCTCAATAAAAAGTAACTGCCGTCCGGGGCGGGGGCGCCTGCTCCCGCGCACCGCAACTTTTGGGCCGGGTGGATGTTTATATCGATATGAAGAAAGTAATCATGGTCTTTTTAGGGCTGGTTTTGCTTTCGCAAGTTTGCAAAGTTTACGAGCGTCGGCACGCCGCCTCCGTGCGGCGCAATCCGCCCGTCCGGGTCCATCCCGCCCATCCGGAACAAGACCGCGCGACCCCCGGGGCCAGGGTCATGCTCGCGTGGGCCAGGTAAGGGCGGCGCGTTACGCTTCCTCGCCCTCCACCTCCAATTCCCCGGCGCGCTCCAAGCGGAGAATCTCCGCGGAATAGCCAATGCGAAAATTGGGATAGCGAAACGGCCAGCCAAGTTCCATTTTTAATTTGCGGTTGGAGACCCGTTTGTTCGTCACCCCCCGCTTGCGGGTTCCCTCCGGATTTTCCGGCACCTGTTCCGGCGGGTTTTTGCCCAGCGTGGCCGCCAGCCAGGTGTAGAAATGGAGTTGCGTCACCGGTTCATCATCCACCGCATTGTATATTTCCCCGGGCCGGCTGCTTTGCAGGGCGGCGATAATGCAGCCAATCAGGTCATCGCGGTGGATCATGTTCATCACCCGGGAACCATCCCCCTCGATGCGGGCCTCGTTTTTCAAGAATTGCTTGAAGGCATAGCCCCGTCCCGGTCCATAAATGCCCGCCACGCGCAGGATCACCGCGGGCACTTGCCGGCTGGTCTGGGCCGCAAGCAGGAGTTTTTCGGTTTCCACCAGCACCCGCGCCGTTTCAGCCGCAGGTTCGGTGGGGCTGCTTTCCTTGACCGTCGAACCATCGTCCTGGCCGTACACGCCCGTGCTGCTCGTGTAGAGGAATTTTTGGGGCGGATGGGGTGCCAGCCAGGCCAGGAGGTTGGCCGTCCCTTGCCAGTAGATCTGCCGGTAACCGGCCGCGTCCCCCCCGCCTGAGGCCACGCAATTAACCACCCAGTCGAAGTCGCGGGGCAGGGGGGCCAGTGTTTCGGGCTTGGTAATGTCCCCCGCCAGGGGCGTAATCCCCGCCGCCAGTAATTGGGCTTCGGCCGCCGCACTCCGGCGCAGGCCAAAAACCGTGTGGCCCTGCCGGACCAGTTCCATCCCCAGCGGCAGACCCACGTAACCGCAGCCAACTATCAAGACGCGCATGGCCCAATCCTAGTGCTTCCGATCCGGCAACGCCAGTGTGACCGCGCAAAAACCCCGCCGCCCGCGCCTCATTTTCCATCACCCTAACCCATCACCGCCGCGAATCGCAGGCCGCGGGTGCTGATGCTCAATCGCGGCAGTTCAAACACTTCCATCACGGCCGTATAAATGGCCACCCCGGTGAGAATGACATCCGCGCGGTTGGGCGGCAGGCCAGGGAGGGTTGCCCGGCGGGCCAGCGGCAGCCGCCACAGCTCATCCTGCAAGGTCCGCAGACGCTCCAAATCCAGCTCGACGGCTTCAATGGCCGCCCGGTCAAAAGTGGCCAGTTGCAATTCCATGCGGCCCAGCAGGCTGGTGGTGCCGCCCGTCCCCACCAGGCGCAGCGGACCCGGCAGGGCCGCGCTCGCCCGCACCGCGGCCATTTGCGGTTGCACCTGGTCGCGCAAATACCCCCGCAGCCGTTCTGTGCACGCCGCGAATTCTGCCGCCGTCGGTGGATCGCTCAACGGGGATTGCTCTAATAAGCGCACCGTGCCCAGCGGGAAACTCCGGGCCAGCAACGGCTGGCGGTCCCGGCCTAAAATAAACTCCGTGCTGCCCCCGCCCACATCCAGTAACAGCAACGAACCCGCCGCAAAGCGTGGCTCCGTGGTAACGCCTTGAAACGACCACGCCGCCTCCTGCTCCCCGGAAATAATTTCCGTGGGCAACCCGGCCGCAGCCTGGATGGCGGACGTCAGATCCCCCGGATTTTTGGCATCCCGGGCGGCGCTGGTGGCAAAGACGCGCAGGGAAGTGGTTTGGCTGGCCCGGGCCTGCTCCGCCAGACTGGCCACGGCACTCGCCGTCCGCGCAATCGCCTCCGCTTGCAAGATGCTGGTCTCGTAGAAATCCTTGCCCAGACGGGTTTGCTTGCTCTCTTCCCGCACTGGCTCCACGTGGTTCCCCGCCACATCCGCCACCAGCAACTTGACTGAATTGGTGCCGACATCAATGACGGCGCGACGAATGAAATCCATGCGCGGACAGGTTATGAAGCCTGACAACGCCAAACCAAGCCAAAAAATGCATTTTCCCCCGGGGGGCCGGTACCCCCCTCACCCCACGCGAAACGAAATTTTCTGAATCACTCTACGACCGAAACTATGCTGCAACCTGTCCAGAATTTCCTTGCGGCGATAACGCACGATTTCCGAGAGCCAGGCATTGCTGTCCACGGTCACAAACAACGTGCCATTACGAACCCCCGCCGGCTGCGCATGGCTGGTAATCACCGGGTCCAGCAGGGAATTCCACACTTTGACAATCTCCGCCTCATCCTGGCGCACGTCCAGGCGCATCTCCTTGAGCAACCGTGGCACCAGGTCGGCCGCCGTGCGGGCGCGCACCGCCCGGGCGGTTTCCAGCGGCGTCAGGTCGATGCCCCGCCATTGGGCCAGCACGCGCTGGCGGGCGTTGGATTTAGGGGGTGCAGGCATGGCCCGGGAAAGGTCCAGTCCGGTCCGGTCAGGGCCGTTCAAAAAACCGCATTAGCGTGTCGCCGTGCTTGAGCAGTTTCACTTCATCCCACGCCGGGGGAATGTCCAGGGTATCCCGTTTCGTATGGCCCAGCACCAGCCGGCCGCCGGAGGCCAGCAGCCGGGGCAGGTTGGGGTCATCGAGCAATTGCTGGGCAAACGACGTGGAGCGCCGGCCCACATTTTTTTCGCCATAAGGCGGGTCCGCCAGGATCAAATCAAACTGCCGTCCGCTCCCCGCCAGTTGGCTCATCACCGGAAACACATCCTGGGTGCGCACCTCCAGAATCGTCTCAAACCCCGCCTGCACGGCATTGTTGCGAATAAACTCCGCATGCCGCTGGGATTTTTCCACACACATCACCGCCGCCGCCCCCCGGCTCAGGCACTCCAGACTCAGCGCCCCGCTGCCGGCAAACAGCTCCAATACCCGCGCGTCCACCACCCGGTCGCCCAGGGAATTAAACACCGCCTGTTTGACCAGGTCGGGGGTGGGGCGCACGTCCAGTCCCTTCGGGACTTTCAAGATTCGCCGCGCTGCCTGGCCGCCGGTGATGCGCATTAGTTGAAAAGTTCCGTAAAGAATTGTTTCATGTCCGCCCAGGAACGCTTGTCCGCGCGCTCGTTGTACTTGGCACCCGGCAGGCTCCCATCGGCCGTCCAGTCGGTGAAGCTGTGCACCGCGCCGCCGTATTGATACAGGCGCCAGTCCACGCCCGCATCGCGCAACTCCGCTTCGAAGGCCAGCAGGTCGGCCGGTTTCTCAAAAGGATCATCCGCGCCATGGCACGCCAGCACTTTGCACTTGATGTTCTTGCCATCCGCCGGTGTGGGAGAATCCAGGCCGCCGTGAAAGCTAACCACGCCCGCCACGTCCGCGCCACTGCGGGCCAGTTCCAACACGGTCGTGCCGCCAAAACAATACCCAATCGCACCCACTTTATGGGTGTCCACCCGCTCGTTTTTCTTCAGGGTGTCCAGGCCCGCATTCACCCGCAAACGGAGCAGGGCACGATCTGATTTGAATTTGCCCGCCTGGGCCCCGGCCTCCGCCACCGTGGCAGGGCGAATGCCCTTGCCATAAATATCCGCGCAAAAAGCCACGTAACCCAGTTCGGCAAGCATTTCGGCCCGTTTCTTTTCATAATTCCCCAGGCCCTTCCACTGATGGACCACGAGGATGCCCGGGCGTTTGCCAGCAAGGGCATCGTCATAAGCCAGATACCCCTCCAGCGTGGCGTCTCCCTGCTGGTATTCCACGGTTTCGGTGTGAATGGCGGCCCGGGCGAGCCCGCCCGCCACCAGGATCATCAACGTGCAAAGCAATTGTTTCATAACGCTCAATAGATAAACCTGCCGGGTCGGAAAGGCCAGTGGTAAAATTGTGGAACGCCATCGTTGGCGAGAATCGGAAAAATCATGAGCGGTGACTCTTTAAGGCCAATCATCGCCATGCTGATAATTCGCCCAATCGCAGGCTCGAAAAACCACTTAAAGGCCATCACTAGTTTACGTGGCAAATTCTCGTCCAGCAGGATTTTCACGCCAATACTAATTCCTGGCGGAAGCTCAATTCCAATAAAGTCCCGCGAACCGACTCCACACTCAGGCTGGGATACGCGTCCACGATTTCGGCTATGGTCATCTCTGCCGCCAGACACTCTAAAATCAGTGCCACCGAAATGCGTGTGTTCCGCACCCTCGGACTGCCACCCAGATGATCTGCGTCAGCCACGATCCATGTCGTCATAAAGATCAATTAACTCATTTGGCTGCTCCCAGGCAAGTAGGCATTGGTTAAAAAGAATCACCGAAATTGCAAATAAGCCCGGCTCCCCTGGCGGCGCAGGCTGGCCCCGGAATCGTTTTTGGGGAACAAACGCGCGGCGGCCAGTTTGCCGCTTTGCAGCAGGTAAGCCTGCACCGCCCGGGCGCGCTCGGCCGCGAGCGTGGTCAGGTCCGTGTCCGTGACCGGATAAGTGGCCAGCAACTGGGTCTCCAGGGTTGCCGCCGGGAGCGCCACGCTGGGCATCGGAATGCTGGCCTGGGCGACCGCACCGCCGGTCGCTGCCGTTTTCGTCGGCGTCAGGGCTCGCCTGAGCATCTGCGAGCCTTTGAGTGGATTCGGGTTTTGCGGCGGGATGCCGGTGCTCGTGGCCAGCCGCGGGGCGGCAGGTGTGGCGGCGGCGGTCGCCTTGATGTTTATACTGGCTGGACGGTTAGTCGTGGGCGCGATGTGCCTTTCCACCCCCAATTGCGCCAGCCAGTGGGCGCGGATTTCGGGGGTGATCAGGATTTGGTCAGCCGAATTTGTCGTCTGACCGGTCTGGCGCAGGGCATTCCATTGGTGCGTCCGAATAGCTTGTTCCAACGCCGCCTGTTGCAAACCCCGGCGATCCGCTTCCGGATCAACGCTCCCCGTGATTTCCAAGCCCAATGCCGGCCGGGCGTCGAGGGCTTTCTGGAGCGAGTCCAGCTTGGTCTGGTCCCCCGCCGTCAAGGCCGTGCTGCCCGGGGCAAATTCCTCAAAGGCCAGCTCCTCGCCGCCGCCCCCAAACACCGCGCCCAGCAGGGAGAAAGGCGAGGTCGCCACTTTTTCGAGGAGGTTCACCAAGGCATGGATAACCACTTTGCGAATCCGAAACTGGGGATCCTCCAGACTGCCTTCAATCGGCACGTCCAAAACGATCCTGCCATTCCGGTCCTTGAGCATCGCCACGCCCAGGCGCACCGGCAAATGCGTCGCCTCCGGACTGCTCACTTTGTCGCCCCAGTTAAACTGGTCCAGCGTGATGACATTCGCCGCCTTTAATTGTTTGCCTCGCAGTTCATAATCCAGATCCAGATTCAATTTGCCCTCGGCAATGCCGTAGCCGGCGAATTTGCCGGCGTAAGGACTGGTCGGGGTCAGGTCCACGTCCCGCACCGTGATTTTCAAGCGGTTGGTCTGGGTGCCGCTAAAGGGATTGATCACGCCGGTCACGCTCGCCGGGCCTACCCCGGCCACTTGCGCCGAGATGTCCAGGTCTGCGTGCTGCCACTCTTCCGTGGAGAGCCCGGCGATGCGGCCGTTGATGTGTTCGATGTCCAGGTTCACGTTGGGCTGGATGGACCGGTCGCTAAAACTCACCGTCGTGTTGGAGATCACCACCGTCCCGATGGCCATTGGGGGCAAGGCCGGGCTGGTCGCCGGGGCTGGGGCCACGGCGGCTTTGGCGGCTGTGGCCTGGTGATTTTCCGTTCCGGCGGGGCTGGTCAGCCGCAGGGCATTGAGCAGATTAATCGTCTGGTTCGTTTCCACCACGATCCGCGCATAGGCATGATTGACCAGCAGTTCGCGAATGTTCACCGACGGCGGATTCAGGTTGGCGTCAATCCCGTTGAAATGCAGACCATCCCATTTGATCAAATCCTCATCCAGCATGCCGTCCACCGTCCGGAAATCGTCCAGACTGGTATCGCCGTGGAAGGTGACTTGGGGCAGCCCACTGGGCGGAGTGCTTAACTTCACCGTCCCGTGCAGGCCCAAGTGGCTGCCCAGCACAAATAAATTCAATGTGGGTTCCAGATACGGATCCAGCGTGCCCAGATCAATCTGGTCGAGGTCCAGCCGCACTTCGGCGGTGGGCGGCTGGAATGCGGCGGTCACGGCCGCCTTAAGGGAACCGTTGGCATTCCAGCGCAGGGCCAATGCGGCGGTGAGATTGGTGCCCGGCAGGTTCGCCAGATTTTTGGCATCAAAACTGAGGTCATTCAAATCCAGCCGCGCCGGCCGGCTGTTCCCATCGTCCTCCCAATGCAGGGCGCACTGGGTCACGCTCACGTCGCGCACCAGGCCGCTCCATTGGTTCGTGCTTTCCAAGAGCAAACTCACCGCATTGGTCACCGAACGCAGCAAAAATAAAATGCCGCCCGAGACATTTGTGGCCGTATCCGCCGGCCGGGCCAGGTCCACCACATTGATGGAATTATCCCGGGCCCGTTGCAAAAACAGGCTGCCGCCCGCCAGGGACACCGAACCCACCGTGGCGCTGCGGGTCGCTAGATTAGCACTCACCCCGGCGACCGTCAGGTCCCGCAATTCCGCCAGGTTGTTGGTGGTCCCCGGCTTGCCAATTTTGAAGTCATGCAGCGAAAAGGCGGAGTTGTTCACGGTCGCCAGGTGGTTGCTCGCGCTTAATTCAAACCGGTAATGGATGTCCAGCGCCACCGTGCCGCCACGAATCTCAAAACGCACCAGGTCCTGGTACAGGGCGGCGTATTTGTTCAGGGTGAAACCGCCCAGTGTGAGTTCGCCCTGCGAGCGCAGGGGCGACAGTGAAAACTCCCCGCTCCAGGCGAGTTGCTCCCCCGCATCCGTCGTGCCGTTGAAGGCATAAGGGTTTTTGTTCTCCGGATCCGTTCGGAAATGATCCAGGGTGATGTCCACCGGCCCGAGGGTCCGGCGAAACGCCGTGCGGGTGGTCAGGTCGGTAAAAGCGGCACTGGCTCCCCCGATGTGTAACCGGGTGATCTGGAGCGCCAGCGGTTTGGCCGGGGTGGCACTAGCCGGGGCCGGGTTGGTGGAAAACTTGGTCAGCAGGTCGGAGAAATTAAAGGTTTGGTCCGCGTTCATTTGCACCCGCACAAAGGGCTTCGTGGCGCTGATTTCCGTAAATCCCCAGGCCGGGCCGAACAGGGAGGTAATTTGGAAACGCACATAAACCTCGTCCCAGGACACGAACGGCTCGCCGTCCGGGTCCTTGATGAGCAGCCCCTGCACCGTGGTGGAGCAGGCGAAAGGGTTGATCCGGATGCGCTCAATCGCGACCTCCCGGTTCAGTTGCCGGGAGAGTTGTTGCACCGCCACGTGGCGGAGGATCGGTGGCAGCATGAAAAATCCCAGCCCGGCATAAACCAGCACCAGACCCAGCCCCCCGAGCGCCCACCGGCGCAGGCGGACGGAAAGAGATTTTCCAGCGTTCATAAATAGATCCAACGGATCCAGCATCCGGGCGGGCCATGGGAAAGTCAATCCGGCAGGGTGTTTCCGTCTCGCCACGGCTGCCGCTTGCATGCCTTGCGCGACCTGGTCACCGGAGCGCCTGCGTCTGGCCAGTCCACCGGCCTCGGCGCCGGTTTTTTTGCCCCGCCGCCTTTGCCTTGTGGTCGGCCAGTAAAGTGGGGGCCGCGCCAACCCGCGCCCGTCTGCCGACCACCCAAGCCCGCCGGGCGGGTGAACAACTTTTTGCCGAAAAGGCCTTGTCATCCGGGGAGATTTTTGAGAGTGTTAGCGTCTAGTAACAAGGGTAACTGTTTAAGACGTTAGCTAACCTAAAAGCCATTTGTGTGGTCTGGTCCGGTTCGCCACAGGAAATCTGGCTGGAATGATTATTTATGGCACTTTGCGGACAAGCGGGAATTGTTTTCCTAATTGTCACATCTAAGCCATTCCTATGGCCTATAATAGGACGGTGTTAGCAGGGTGCCAAAAAATAGTGGGCAAGGTAACACTGCCGTTGGGCGGAAGCCGGAAATTGCAAGAACAAGCAACCACAAGCAACCTGAAAAACCAAAACGAGACAAATCGAGCAACTATGAAAAACAAAATCGCAGCCTTACTTCTCCTCGCCGTTCTGGCCTGGACCGCCCCGCGCGCGGCCCGCGCCGACGTGATCTTTTATGATGGTTTCAACTACCCGAATGGCGAAATCACGAATAATTTTAACAACACGGTTTGGAATGTGTTCAGTGGCAACGGCGTCCACGACAGTCTGGTCATCAACCATCAGTTGCAGGTCAGCACCACGGGGAACACCATTGCGGGTGCCAGCCGCGCAGATGACTTTGGCCGCTATTTCTCGCTGACCAACAATAGCCCTTACACCAACGGTGTCCAAGCGTTGTACGCCAGCTTCACGGTGATTTGCACCAATCTGCCTAATGGTCCCGGCAGCTATTTTGCCTCCTTTTATTCCTCCTCCAGCGGCTACAGTGGCCGCATTTTTGCCCAGACCAACACCACCACTTTGCCCAACACCTGGCGGTTGGGGATCGCCGGCAATACCACGAGTGATCAAGTTTACCCGGTGGACCTCGCCCTGAACACGGCCTATCAAGTGGTCGTGGAAATGGATCCTGGTGTGGTTGCCCCCGGGGTTTTTGCTGCGGCCTCCATTTGGGTGAATCCGATTAGCACCACCCAGACCGGCTATGCGCCGGTGGACCCGGTCACCAGCTCGAAGGACTCCCTGGGCTTTGCCACCACCAAGGCTTTCAACCAATTTGCTTTCCGCCAGGCTAGCAGCTTCGGCAACGGCTTCTGGCTGGTCACCAATTTGTGCGTGGCCACCACCTTTGCCGAGGCGGCCACCAACGTTTGGGCCACGAATGCCGTCGCCCCGGTCATTGTTTATCAGCCGGTGGGTACGACGAATTATGTGGGGGTTTCCTCTGTTTCTTTGTCCGCCGTGGCCAATGGTCAGGGTCTTCCCAGCCTCACCTACACCTGGCGTAAGAATGGCGTGGCGGTAACCAATCCGAATGGCAATTCCAGCACTCTCACGCTTAACAGCCCCGCAGTGGGTGACAGTGGCAATTATACCTTGGTGGCCACCACCCCTTATGGCTTGTCCGCCACCAGTGCGGTAGCCAAAGTTTCCATCAGTGTGGCCCCCGTGCCCCCGACCATCACCAGCCAGCCGGCCACCAACACCCTCATTTATGCCGGTCAAAATGTGGTTTTCTCGGTCGCCGCCATTGGGCCGGGCACCATTACTTACCAATGGAATTCCAATAACGTCCCGATTCTGGGGGCCAACGGTACGTCGCTCGAATTGGACAGTGCGGCCACCAATTTCTCGGCCAAGTATACCGTGGGCGTGACCAACGAGTACGGTGGCGTCTTGAGCTCCAATCTCTACTTGCAAGTCGTGAATCCGCCGGTCGTTTCCATTGGCTATCTGCGTACGTTGGTCGATCCCACCACCTACGCGCCCACCAACGTTCCCCCGAACATTCCTTACCAGGTCACCGGTATTATCACCACCTATACGAATATTACCTCGGGTAACACGGCCTCCTATTACTTGCAGGATGGCACCGGCGGTATCAACATCTTCGCCACGTTTGGTTCCACCTTCCGTCCGGCACTGGGCGATGTGGTTACCTTCACCGGGGTGCTTTCCTCCTTCAGCAGCGGCACCGAATTGTATGCCGACTCGTTTGCTTCTGACGCGGCGTCCCCTTATCCCTATACGTCCTACTCGGTCCTGAGCAACAATATCGCTGCTCTGCCGGCGCCCGTCGTCATTCCGTTTTCCATCACGAACAATGCCAACTATGTCAACTATACCCTGGGCGCCTCCTTGGTAAAATTGACCAATGTCTTCTTTGGCACCAATGCCGGCAACACCATCTCCTCCACGGCCAATCAGAACATCACCGTCACCAATAGTGCCGGCCAGACGTTCGGCCTGAGTTTCTTCTATTACGATCTCGATACCGCCGGCCAGACCTTGCCCGCCTTCGCCACCTCCGTCACCGGGGTGCTCTACGGCAGCAATCCCAAATTCACGCTCGCCGTGACCCGGTTCTCCGACATCGTATCACCCGTGCCGGTCATTCCGCTCACGCTCGACACCACCACCGGGGTGCCCATCCTGAGTTGGACGGATTCCGCCTATGTGCTGGCCACCTCCACGAATGTTTCCGGCCCCTACGTGCCGGTGGATGGTGCCACCAGTCCGTATACAATTCCCACGACCAATTCCCTTGGCTTCTATATCCTGACCAAGTAACGAAAGTGGTTTAGTTTCTAGGGCGGCCAGCGATGGCCGCCCTTTTTGTTTTTGGTGGCTAGTGCCGCCAGTTGCCCGGCGCGCGACCCCGCTCTGCGGGGTCGCCTCAACTCGCCCTCGCCACCAGCCTCCAGTTTACTGAACCCAGGCAGCCCGGCGACCGTGCCACAACTTGCCCGTCGCAATTGGTTATTCCGTCCGCCAGGGTTGGGCGTGTTGGAATCGTTCCAGCATTTTTGGCATGTCCGCATCGCCCGTCCCGGTTTTGGCAGCCCGGCCGAGGGCCGCCTGAAGTTGTTGGATTGCCGCCGGGTAATCCCCCGTTTCCGCCAAGGCCGCCGCCAGGATTTTTAATTTGTCCGCGTCCTGGTGCCCGGTCAATTCACCGGCGCGGGCCGCCATCGCCAGGGCTTGGGTGCCGTTGCGAAACTCAGGATTCGGCGAAGTGGCCAGTATCCACGCCAGGCCGGCCAGCGCGTCCGCATCATCCGCCCGCAAGAGCAGGGCGGCGGCGTACTGGGCCATGGCTTCATGTGTCCGCCCCAAATGCGCCAGGGCCCGCGCATATTCCGCATGCCCGCGCGGATCGGTGGTCGCCGGTCGAACAGTCTGGCCAAACAGGTCCGCGGCCTCCCCCCATTGGCCAAGCTGGTTGTCGGCCAGGGCGAGGTTGAATTGGGTTTCGCTGTTCGTGGCGTTGAGTTGCCAGGCCTGACGCAGTTCACCGGCCCCGGCGGTCACCGCGCCTTCTTGTAATAGCAGAATGCCCAGGTTGTTGTGGGCGATGGCCAGCTTCGGATTGATGGCCAGGGCGGCGCGATAATGCTCGGCGGCCTCCTTGCGGCGGCCCAGGGTGTGCAAAATGCGCGCAAGGTTGTTGTGCGTTACCGCCGAATCGGGGTTCAACTTCAGGGCGGTCGCATAGTGCGCCATGGCCGCGTCGTACTGTTGCTGCCGCCCCAGCACCATGCCCAGGAAAATGTGGGTTTGTTCCTGCATGGGTTTGAACCAGAGGGCCTGCTGGTACTCCGCCACCGCTTCATCAAGCTTGCCTTGCTGTTCCCGGGCGTTACCGAGAAAGAAATGGGCCTCGGGAAAAGTGGGCTTGAGGCGCAGGGCCGTTTGGTAATCCGCGATGGCCTCCTCCAGTTTCCCCGCTTGTGCCAGTTGGCTGCCCAGCACCGTGATGGCCATGTAGTTGTCCCGGGTGACGGCAAAGGTGTGGGCAAACAACGATTGAGTATCCTGCCAGTAACTTAATTGCCGGGTGGTGAGCACCAGCAGCGACGTCGCGGTCGCGGCTCCCAGTGCCATTAAAATACGCCGTTGCCGGACCAGTTCTGCCGCCGTCCAGACCACTGCCCAAAACACGCCGATCAGCGGGAGGTACGTATAGCGATCCGCCCAGGCTTGATCACCCACTTGCACCAGGCCAATCACCGGCACCAGGGTGCCAAGATACCACAGCCAGCCAACCAGGACAAAGGGCCGGGATTGCCTGCCGCTCATGGCCAGCACCGTGATCAGTCCCAGTACCAGGCCGGCCATCACCAGCGTGGCGGCGGGCAGCGCCACTTCATAAGGATAATACACCCCCAGGCCGGCCGGCCAAAACGTGGCGGCGAGATAATGCGCATAGGCGGCCGTCACATGGGCCAGGCGCTCGGTGACCGGCAAGCCGGCGGTGGAGACAATGGCCTCCTGCTGGGCTTGCATCGTCAGGTAACAGGCCCCGGCACTCAGAACGAAGAAGGGAAGTTTTTCCCAAACTAAACCTGGCCACCGTGACCACCCGTTGCTCCGCTCTGCTTGCTTCGTCGTCGGGCACTCGCTCTTCAGCCGTTCTGATTGCCCCCGTTGGGTGGAGGCTTCCCCTGGCCGGTTGGCCCCGGCGGCCGCCCCGGTGCGGCCCAAGGGCCAGTAATCCAGCAGCAAGAGGACAAACGGCAGGGTCACCGCCATGGGCTTGCTCATCAGGGCCAGCCCAAATGCCAGCAGACTCAGTCCATAATAGACTTTGGACCGTGGACTTGGGACCTGGGACGCTGCCACATACCGGCCATACCCCAGCAGGGTCAGCATCCAGAAAAAAGCGCACAAGACATCCTTGCGTTCCGCCACCCAGGCGACCGATTCCACGTGCAGCGGATGCCAGGCGAACAACGCCGCCACGGCCGCACTCCGCCAGAGCGCCCCCGTCCATTGATTCAGTACGATAAAAAGGAGGACGGTGCTGGCGGTGTGTAAAAACAGGCTGGTCAGATGATGGCCCCCCGCATGCGCCCCAAACAGCTGGCAATCCAGCATGTGCGACAGCCACGCCAGCGGATGCCAGTTGCCGGCATGATAACCAAACGCCCAGCCCAGTCCGGCCCAGGTCAAACCCGACTGCACCCGCGGATTTTCCGTGACATACTGCTGGTCGTCATATTGCACAAAATCATGCCAGCCGGCGGGCAAATAAAGCGCCAGCGTGACCAGGGCCAGTCCCAGGGCCAGCCCGGCTTTGACCGGAAAGCGGAGAGGTTGCAATGTCATGGCAAAGGTATGATGCGGAACCTCGTCGCCGATGCAAAGCATTACCCGATGCGCGCCGGATTTTTGGCGTTTAAACCTGATTTTTCGGGGGTAAAAGTACCTTGTCCCTGGGGAGAATTCCGTTGGAAATGCCTTGCATTTTCCCGCCTCCAAACTATGCTTTAAATCTAGTTAGGGGAAGACTGATCCTGCGGGTTGTCAAACCACCATAAAATGAAAAGTCCTGGTTCCAAAATTCGTTCGCAAAGCCAGTCCCTGGCGGGTTTTACGTTGATTGAATTGCTGGTGGTCATCGCCATCATCGCCATTCTGGCGGCCATGCTGTTGCCGGCCCTTTCCAAGGCGAAAGCCAAAGCCCAAACGACCAGTTGCCTCTCCAATCTTCGGCAATGGGGATTGGCGGAACAAATTTACGCCGCCGATAATGGGGATTTCATTCCCCGTGATGGCACTGCCCAGTCCTCGGGACAATATGCCTGTGATGCCATCGGAAATATTTCGGCCGCCCCGGACTATCAGGGTAGTCCTTATGATAAAGTAGCCTGGTTCAATGCCCTGCCGCTTCAGGCCGGTGACAAACCATTGTCTTATTATTACGACAAGCCCGGCGGCTTTGTCACCAAGTACCCCCTCCCGGGAGGAGACTTTGGTAAATTGTGGTGTTGCCCCTCCGCCGAGGCGACTCCGGCAGATATTAACGGATCAAGTGGCTTTGGCTCCACCTGTGCTGCCGGCGGTCCGCAATTCGGTGTTTTTTGCTATGTGATGGATTTGGATTTGAAGCTGAAAGCCGACATCGTGGCCCATTCCGTCATTGGTAACAGCTTTACCTATCCTAACATGCCCAAACTCACCTCGATTCGTCATCCGACCTATCAGGTGTTGTTGACCGAGCAGGCTTTTAGTCCTAATGTCGAAAAGTACACCTCTGACCCAACGCGCAATGGCATCCTGCCAGCCCAACGCTGGAATGCCTTTACCAAACGTCATAATAGCGGCGGCAACATCGTATTCATCGACGGTCATTCCCAATGGTACAAATGGAGTTATGTCTACAATCCGGCCGCTCTGACGACACCGAGCATCCGCGTCGAACTATTCAATCCGGATATCTGGTGGAATCCTAACCGCGACATACCTTGACGCCACCTTCCATTCATTACCCTTTGAAAATCTCCCACTCTTACATACCGGCTTCCCCGCTACGCCGAACCATGGCTCGCCCGCCCGTTCCCGCGTTTACGCTGATTGAATTGTTGGTGGTTATTGCCATCATTGCGATTCTCGCCGCGATGCTCCTGCCCGCCCTCGCCTCTGCCAAGCAAAAGGCGCAAAGCATTGTTTGCCTCAACAACATGAAGCAATGGGGACTGGCCTTCAAAATCTACTGCGATGATAACAAGGACACGGTGCCTTCCGAGGGCAACGCCGGGGCCTCCATTAATGATCCAGTCAATTTTAACGCCTGGTACAACGTGGTTCCCCCCACCCTGGGCTTGCGGTCCCTGATGCAACTCTATTACGCGACCAACCCGCCGGTCCCGGCTTCCAAATCGATTTTCTCGTGTCCCTCCACGCCCCCGCCCGATGCCACCTATGCCAATCCGCCCACCTTTGTTAAGGCGGTGTTTATGTATGGCGAAAACAACCGTATTTGTATCAATCAAGCCAGTTTGTCCAGCGGGGTATCCCAGACCAAAGTGTCCAACATTCCCAAGCCCACGGACACCATTTTCATCGCCGAGCAGGATGTGAACACGGCCTCCAGCCCCTCCCAATCCGGAACCACCGGCTTTTACGCCGTCGCCCGCCATAGTCACAACAAGTTGGGCAACTTCTCCATGTGCGACGGCAGTTTTCGTTCCGCGCGCACCAACGATTTCATGCGCTCCTCCGCCGAGGCAAACAGTTCCGCCGCCGAGTGGGCCCAGACCCGCCCGATGTACTGGTACCCCACTCCCACGACCCCGAATTAAGCCTCGGTTAAACCTCCTTCACCACGCCCCAATAAACATCCAGGCGCTTGCCGAGATACAGCTTCACCGCTTTCACCAGGACCTTGGCCTCCAGCTTCTGGCCGGCCGCCGTCAGGTCCTTGAGTGACATCCCGGGCTGAATCGGAAACGCCCCTTGGGCAATGATCGGACCTTCATCCAGGCGCATCGACACAAAGTGGGCCGTGACGCCCGCGATTTTCACGCCGCTTTCATGCGCCTGCCGGTAGGCTTGCGGCCCCGGGAAACTGGGCAGCAGGGAAGGGTGTATATTAATGATCTTGTTTTTATACCGCCACACGAAGTTGGGCGACAGGATTTTCATGAAGCGGGCCAGCACCACAAAATCAATCTCGTGCGCTTCCAGCAACCGCAAAGCTTCCTGCTCGGCCGTGTTGCGGTCGGCCCAGTCGACATGGGCAAACGGCAGTTGGTGCTGTTTGGCCCGCTCCCCAAACGTGGCATAGTTGCCAATGACCAGGGCCGGCTCGGCCTTGAGCCGCGCCGCCAGCAGCGCCTCAAAGCAATGGGTTTCCTTGGTCACCATGATGGCAAAGCGCTGGCGCCGGCCGGGCTCCGTGAGCCGCACTTTGATTTCCATGCCCAGGCGTTTGGCCAGGGCCTCCAGCCCCGCCCGCAGCGAGGCTTCGGAACACTCGGAACGCGCCCAGGAAGCTTGCAAGGTCATGCTGAACTGGCCGCGCGTGACCTGCTCCTCCAGGGCTTCAATGTTGGCGTGTTGCTCAAACAGGAAGGCGGTGACCTGCGCAATCACGCCGGTTTTATCCCGGCCGATCACAGTGATGGTGGCAAATAATTTCATGGTTCGGTGCCGCTGAGTGTCCGCCCAAGCTCGCCCATGGGTCAAGCCGGATTCGCGCCCGCCTGTCCCGGGTCAAAAATCCCGCCATAACCGCTCCATCCGGCTGGTTTTAGCGCCACCATTCCGGGCTTCCGCCCTGAGCCGCTGCCTAAACACCCGCTAAAAACGGCCAATTTAATGATCTTTATCGCTATTTAACAAAAATGCCGGTCGGGCCCTCTCATCGGAAATTTTTTGCATCCAAACCGGGCGCAAATTGTTTATAATCTCGGCCTTGAAGGTTTTTGTTGGCCCGGCCGGTGGTTTTTCGACTACCATGACCCAGCCTATAGATAATTGCCCGTGATGATCGAAGTGACAGATTTGACGAAGCGCTACGCCGGCCGCACGGCCGTCGCGGGGATCTCCTTTGCCGTGAACCGGGGGGAAATCGTCGGTTTGTTGGGACCCAACGGCGCGGGTAAAAGCACCACCATGCGCATTCTTTCCACCTTCCTGCCCGCCACCAGCGGCACGGTGCGGGTGGCCGGGTATGATGTGTTTCACGATTCCGTGGAGGTCCGCCGCCGGATTGGTTTCATGCCCGAGAACAATCCCCTTTATTTGGAAATGCGGGTGCGCGAGTACCTGAAGTTTCGCGCCCGGCTCAAAGGCTTGGGCTGGGCCCGCTCCCGCCAGCGCGTGGACACCGTCATGGAGCAATGCGGTTTGACCGATGTCCGCCGGCGCATCATTGGCCAGCTATCCAAAGGCTACCGCCAGCGCGTGGGGCTGGCCGACGCCTTGGTGCATGACCCCGAACTCATCATTTTGGACGAACCGACCATTGGCTTGGACCCCAACCAGATTCGCTCCGTGCGCCAACTGATCAAGAGCCTGGCGGGGAATCACACCGTCCTGATCTCCACCCACATCCTCCCCGAGGCCGAGATGATGTGCAGCCGCATGCTGATCATGTTTGAGGGGAAAATCCTGGCCGCCGACACCCCGGAAAATTTGCAGCGCCAAATGGCGGGCAACAGCCAGGTGATTGCCGAAATCGCGGCCCCCGTCGCTGAATTGCAACGAGTCTGGCAGGAAGTACCCGAGATCGAGCAGTATGATATCTCCGCCGCCGAGGGCGAATTTTACCGGTGTGCGCTCACCCCCCGGGATGGCCATGACCTGCGCCCCCAGATTTTTGCCCTGACCCGGGAGCACGGCTGGACCTTGCGCGAACTCACCCGCAGCCGGCATTCGCTCGAGGATATTTACGTCCAGGTCACCCGCCGCAACGAAGAGGACAAGGAAAACGGATGAGTATTTTTCTCACCCTCGCCCGCCGCGAACTGGCCGCCTTGTTTCTGTCGGTGACGGGGTACATTATCATCGCGGCGGTGACGCTGCTGATTGGGCTGGGCTTCGTGGTGTTTCTGACCAATCTGGGCAGTGACCCCACCCTGGTGCCCGTGACCGAGATGTTTTACAGCTCCTATTTTTTCTGGCTGATCCTCCTCGTGGCTGGCCCGGTAATCACCATGCGCTTGTTTGCGCTGGAAAAATCCTCCGGCACCTACGAGAACCTCATGACCACCCCGGTGAGCGATGTGGAAGTGGTGGCAGCCAAATTTGCCGCGGCCCTCGTTTTTTACCTGATCATGTGGCTGCCGTTGCTCGCCTGCCTGGGGGTGGTGAGCCGGTTCACCCAGCAACCCGGGGCCCTGGACCCCGGCGCGATTGGCGGCACCTATCTGGGTATCTTCTTGGTGGGCGCGCTGTTTTTGTCCCTCGGCTGCTTCGCCTCGGCTATTTCCCGCACCCAGATGGGCGCCGCGATGATTGCCTTTGTGTTGGGGGTGGCCTTCTTTTCACTGGGCTTTTTGGCCAGCGCCCTGCCGGCCACGGCGCAATGGCAGTCGAATTTTTTATCCTACTTTGGCGTCTTCGGGCAAATGCGGGATTTTGCCCGGGGGGTGGTGGACACGCGGGCAGTGATCTTTTACGTGAGTCTCACGCTGTTTTTTTTATTCCTGACCCTGCGCGCCGTGGAAAGCCGGCGCTGGAAGTAACATCCCATGGCCGAGCAACCTCCACCGCCCCCAAGTTTCACGCCCTACCGGCCGTGGCGCATCGGTTTTGACCTGTCGCTGCGGACCCTCCTCGTGTTGGCGGTGGTCGTGATGACCAATTACTTGGGCGCCCAGTATTTCAAGCGGTTTTATTTGAGCGCCCAGACCCGCGTGCAGCTTTCCTCGCGCACCGTCAACGTTCTGAATGCGCTTACCAATCAGGCCGTGGTCACGCTCTACTACGACAAGGAGAATGAATATTACGCCACCATCCTCTCCTTGCTCAAAGAGTACCAATCGGTAAACCCCCGGCTGGTGGTGCATACCGTGGATTATGTTCGGGATGCCGGCGAGGCGGAAAAAATTAAGGCCCAATACCGGCTCACGGCGGACAAGGACTTGGTCATCTTTGACGTGGGTGGACGCGTGGAAGTGGTCAGCGGCGATGCCCTGGCGCAGGTGCAACTGGAGCAGGTGCCCGATGCCAAAGACCGGGTCTTCCGCCGTAAATTGTTGAGTTTTAGCGGAGAAATGATGTTCACCACCCGCTTGCTGGCCCTGGAAAATCCCCAACCGCTCAAGGTCTATTTTCTGCAAGGACACGGTGAACCCTCGTTGCGGGACCCGGATAAAAAACGCGGTTATCTGACCTTTGGCCTGGTGCTGGGCCAGAATTACCTGAGTCTGACGAATTTGGAATTGCTGGGCGACCGGGGCGTGCCCGAGGATTGCAATCTGCTCATCATCGCCGCGCCCACTCAGCCGCTGGAAATGCCGGAACTGCAAAAAATCGACCAATATCTGGCCCAGGGGGGACGTTTGCTCCTATTGCTGGATTACAATTCCATTGAACATCCCACGGGTTTGGAACCCATTCTGCAACGCTGGGGTATTAATGTGGGGGCCGATTACGTGCGGGATTTGGACAACACAATCACCGGTCAGGACATCAAGGTGCAAAATTTCGGCAATCATCCGATTGTGGCGTCGCTGGGCCAGCTTTCCCTCCATATGATTTTGCCCCGACCGATTTTCCGCGTGGCGTGGGCCAACCCGCCCGCGAATGCCCCACAAGTGGCGGAGCTGGCCTTTTCCAGCCCCACCAGCACGCTGGCGGTGGATGCCGGGGCCGCGCCGCGGAGTTATCCACTCATGGTGGCGGCCGAGCAAAAAAATGTGGCCGGAGTGGTAAATCCGCGGGGCAATGCCCGCATCGTGGTGGCCGGTGATTCCATCTTCTTGGGCAATTGGTATATTCAAGACGTGGGCAATCGTGATTTTCTGGATTCTGCACTGAACTGGCTGCTGGATCGCGCGGCACTAGTTTCCGGGGTGGAACCTCAAAAGGTGACGGAGTACCGGCTGTTGATGACCCAAACCCAGCAACGGGAATCCCGGTGGATTCTGCTCGGCGCCCTGCCGGGCCTGGTCTTGATGCTCGGCGGCCTGGTCTGGCTGGTGCGGAGAAACTAATGAACTCAAAAAACACCTGGCTTTGGTTGGTGGTGGCGGCGGGCTTGTTCCTGGTCATTTGCCTGCTGAACCGTCATCCTTGGGCAGCCCCTTCAGCGGCCTCCCAAGGTTGGCCGGACTTTCCTTTCGCAAGTGCCACAAGCGTGCAGGTCATTCCGCCAAACTCGTTGGAAATCCGCGTGGACCGCACGAACGGCAACTGGTTTTTATCCAAACCGCTCACCTATCCCGCGCAAACGGCCGGAATTCAGGCGCTGCTGGATTCCCTGGCCAAATTGAAACCCGTGACGCGCATCACGGCCAGTGAACTGCGCCAGCAACCGACCGCGGAGCAGGATTATGGTTTTGATAAACCGGCACTGTCCCTGGTCATTGAAGCGCCGGGCCAGCAATGGCAATTGAAAGTGGGACGGTGCACTGCTCCGGGAGACCAGGTGTTTTTACGGGTGGTGGGGGTGGACGGCGCCTTTGTGACCGATTCGGCCTGGCTGAAATATCTGCCCCTGAAATCGGTGGCGGATTGGCGCGAGACGTCGCTCGTGAATGACAGTGGCAGTTATGATGCCATCGTGCTCACCAACGGTGCCAAGATCATTGAATTGCATCTGGACTCAACGAATCACTTGTGGCGGATGACCCGGCCACTCCAGGCCCGGGCGGACAGCGACCGAATCAACCGCGCATTGCAGCAACTGCGTTCAGCCCGCGTGGCGCAGTTTGTCACGGATGATCCGCAGGCGGACTTGAGCGCCTATGAATTGCAACCGCCGAGCCTCAACTTATGGCTCGGGCGGGCCGGTAGTTTCACGGAAGGTCTGCACACGGGCAAAACCCCCACCAACGAGCCCACCCTTGTATACGCCAAGCGGGAGGGCTGGAACGGGGTGATCGCCACTTTGAAGGAACCCATGTCCCCCTGGCATGGTTCCGTGAACGATTTCCGCAACGCCCATTTGCTGGACCTGACCACCCCGATTAATGAAGTGGAATTGCGCACGGCGGATGGTTCGGACCATTTCATCTTGCAACGCCTTGGTTCGAATACCTGGCACGTGGCCGGAGAGACGTTTCCGGTGGACACGGACGGCGTGCAGGACTTCCTCAAAATGTTGGGGAACTTGAAGGCCACGAACTTTGTGAAGGACGTGGTGACCGCGCCAGATTTGCAGGCCTATGGGCTTACCAAACCCGCCTTGCAAATCACCTTTCGACCGGTGGCCGGGGATACCAACCAGATTTTGACGCAACTTGCCTTTAGTGTGCCGCAAACCAATGGCGTGTATGTGCGCCGGTCTGACGAGGATTGTATTTATGCCCTGGACCCGGCGGATTTGAACCGCATTCCCGCGCTGGGTTGCGAATTCCGGGCCCGCCGCATCTGGAATGTGCCGGAGCAGGACATCGCCAGCCTCACGGTTCATCAAAACGGCCAGACCCGGCAGATCCTCCACAATGCGCGTAATATCTGGGTGATGGCCCCCGGCTCGCCCGGCCAGGTGTTTGGACCGAATATTGAGGAGGCCGCGCATCAACTGGGGGATTTGACCGCACTGGGCTGGGTGGGGCATAGAATTACCAATCCCGCTGTGTTTGGGGTCACTACCAATTCATTACAAGTAGTGTTAGAATTGAAAAATGGCCAGAAGCATGCCTTGGATTTTGGCGCGCCCATTCTCGACCAACCCCTGGCACTGGTCACCCTCGACGGCGACCGTTGGGCATTCGTCGTGCCCGCCAGCCTGTACCAATACGTGGTGAGTTTTCTAACCATTTCGCCGAACGGATCTTAATATGGCCTCCCGTTTTTGGCGCGGGTGCCGGGTGGGTTTTCGGTGGTGCCGGCTGGGTTTGCTGCTACTGGTTTTGGCAGCGGCCTGCGGGCTTTTATATATTAACCAAGTGGGCGTCCCGGCGGTTTTAAAGGAACCTCTCCTCGCCAGCTTGCAGGCCCACGGAGTTCAGTTGGACTTCCAAAGAATGCGCCTGCGGATGACCCGGGGTATTGTCGTGGAAAATGTCCTGGTCCGCCCGGCGGGTAACTTGGATGGTCCCAGCATTTTCTTTGGCGAGGTCCAGTTACTCCTGGATTTTAACCGGTTGCTGCATGGTCATTGGGAAGTGCAAGGGCTGGAACTTCGGGAGGGCCGGCTGGAGGCACCAGTGGCTCGGACGGGTCAGCCAGCCAGTTTTTTGGAGCTGACGAATATCCAGACCGCCGTTCGCTTTCAGGCAGGCGACACCGTGGCCCTGGATCATTTTCAGGCGGAATTCAAGGGGGCCACCCTGGCCATGTCCGGCGATGTGGCCCATGCCAGTGAATTGCGCAACTGGGAGGTTTTTCGCGCCAAAACCAATAGTGCGCCGGCCAACTGGCAGTTGCGGATCCAAAATCTGGCTGAGTTTCTGGGGAAAATCCGGCTGGAGGGCGCGCCCCGCCTGACCTTGAATATCGAGGGTGACGCACGGGATGCGGCGTCGTTTGCCATCCGGTTGCAAGTTCTGGCGCCGGCCGCACACACCCCCTGGTTTAACGCGCATGATTTAAAATTCAATGCGAGCCTCGCCGCTCTGGCCAGTTATCCGACCAATCAAGTCCTGCCGGGCATCTGGACCAATTTGCAACCCTACCGGCTGGTTTGGTCCACCCACTTTACCCGGATGCGGGCGGAAAACTTGAGTGCGGCGGCAGTGACCGCGAGCGGTTACTGGCGCAGCCCGGAACTCGCTCTCGATGTGGCCTTGGAAAATGCCAGCCAGCGGGCGCATCCGCCCTGGTTCGGAATGAAAACCCTGGAATTGCATGCGCATCTCCTCGCGCCGGCTGACCTCCCCACCAACACGCCATTGCCGGGCGTCTGGAATGATTTTCAGCCTTACCAACTCGAATGGTCCACGCGGATCAATGGGTTTAATTCCGAACCGTTGCAAGTAGCTGCCGCCGAGGCGGGCGGTTTTTGGCGGTCACCTCAACTGGCGGTCACCAATCTGGTCATGCATCTGGGCGGTGGCAAGTTACAGGCCAGTGTGAATTTTGATGCCGGCCGGCAACGCCTGGCCTTTACCAATTCTGCGCTGTTTGATGTGCGGGCGGTGGCAGCCTTGCTGCCGCCGCTGACCCGCGAACGACTGGATCTGTTCAGTTGGACCCAGCCGCCATCGGTCCAAGCCGTGGGCACCGTTGATTTTGCCGGTTGGCACCCTGGTGAGTTGCTGCCAGTCGCGGTGACTGGTCAGGCAGCCATGACCAACGTCACCGTCGCCATGGTGGATTTGGACCGGGTGCTCACGCATTTTGCTTATTCCAATCAAGTCTGGCAGGTGCGGAATTTACATGTGGACCGGCAAAAAACCCAGCTGGATTTGGATGCCACCGAGGACGAAAACACCAAATTGTTTGGTGGCCGGATTCGGGGTGCTTTCGATATCAACCAAATCCGCCCATGGTTGAAAAACCCGAACGCGGTTCGCGAGGTGGGCCGGCTTACCTTCCATGAACCCCTGGCACTGGATGTACAGGTGCGCGGTCAATTGCACGACGCCAGCACTCTGGCGGCGTCCGGCCACCTGGCGCTGACCAATTTTGCCGCCCGGGGAGGGACGCTGGACACCCTCACTACCGAACTTTTTTACACTAACCGGATTATTGACTTTATTCATCTCGACGCCTGGCGGGTGCATGGCACCCAACATCTGGCGGCCGATCAAATCACGCTCAATCTAAACGACTTTCGGCTTTATTTCACGAATGGTTTCAGCACCGCCGAACCCCAGGTGGTGGCCAACTCCATTGGTCCCAAGACTGGGCGTACTTTGGAGCCGTACGAATTTTTGAGTCCGCCCACGGCGCGCGTGAATGGTTACATCTCGTTGCGCTCCAATGAGGGGAGTTCGGAGATCGGCGACCAGAATTTGCAGGTGGAAATATTGCAGGGCGCGCCCTTCCGGTGGGGGCGGTTTAACAGTCGTTCCATCACGGGGTCGGTGCTTTGGACCGGGCCCGCCCTGATATTAACCAATATCAATGCCGAATTTTACCGGGGCAACGCCACCGGGGTGACCGTGTTTGATTTCCGGCCGCGGAATGGCACGGATTTCAAATTCGCCTTTGACATCACGAATGCCAATCTGCACTGGCTGGTGGCTGACATGGCCGCCAACACCAACCAACTGGATGGCCAGTTGAGCGGGCACCTGGTGGTTACCAGCGGCAATTCCACTAATTGGCAGGTGATGAATGGTTATGGGCAGGCCTCGCTGCGCGATGGGCTGATTTGGGACGCCCCGATGTTCGGCATTCTTTCGCCGGCACTGAATGCCATCAATCCCGGGCTGGGGAGCAGCCGGGCGACCGATGCCGCCGGGAAATTCACCATGACTAACGGGGTGATTCACTCCGATGACTTGGAAATCCATTCCACCATGATGCGCTTGCAATATGTCGGCACAGTGGATTTGTATGAGAACTTGAATGCCCGGGCCACGGCCCAGCCCTTGCGCGACACTTGGGGAGTGGGCAGTGTCATCAGCGCGGCCTTGTGGCCGGTCAGCAAACTCTTTGAATACAAAGTCACGGGTACGATTGCTGATCCTAAAATGCAACCGTTGTACGACATTTCCAAATTGCTGCTCGCGCCCTTGCATCCCTTTAAAACGTTGCAGAATATTTTCCCCATTGGCAATACAAACAGCCCCGGTAGTTTTACCAACGCCCCGCCTAGAAAGTGAGCAGCCTTGGCAGTGGGTGAAGCCACAAACTGCGAAATGAGCCAGTAAGGCGGCGCATCTGGCCGGTGAATTATAGCCTGTCCGCCGGGATTGGTGGCGGTCCTCCGGGCTCTCGTTTTGGTAATTCGTGCCGCCCGAGGTTTTCCAACTTCACAAGTAACTTCCACCTGGTTCTCGCACACTGCATCGGCATGGGTTTCGTATTTCTTGAGGGGACTCCACGGCGGCCGGTGGTTGATCCCAATTCATGAGGCTGGCTGGTCAGCGGCCGGGCGAGCCAGGTTCGATCACCCTCAGGCCGGATATTCAATTCTGGCAGGGCCTTGCCGGGCGATGAAGTGCCCGGCAAAACATCGTTCTGACCGGCTGTTCAGGTCAGATCGATGTGTCTTAAGTGGCTCGGTTTATCCGAGGTTATGGGTTCGGCGTGGCCGGCGGTGGAGTGGGTGCCGCCGGGGTCGTCGGGGCCGGGGAGGCTGACGGACTTTTGATCACCGGATTATATTCATAAACGGGCGCCGGGGTCGCCGCCGGGGCATTGGTCGTATAACCAATGTGGTCCGTTTGCAGGATCGTGTCTTCCGTGCTGTAGAAACCGTCGGTGTCACCCTTGGATTTGTTGCGTTTTTTCTCCGCTTTCCGTTCCGCGGCAATCATGCCGCGCTCATAGGCGGCATCATCCGCGGCGGCGGCGGAAATCCCCGGCAGGCGGCGTTCTTCCCGCAGGGTTTGCGCCGAGGCGGCTTCCGGGGTTTTCATCACAGTTGGCCGCATCAAAACAATGAGTTCCTCGCGTGTCTTGGTGTCCGAGTGGCTGCTAAAGAGGAAGCCCAGCACCGGGATGTCCTGCAAGATCGGCACCCCGGATTTGGTCGCCGACTTGTCAGACCGGATGAATCCGCCGAGCATGATCGTATCCTGGTCGCGCACAGCGATTTCCGAGGAGAGGGTGCGCTTGTCCGTGTTGGGTACTTTATTGCCGTCAATGGGCGTATACCCGTTGACATCATCAATTTCCTGGTTGATATCCATCACCACGAGTCCATCCGGATTAATAAACGGGGTCACGTCGAGTTCCACACCGACGGAGAGCTGCGAATATTGCGAACTGTTGCCACCGGAATAGCCGCCACCATAGTAAGTGCCGGTGACATACGGCACCGTGTTGCCGACAAAGAAGGTCGCCGGCTTGGCTTGTGATGTTTGGATGCGCGGGCGTTGGATGACCGTCGCATTGTTATTTGCCGCCAGGGCTGTCAGGGCCACATCCCAATTGGGTCCAATGTTGCCGAAATAGCTGAAGCCGCCTCCACTTGTGAGGTTGTTGGCAAAGGTGCTGCCCGTGCCGTTGGTCAAGGCACTTAGGAAGCCGGTGCCGTTATTAAAGCCACCCGCCCCGGTGATTGGCCCGCCGCCGGTCGAACCAAAATTCTTGGGGTTTTGCGCCGCGGACACGCCCAAGCTAAGGGAATTGCCCAGGTTCACATCCATGATGACCGCCTCGATCAATACCTGCGACAACAGAACGTCGAGCTGGTTAATGACGTGCTTGATATTTTCCATGTCTGACCGGGTGGCAAACACCAGGAGGGAATTGCTGCGCTGGTCGGCGATGATTTTGGTCTGGCCAAACACCTGGATGGCGTCGGTTTTGCTATCGCCGCTACCGCCGGCGCGGGAAATGATGGAATTTAGTCGCTGCTGGAAGGTGCTGCCACCGGCCGGGGTGCCATTGGCCGTGGTTCCACCAGCAGTCGTGCCGCCAAAGGGACGGTTTAACCCGCCGCCACCGATACCATTGGCACCGCCATAACCGCCCGCCCCGCCGTAGCCACCGGAACCTCCAAAGCCGCCGCTGCCACCGACCCCGCCGATACCCCCGCCCATGCCGCCACCGAAGCTGGAACGGGAGCCGCCCAGACCGTTGACGGTGCCGCCGGTGGAGCCGCCAATGCTTACCGTGCTGCCGCCGCCGCTGCCGCCGAGGCTGTTCAGGGCGTTGGCAATATCCGAAGCCTGGGCATACCGAATCGGGATGACTTCCGAGATGTATTCCGCCGGCACATTGACATCAATGCGGTCAATCATTTCGAGCATGCGCTTGACGTTTTCGGCATTGTCCCGCAGCACCAGAATGCCATTGTCCTCAATCGGCACCACGGCATTGGCCAGTTTGGAGAAGGGGGTGATGAGGGGCACCACCAAGCTGGGTTTGAGGTACTTCAATTGCACAATGTGGGTCACATAGGTGCCCAATTCGGGCAGATGCGCGGCGTCGGCCGGGTTGAATTTTCCACCGGCCGTGCCGGCCTCCGTGATGGGGAGTACTTTCACAAACTTGTCACCCACGTCAATCAAGGCCACGCCATTGAGCGCCAGCACGGCTTGCAAGGCTTGGATCACCTCGCTCTTGGTGAGCGGGGTTTCGGTTTTCAAAACAATGGAGGCCTGCGGCAGGGTGGCGCGCAACAAGGTGCGGCCCACGAGTTTGGCATACACTTCCAGCACTTGGTTGACATCCACGCCTTCAAAATCAATGGTTTTTGCCGGAATGATTTCCTCCGGCGGCTGATTGCTGGCCAAGGGCACTGAGCTGGCCGGGACTCCGGCAGTGCCAACAGCATTTCGGGCCCCACCCGCTCCCGGCGTGCCCAAAGCTCTGGCCGCCGCACTGGCGCCAGGCAGGATCGGGGAGGAGGAGGGCAGGGACATGGAACCACCCGGTGTGCCTCCCGGATTGCCGGCCGGGGAGTTGGAATTCATCATGGCCAGCCGGCGGGCCTGGCGGCGGGCGGCCGCCTCGGCCATTATCTCCGGGCTGGTCGTGGGCATCTGCGCCCAGAGGTCAAGACCGGTGAACAACAAAAGGAAGGCGAGCGAGAACGTTTTCATTTGGCGTTGGCGTTAACGGAATGCGAGGCAGCCGGACCGGCTTTGGCCGGCGGATTTTTTTGGTAACTGGCGACGAGCCGGAGGTTGGCCGTCAAATGTTGGTGCGGCGGGTCGGGTTGCAATTCCAAATCGCGCACGCGGATCATGGAGGCACCGGAACCGAGCTTATAGAGGAAATCCACCAACTGTTCATCGGTGGCGAGCACATTAATATTCAGCACCTGTTCCACAAAGAACTGATCATTGGTGCGGGTGATTTGCCGGGAGGTGTTCAGGATGGCCACGCCGCTGGCATAGGACTGCGTTTGGATGGTGCGGGTGAAATTAATGCCCTGGTCCTCCGGGGCCACCACCTCGCCGGTGCTTTCCAGTTCGTTCACCAGTTTTTGGTAGCTGGGGGATTGGGCGATGGCCTTTTGATAGAGCTTCAACTTGCTTTCGGCGGCGGCCTTGCGCAGTTGCAAATTGTCCCAATCCGAAATGTGGGGCCACACAAACACGGCGTTCAGCACGAGGAACACCACCACCATCACGGCCACCGCCAGGCGGCGCTCCAGCGGACGCAGTTGGGCGAAGTATTTGTTCATTTCAAACTCTCCGTGTGTTTAAGCACCAGCCCAAAATTCCACGTCACATCGTTGCCGGTCTGCCGCTCGGAGAACGGATCGCCCGCCGTGGGATCAAACATAGGCTCGCCCGACTTGGTGGTGGCTTTGCGCAGGGAATCGTCGAAATCAATGATTTTATTAATGTCAGTCGCAGGGACCACGCCGTTGAGGGAAAGCTTTTTGCCATCGGCAAAGCTCAGGCGTTGGAGGGAAACCCCGGCGGGCAGGCGGTCGGCAATCAATTGCCAGCAGTCGAGGGCCGCAAATTTTAAATCCTGGCGTTCTTTCAGCACTTCATAGCGCGCTTTTAATTGCAGCGCATTGGTAAAACTGCCGCCCTGGGCGCGCACCTGCTGTTCGGTGGCCTCGGTCTGGCCGTCCAGTCCAAACACCGGAAAAAACAAGGCGGCAAAATAGATTCCCACGATGATCATGTAAAAGACCCCCACGGCCAGCAAACCCCGCAGCCACAGGCGGTCCACAAATTGAACGTGATATCGCGCCGCAAACTCGGCCGGCAGGAGACTGCCCCGGTCGCTGGCCGCCGCCGCCCGGCGGGCCGTGCGTCCCGCCAGTTCCACGGGCGGCAGGGGCGTTACCACCCGCACCTCCTCGCCCAATTGTTCGCGCAAGGGGCCCTGCCAGAGTCCGGTCTGGACGACATCCGCCACCAGATGCCATTGCGGATGCGCGGAGAGCCAGCCTTCCAACTCTCCAGCCCAAGCCAGACGGGCAAACTGGCTTTTTAAACTTTCCCCGGTGCTGCCCTCGGGCGGCAGGGTGACCAGGCTTAAATCCCGCAGCGCGCCACCCAGCCACCAGGCCACCAAAGCGGCATTTTGACCGGCGATCACGGAGGGATAAATCCAAACTCCGTCGGTGGCCGCCTCCACGGCTTCCAACTGATCCAGCACCGGCATTTCCAAACGGTCGGCGAGATAATCCCGGCTTTCCAACTGCCCCAGAAATTCCTCCACCACGTGGCGTTCCACGATCACCACCACCACCGTTTGCAAATTTTCCACCGTGCCATCCGGCAGAGTGGCGGCCCGGCGGGGAAGGGTGTGCAAGGTCCAGACGATTTGGGTGACCGGGATGGGCGAGAGCTTTTCCAACTGCAACTCGACCATGGTCAAGGTCTCTTCAAAATTGCTGCCCGGCAATTCAACGACCTTGAGAAAAACATTTTCCGGCGGCAGCCAGGCCACGTTGAGCTTTTTGCGCCAGAGCGAACTCCAACTTTTAGCCGAGAGCCGGGCGGGCACGGCTTCACCCGCTTTGGCGGGATATTCACGGTCCAGTGCGAAGCCATCGCCTTTGGCGGCAAAATGCCACAGCCGGTGCGAGCCGGTCAGGCCATCGAGGATGTTGCAGGAATTCCAGCGGGGCATGAGTTTTTAGCGTTTGGGGAGAATCGGCACTTTGTCGAGGTCGCCGAGGGTGTCAATAAACTCCTCGATTTGGGTGACACGCAAGATTTCCTCGATGGTGGTCTCGCCGGCCTTGACCTTGTTCCAGCCGTCGGTGCGCAGGGTGCGCATGCCGGCATCCATCGCGCGCTGGGCAATGGTGGTGGCCGGGGCGCGGCTCAAAATCAGCGGACGCACGGCTTCGGTGACCAGCAGTAATTCGTAAATGCCCTTGCGGCCCTGGTAGCCCAGCTGGCGGCACATTTCGCAACCGACGCCGTGCCAGACCTTGGCGGTGGCAATGTCCGCGGCCGGAAACCCAATGCGTTCCAGATATTCACGGGAAACGGGTTGCTCGGTTTTGCAGTGCGGGCAAATTGTGCGGATCAAACGCTGGGCCATCACCGCCTCCACCGAGGAAGCCACGAGGAATGGCTCGATGCCCATGTCGATCAAGCGGGTGAAGGCGCTGGGCGCGTCATTCGTGTGCAGGGTGGAGAAGACCAAATGCCCCGTCAGCGAGGCGCGAATGGCAATTTCCGCCGTCTCCAAATCGCGAATTTCCCCGACCATGATCACATTCGGGTCCTGGCGCAAAATATGGCGCAAACCCATGGCGAAGGTCAGGCCGATGTCCGAGCGCACGGCGATCTGGTTGATGCCCTTCAACTCATATTCCACGGGTTCCTCAATGGTGATGATCCGTTTGGTCACCGAGTTGATGGAACTGAGGAAGGCATAGAGCGAGGTGGATTTGCCGGAACCGGTCGGGCCGGTCACGAGGAAAATCCCGTGCGGCTTCACGATGATTTCGCGAATGGCATCCTCTTCCTTGCGCGAAAAGCCCAGTTTATCGAGGCTCAGGAAGATTTTGCCGCGGGTCAGCAACCGCAGGGACACACTTTCGCCATAAACCGTGGGCACGGTGGAGACGCGGATGTCGATTTCTTCCCCTTTAATCCGCACATTAATACGGCCGTCCTGCGGGAGCCGCTTCTCGGAAATGTTCATCCCGCTCATGACCTTGATACGGGAAATCAGCGCTGATTGAAAGCGCTTCAACTGCGGGGGCAGGGGGATTTGGTGCAGGATGCCATCGATACGGTTGCGGATGCGCAGCTCGTCCTCGGCCGGTTCAAAATGAATGTCCGTGGCCCGGTCCTTGAACGCCTCCCAGATGATCTGGTTGACGAATTTGATGACGCTGGCCTCCTGATCGCCCTCGGTGATTTCCTTGTCGCTGGTGATATCGAGGTCCATGGCGTCGCTCTCACCCATTTCATCGAGCGTTTCGGCCCCGACCCCGTAATATTTCTTCAAGGCCTTCTCAATGTCCGCCTTGGTGGCCAGGACGAATTGCACGGGCATCCGGGCATTGAACCGGATGGCATTCATCATGGCGGCATCAAAGGGGTCGCTCACCGCCACTTGCAGGGTGCCTTCCGTCAGCCCGGTGGGGAGGATGGAATATTGGAACGCAATTTTGGTGGAAATCTTGTTGCGGGCCTCGGCGGGGACAATGAGTTTGGCGAGATCCAAATAGCTCCAGTTCAGGGATTTGGCCAGGTTTTGGATGAACAGGTCTTCCGCCACCCCGCGTTCCCGGGCAATAAAGCCAAGGAGCGACTCGCCGGAGCCGCTTTCCACCGCCGCGCGCCAGGCTTTGTGCCAGGTGTCGAATTGCCCCGGCGTCGCCTCGGCGACGGTCGCGATCAGATTTTTTACAGAACTAAAGGCCATTTGTACTCTTGGTTTAACAACCAGAGCCGTCAAAAGTTGCAGATTTCTTGTCATTACACAACCCCAACCGCCAACCAAATTTGGGGGCGGCGCCGAGGCTTTGGGCGGGGGCCGGGCTAAATGGGCGGGGGACCCGGGAGAATTTTGGGAAACTGCCTGTGTTTTCGGGCTTGGGGGCAGGGGTTGCCGGCAAAAACTCGCCGGGGGAGCCATGCTTCGTGCCCGGAAAACTTAACTTTGATTAGCTTTGATTCGCTTTGACTCAAGGCGGGGGGCATCCGGCCGGAGCCTGCTATGAAAGGCACAATTGAGTGCGACTGGGTGCGATGGCGGGCGGTTATGTCAAAGAACTGTGATTTCGAGCCGCAGGTCCGTGGCGGCGGCAGGCCGGAGGTGTCAAAACCCCCCTTTTTGCAATACTACTCTGAAGGATAGTTTAATGCAGACTGCCGCAAGGGTCAAGGAGCTATCGAACGATCTCTAGCAGCCAAGCAGTAATTACACCCCATGCTTGCTGCGAGGGTGAGACTCGGGAAGTGCAATTGACAATTGGGACATAGATGTCAGTGTGCCTGCATGAATTTGGAACTTGAAAATAAACTCGCCCTCGTCACTGGCTCCACCAAAGGTATCGGCTTCGCCATTGCGACCTCTTTGGCGCGGGAAGGTGCCAGGGTTATCGTTAATGGGCGCACGGTCGAGGCCGTTGCTGGCGCAGTGGCTAAAATAAAGAAAGCAGTCCCGAGTGCCCAGCTCGAATCTTTCGCCGGCGACCTGGCGGACGGGGCTGGGGCGGACGCCCTAGTCAAAACCTTCCCAAGTGTCGAGATTTTGGTCAATAACCTCGGCATTTTTGAGCCCAAGCCGTTTGGACAGATACCCGATGCAGACTGGCGGCGATTTTTTGAGGTGAACGTGCTGAGCGGTGTGCGGCTGAGTCGGGCTTATTTTGCGGGCATGCTCCAGCGAAATTGGGGCCGCATCGTGTTCATCAGTAGTGAAAGTGGGCTGCAAATTCCCGCCGAAATGATTCATTATGGCATGACCAAAAGCGCCCAAATTGCGGTGGCCCGGGGATTGGCGGAATTAACCGCGGGCACCGGGGTCACGGTCAACTCCGTGCTGCCCGGCCCCACCCATTCCGATGGGGTGGATGAATTTGTGAAGCAACTCAGCGGCGGACAGCCCTTCGCTGAGTTTGAAACGGAATTCTTTGCCAAAGTCCGGCCTTCTTCCCTGCTGCGCCGTTTCGCCACCACCGAAGAAGTTGCCAATTTAGTCACGTATGTCTGCAGCCCCCGCTCCGCGGCCACCAATGGGGCAGCCCTTAGGGTGGATGGTGGTGTGGTCCGGTCGGCATTTTAAGAGCCCGACTACCAATTCGCAGGAGATCCATAGAAACACTCGTATAGGCTCAAAACGAGTGCTTGAAGGGAAAGTCAGACGAATGCATATACCATGGGTTAAGGGAGAGACAGGAACCATTTAAAAAATGCCTGCCTGATTCATTATGCATTGAATCAGGCAGGGGTTAATTAAAGACGGATTATTGATGAACCAAGGTCCAGGCACGCACAAAATCCACATACATGGTGTTGGTGGGGGCTTGCTTCATGGAACTAAATGTGGGAAAGCCCTCCCAGGTAAAGCATTCCGTATCCAAATATAAGTACATCGGTTCGGCAAATGGAGCGCTGGTGACCACTTTGGCAACATTGGAGCCGTTCAAATAATACCAAATATTGGTTTGATCCTTCCACCACACGGCATAGGTATTGTATCCGTCCGCCACTCCGGTAGCCATTTTAATGTTCAAGGGAGTGGATTTGTCAGTAGCCCAGCCATTGGGAAAATAGTGGGTGTTGATAGGCATATACGTATTCAGGGTAGGATCATTGACAGCAGCGCCCATGAGCTCGGCCACATCAATTTCGCTATAAGCACCTTGCAACCAGAAAGAAGAAGTCATCGACATTTTGGATGCCTTGACTCGTGCCTCATAATAACCGTAAGAAGCGAGTGGCAGTTTAGAACTAATGCAGGCGGCGCCAATCCAGACGTCGTTGGTAGGATTATTTAGCTGAGCCAGGTTGGTGATACTCGAAGAACTTCTAAGTGCCAGCGTTCCCCCAGTGAGAGTGACATTTTGAATGTCATAATGGCTGGGGACACGTCCTTGCCAACGGGGATTCGCGGGGGTCCATTTGCTTTGATCCAACTGAGCCAGCTTAAACTCGTCCGTAAGCGCGGTGTTGGTCGTCCAGATATAACCGCTGGGCGGGGTGGGCAGCGTATTCGTTTGCGCACTGGTCCGGTTTTGCAGCTGGCTCGCCAGCACCATGCCCAACAGGCCAAAAACGCATTGTTTAATTAGGATTGCACCAGAGGATTTATTGATAGGATTTTTCATAATTGATTTTTGAAACTGCACCAACCTAGTTCCAGGGGTTGGCCCTGTCAAAAAATTTTATTTAACTAAAACAGGTTAAAAAGATGCGCAATATGTTAATGTACAAGTAATTACAAATGCGAAAAAAAATGCGGAAAGCGGGTTTTGCCTGGTTTTACCCCGCCTAACTTGCGGCATAACCTGTAATTAGACCAACCCTACCGCGCATGTTACAAGAATTCAACAGAATACG
>CAIZWI010000373.1 GCA_903936645.1 uncultured Verrucomicrobia subdivision 3 bacterium
CGGTGTTTGCGGCGAGTGCCAGTGGGACGAGCCCGCTGGTTTATCAATGGAAGTTTCAAGGCACCAATATTAGCGGGGCAACCAACTCATGGCTGACCCTGGCGAATGTGCAATTCAATCAGGCCGGCAAGTACAGCGTGCAGGTCAGCAATACTTTTGGTTCAGTGGACAGCACTGATGCCCGGCTGACGGTTTTGGGATTCCCGCCAGTCATCACCGCGCAACCGACCAATCAGGTTGTGCTATTGGGCAAATCCGCCAATTTTTATGTGGCCGCCACGGGGACTGCCCCCTTGCTTTACCAATGGTACTTTAAAACCAACAATGTCCTGGCGGATGCGACGAATGCTTCGCTCACTTTGGCCACCACCCAGACCGCCCAGGCGGGGAATTACTCTGTTTTCATCTCCAATGCCTTTGGGCAAACCAACAGCACTAATGCCACGCTAACCTTTGTGGCCCCACCTCAGATTGTGGCGCAGCCAATTAGTGTTAATGCAAAAGCCGGCACCACTACGACTTTTAAGGTGGTCGCCACCGGTGCCGCACCCCTGGCGTTTCAGTGGTATTTAAATTCGACCAACAACCCCATCGCCAGGGCAACTTCATGGAGTTACACCGTTTTGAATTTGCAACCCGCCAATGCGGGCAATTACCTGGTGGTCATCACCAACCTGGCCGGGGTGGCGATAAGTTCCAATGCGTCACTCAAAGTGCATTTGCAGGATCACTTCGCCTGGAGCCAGATCCCTTCGCCCCGCTTTGCGCGATTCCCTTTCCTGACGATTTTGCAGGCGCAAAACTCCACGAATGGGCTGGTCACCAACTTTAATGGCACGGTAAGTTTGAGTTGTACGTCCGCGATTACCATCCAGCCCACAATCTCGGGGGCCTTTATCAACGGCAGTTGGACCGGCCTGGTGACGGTGGTTCAAGCGGGCTCCAATCTGGTATTGCAAGCGGATGATGGTTTGGGGGATCTCGGGCAGGCCAATGCCATCAATGTAATCAATTCCCCGTCCCTGATGGGATCGCGCACCGGCAGCCAATTACGGCTGTTTTGGCCGACCAATCCGGGCGGGTTTGTGATGCAAACCGCCGGGCGGCTTAACGCCACGAATTGGGTGTCGGTGACAAACTTGCCGTCCTTGATGGGCAGTCAATACCTCGACATTTTTCCCATCCAGAAATCGAACAGTTTTTACCGCTTGTTTTACAATCAGCCCTAAGTGCGATGGGAAACCGGCCGGCCATCTGCTCCTGGCGCATCTCGTAAGGGCCGTTGGGACGGTCCCCATGCAGTAAATTTTTCGCAGTTTTCAATGGCAATTCACAATACTCCTGGTGACAGCCAGTTTGGGCGGCTGCCAGCCGGCCACTAAAAAATGGCGTGACGGACCTTGGATTTAAGCTCGTCAAAATTTTTGCTCAGCGTTAGATTGCCCGAATGAATTCTCAGGTATTGGTCACGGGTGCGGCAGGCTTCATCGGCTCGCATGTGTGCCGGCATTTATTGTTGCAAGGTTACCGGGTGGTGGGGCTGGATGATCTCAGCGGCGGCTTTCTGGATCATGTGCCAGCCGGGGTGGAGTTTGTGGAAGGCTCCATCACGGATGTCAAACTGGTCAATGACTTGTTTGCCCGGCATCAATTCGCGTACGTGTTTCACCTGGCAGCCTATGCGGCGGAGGGATTGAGCCATTTTATCAAGCATTTCAATTACACCAACAACTTGCTGGGCAGTGTCAATTTGATCAATGCCTCGGTCAATCACCAGGTGAAATGTTTTGTCTTCACGTCTTCGATTGCGGTGTATGGGCGCAATCAATTGCCCATGATCGAGGAGGCGGTGCCGCAGCCGGAGGATCCGTATGGGATTGCCAAGTACGCCGTGGAAATGGATCTGCGCGAAGCCCACGAGATGTTTGGGTTGAACCATGTCATTTTCCGTCCCCATAATGTTTATGGGGAAAACCAAAATTTGGGCGACCGCTACCGCAACGTGATCGGCATTTTCATGAACCAGATCATGCAAGGCCAGCCGATGACCATCTTTGGCGACGGCCAGCAAACCCGGGCCTTTAGCTACATTGATGATGTGGCACCGGTCATTGCCGCGAGCATCGCCCGGCCGGACGCGTATAATCAGGTTTTCAATGTGGGCGCCGACCAGGCCTACACGGTGGCGGAACTGGCCACGGTCGTCTCCCGCGCCATGGGGGTGGAGCCCCAGATCAAGCATCTCGAGGCGCGTAATGAAGTGGTCCACGCCTATTCGGCGCACGACAAGGTGCAAAAATATTTTGGCGATCTCATCAAAAATGTCACCCTCACCGACGGCGTGGCCAAGATGGCCGTGTGGGCGCAAAAAACTGGTGCGCGCCAGGGGAAACCGTTCGAGGGCATTGAGGTGCGGAAAAATTTGCCCAAATCCTGGGCGGCACTGGAAAAGACCGCCTGAACCGGCGAACGTGGGACGGTTGAAATAAGATTGCGCCATAAGTGTATGGAGCCAGCAGCCGTCAGCATCCAGGCGGTTAATACCGAGCCGCAACTCAGCGACCTTGCGGCATTGGCTGGCCAGATTTGGCGGGCATATTATCCGGGCATTATCTCCCGGGAGCAGATTGAATACATGCTGGCCCGGATGTATGCCCCGGCCACCTTGCATGCGGAAGTTCACCAAGAAAACATTCGCTTCTACCAGTTGCTGCTCCGTGGCCATTTGACCGGCTTTGCCGCGATCGGGCCGACCACCCACGCCGGAATCTTTAAACTGCATAAACTTTACCTCCGGCCCGAAATGCATGGCTTTGGCTTGGGTAAACAATTATTGCACCATTGTGAAACGGAAGTGGTGAGGCTCGGTGCGCACAGTTTGCGACTCGGGGTCAATAAGCGAAATTTGCGTGCCCTGGCCTTTTACCAGCGCCAGGGGTATGGGGTCATCGAATCCGTGGTCAACGACATTGGCGGTGGTTTTGTCATGGATGATTACCTTATGGGGAAGCCCCTGGTCCGGTGACGGCGACCTGCCGAAAACCATTCCCGAAACCGCTTGCCTTTGGAATTTTCCCGGGCATAATTGTTTTTGTTAACGATGTCCCTGACCTAACGGCTCGGGGGCTATACTCGTCAGCAATGACGTTGCGAACAACTGATCGTTTACAAGCAAGCCCACGTGGCGGAATTGGCAGACGCGCTAGATTCAGGTTCTAGTGAGTAACATCGTACAGGTTCAAGTCCTGTCGTGGGCACCACTTTTAAAACCCTTTATTATTTTAATAAAGGGTTTTTTGCTCTTTAGCTGGCTGGCCACTAATTTATGGACGGCTGGTTAAAATGGTCACCGGACCCAGCAATCCCGAGGGCAGGAGCGGTGAATCTGCATGGTAAGGATTCAAGGTGGTGGTGGTGAAGCGTTGGTTTTCCGGCAAGGCTTGGTCGCCGATCAGGCGGTTTGGCCAGAGATTGGCAACTTCGATCTGCAGATCATTCGCCCCGGGTTGGAGGGCCGCGCTGATTTCCACCCGCCAGGGAGCGCACCACAGGACGCGTAAGTCGCGCCCATTCAGGCGGACGTGGGCGAGATTTTTCACCACTCCCAAGTCGAGGTAGTATTTTTGTCCATGCCGGGGCAACCCGGGCGGCAGCATCAGAGATTTGCGATAGGTCGCTGTGCCAGAATAATATTTAATGCCGGGCTCCACACGCTGGCTCCAATCCGCCAGTGACTCGAAGGTGATTTTCTGAGGACCACCCCATTTAGGATCAAAATCCACCTCCCAAGGCCCAGCAACCGGCCAGCCGGCGCTGAGCGACAGCCAGCCGTTTTCGGGAACCACGGTGGTGTTGGTCGTCCCGGCCGTAACATATTCCACCCGTAACTGCTTGGGATGATGGAAAGCGGGATCGTGGCCGAAGGTTTCGTTGGCCACACCCAAACTGAGACGGCCGTCGTGCACGGCGGCGGTGACGGGAGCGGTCACATCGAGCTGGCCGGCTCCATCCACGGCGGTGTACGTGGCTTTGATAATTTGCAGTGACGGCCGGCTGGTGGAGTTGGGGTCCAGGGGTTGAAGGCTCGCCATATTTTCCGCACCCGCCTGGGGCGGCTGGGCGGGCTGGCTAAAGATGACAAACCAGGATTCCAAGGGCTCGAAACGAAGGGGAATGGTAGTGACGCCCGCTTGAGTGGTGTATTTCAGCAAGGGGCGGGATTCACCAGTTTGCGGATTCCACAGTTCCGGCTGTCGGCCGGTCACACGAAACTGGCATTGGGCATCTACCCAGTGCTCCTGGCGGTTCGCCACAAAATAAATTTCGGTGCCGTGGTCGCTGCGATGGGTAAAACGAACCGGCCCATCGGAGCTGAAATCGGGCGGCAGTCCGGCCCTTCCCAAGATATTGGTGATGGCCCCATATTCACCATATTGATTCATCGGCGGGTGGCTGGTGGCCCGCCACAGCACGCGGCCATGGCCGTAGGCGTGGGCAAAAACGGTTTGGCCATCGCAATCGCCCCATAATTCAGTGGCGAGCTTTTGCACCCGGGCGTCGCACTGGGGATAGTTTTGCAGGCTGGGTGATTTTACGGGAGGTGGACCAAACACGGTGGCGCCGGCACGTACCAAACCGGCAATATTCTCCAACAATTCGGGGGTCATGGTGGCCACTTCGGGGAGGACCAGCAATTGATAGGTGGTTCCACCCGGGAATACCAGCTTGCCGGCCTTGACGGTGGCGCGTTCCCGGAGGGTTTCGGGCGCGCAGCCATCAAAATTGTAACCAGCATGATCCGGGTAGGTTCCGCTGGTGGCGGAAAGCGGGGGACGGAAAACGTGGGGTGCCCCCTCGGCGGCCAGGAAACAAACATCTGCCACCGTTACCCCGCGTTGGAGCAGGTACTGACAGCGGGCCAAATATTCATGGTAGGCGGGCACCATGTCCCACCAGGTTTGGGTGCGGTCCCAATGAACGCCGTAGGGTCCCATGGTCATGCCCGGCCACTGATTGGTGGTGGGCTGATGCTGCATCCGGTGAAAGTCCAGCCGGTTCACGCCGGTGCAAAAAGCCCAGTCGCCCTGGGCCTTGAGCGAGGCCGGATCCGCCTGCCAGTTTTCACCCGGCGCACTGGTAAACGCCTCTGCGGCCACTACTGGCCGGCCGCAGGTGTGGGCTATGGAAGCCGCTTCGAACACGCTGTACGTGGAATCGAAACCCAAATGCCAAAATTCGCACTGCGGCACATCGGCGACCCGCCCCAGGGTCAAATCGCCGGCCGGATTCAGGTCGTATGGTTCACAGGAAAGGGTCAAGCCATGCTGGTGGGCGAGGGTGGCCAGGTGACCTAGATGATTTTCCACCACCAGTTCGGAGGCGGTGTGGCGCACATCCCACAAAAACCGCTCGGAGATTTCCGGGCGGTTCACAACCCGTCCCAGCAGCGCCGGTAAATAGGGCAGGGGATCATAGCCGCGCCGCTGGCGAAATTCCGTCCGAAAGGCCGGCGACCAGTTTTGCGCGCCCATTTCCCAACTGTCAAAATGAAGCATGGTGATGCCTCCAACTTGGTTGGTATGCGGACCGGCCTCATCCAGGATTTTTTGGGTGAAGGCCGCAAAGTGCGCATCCAGGGCGGCTGGGGCAAATTTATCCGATTCCAACCCCAAGCCCGGCCGTGGGGCTGGGCGGGTGGTCTGGCCCGTGGTGGTCCGGCCCAGGCGCAGAATCGTCCAATTTCCCGGGGGGACGGTCCATGTCAACCGTCCGTCCGTCCCCCAATGGCTGGTCAGATTAATGAGCCGGGTGGCATCCAGGCATTGGCTGGCTGGCAGTTCCGGGAATTCCGCCGGGGCGGGCAAAAACGGGGCCACGCCGACCTTCGAAGAAAAGGGATCCCGATAATAAATCGCCTTGGCATCGGCATCCGCCAGCCGGCTCTCGCCTTCCGGCGTGGGAAAGGCCAGCACCGCTTCATCGACATAATATTCCTGCCAGACTTTTTTGAGTTCGGGCGTGAGGGTACCCTCGCCGAAATATGGCTTCCGCGGCAGCGGGCGCGGCAGTACGCCGGACCAGTCCAGCGGGCCGGTCACGTTCGTTTCGCTGCCGACGAGGTGTTGCATGGAGAGTTTGGGGGTAACCCACGGTCCTCCGGTGCCGCACCAACCAGGGCCCGTGCCCAAGGCCAATTGAATCCCCAGACGATCCGCCTCCTTTGCCGCATAACCCACGAGTTTCAACCATTCCGGGCTCATCATGTCCACCGGGCCGCGCGGAATGCCGATGTTGACCTCCAGAAAAATGGCGCCGCCAATCCCGGCCTGCTTCATCGCCTCCAAATCCGCCGTCATGCCGGTTCGGGACATGTTGCCATCCATGAAGTACCAATATACCCACGGCCGCGCCGAGGGCGGCGGCGAGGCAAACCCAGCCGCCAAAGGTTCCCCTGCTGGGGCGACGTTCAGGCTCAAGGATAGCCCTATTCCCGCGGCTATCAGGTGGATGGAGTTTTTTTTCATTTTTAAATCATTCACCACCCAACCGGGTGGGGTGCCGCGTCAAGGGCGGTGGCCGGCTGGACTCAACACGCCGGCAAAGCCGCCGGCAGGCAGGAGACTCAGGGGCAAGGTGGTGTGGCGGTTCACCGTTTCCCGGGTCTCGCGGATGGCCTGATAATCATGGCCCTCAGGCTGGTCGCCAAAACGATGCAGTGTCCAATCACCCCGGCCCAAAAAAGTCAGCGGCACCCGGAGGGTGGTCGCGTCATCCCCGTTCATGGCGGCTAAATACCAGCGATCTCCCGCCCGGCGGGCAATGACTATGGACCGGCCTACCTCGGCCACCGGCACCACGGTGTCATCCCACACCGTGGGCAAACCCCGGAAAAATTCAATCCCAGGCTGGCCGCGATAATTGGCGGGGCTGTCGCATAAGACGAGCAACGGGCTTTGGTAGATCACCGTCATGGCCAGCTGCCGGGCGCGCGAGCCCATGACCGCGGCGGGATAGGTCACTTGGAAATCTTTTGGGGCGCGGTTCAGAAAACCACCGGGCGTGAAATCCATGGGCCCCAATAAACCCCGTGTAAACGGCAGGGTGATGGTGTGCCGCGGGGTGCAGCGGCCACCGGGGAGTTTGTTGTACTCATTCCCCAGCACCCCTTCCTGCGTGATAAAATTCGGGTAGGTGCGGGCGAGACCGGTGGGTTTGTAAGCCCCATGAAAATCCACCATCAGATGATACCGGGCGGCGGCGGCGAGGGCGGCGGCATACCATTGCACCGTCTCCTGGCTGTCGCTATTCATGAAATCTACTTTCACCCCCACGGCTCCCCACGCTGCCACGGTGGCAAAGACTTTTTCAAAACCGACGTGGTGGAGATCCTGGGAATGCATCCAGACAAACTCTTGCACGTGCTTTTCGCGGGCATGGGCCAGCACCGCCGGGAGGTCCACCAGCGGCAAAGGTTGCGTCGGATCACGCTCATACCAATGCCAGTCCACCAATTGATAGGGCCAGCCCATTTCGGCCGCGAAATCAATATACTCCTCATGCGAACGCGTGTCGCCGCGTGCGGCCACGCCGGTGTACTGCGGCAGGCTGGGATTTACCCCCGTCCACCAGGCATCCCAGGCGCTGATCCCCGGCTTCACCCAGGAACTGTCGGCTAGCTGGCTGGGCGTCGCGAGATTGGCGATTAGATCCGAGTTAATGAGGTCCGCCGGGTGCCGGCCGATCATTAAAACGCGCCACGGACTGACCCGGGGCACCGTCGATGCCACCAATCCTTGATGATCTTGGCGCCCGGCGAGGGTGACTTCCACGGCGGGCGAACCAGTGCCGGAAACAAACATGCCCGCCCAGTCCAGCAGGTCAGACTCGGCGATGGCCACGTAGGCATTGGGCGTGGCCACCAACAGTGGCAACACACTTTCATACCGGTGACCAGCCGCGTTGGTGGCTGGTAGCGTGGTCAGCGTGGCGGCGGGATATTGGTTTTCCGCGCAACTGGATTCCTCCCCGGCCCAGCACGGGTAATTATCGGCGAACCGAAACTCGGTCAATTCGTGGGTGAGGATAAAATGACCCAGCCCGGAAGCCGCCGGCAAATCATAACGGAAAGCCACCCCATCGTCATAAGCCCGCACGATCAGGCCAAATTGCCGGGCTGGCATTTGGTTGGTTTCCACCAGAATGAGCCGTAATTCGCGCCAGTGATCCCGCACTGTGCGGCGTTTGCCAAAACGATTTTCCCAAGTGCCATTGTGCCGGTCACTCTGCGCCCCGGTGATCACCGCCGCCGGACCCAGCCGGGTGCCATCGCGAAATTCCAAGCCGAGCACGGACGGGGCCATAACCGTTTGTTGATCGCAACGGACTTGATAATGCAGTCCGACCGCGTCTGATACGGTGATGGTCAAGTGACCATCGGGTGAGTGCAGGTCATAGGTGGCACCCCGGGCGGTGCCAAGCATCGCCCCTGCCAGCAGGGGCATCAGGGTGAGCAGGGCAGGGATGATTCGCATGGGGCTTGTCATTGGCATCATCCCGCAGGGGCTTATAACCCCGGGGGTTTGCGGGAGACGGTTTTCAGACCCAGCACACTCAGGAAAAAGCTGGAAAAAATGTTCTGGATGCCCAGCACAACGAGCGTAACTGCGGGAATCAACCGCCGCAAATTTTCAGTGGGGGTCAGCTGACCAAAACCAGTTTGCTGCCAGATCCATACCGCATGCCCCAGCAGGATCAAGCCTGCCAAAAGGACCACCAGGCCAACAATCAGCCCTTTTTCCAAGGTCATGGTTTTAAACCAGCCATTCAGTTTGGGATCCTCCGGCAGCAGCTTTTCGGCGATCGCAAACACCTTGGTGAAAAAAGCAAAGGCCACCAGTTGAAATCCCACAATCACTGTCATGCACGCGACCGCCAGGGCGCCCACATCCAAAACCACCCCGCCCAGTTTGAGGTTCCCAAAGGAGAGGACACTGGCGAGGGCGGTACCGGCCAGCAGCAGCAGCGCCCCGGGAATTAGGAACAGCCAGCGGGGTGAGTACAGCAACATGAACCGCAAGTGCCGCCAGCCATCCCGCCAGGGTTTCAAGTGCGGCGGACGCGAGCGCCCGTCCTTGTGCAGGGTGATCGGCACTTCCGATATTTTCAATCCTTTGAGCGTGCCTTTAATGGCCATTTCGGAGGCAAACTCCATGCCCGTGGTTTGCAATTCCATTTTGTAATAGGCGGTCCGGGTAAAACCGCGCAGGCCGGAATGAAAATCATGGGCGGGACATTTGAAAAACACGCGACCGATGGTGGTCAGCACCGGATTACCGATCCACCGGTTTTTCCACGGCATGGCCCCGGGCATGATCCGTCCCCCCCCGGAGGGCAGCCGGCAGCCCATCACCAACTCATCGCCGGCTTGAAA
>CAIZWI010000374.1 GCA_903936645.1 uncultured Verrucomicrobia subdivision 3 bacterium
CCCGCGTAAACCAGGCTGCCGCTGGTGGCCACATCGGTGTCGCCCGCCACGGTCACGGGAGGATTCCAGGCGATGCTGGCGGCAAAAATGGACGACCCACCCAGGACGGGCAGCAAGGCAAAACAGAGCAACCGGCCAACTTCTTGAAGAAGTCCGCAACCTGCATATTCTACTGTTTTTACTGCTTTTACTGTTGAACTCATGATAGTGACTGGCTGGGTGCCCCGCCTGTTTGCGGGACGGGCAACTATTTAAACGGCCCGGAACCGATTTGTCCATGGCGATTCCAGGCCGCTCATTTTGTCAAAAATCCGGCTCGCAATGCCGGGGCACTGCGAGCCGGGGTTCCCATACCCAACTATTCGCGTTTCGGCCAGAACCCAATCCTGGTCGAAAGTGTATAACTCATTGGCTCAGGGGTGCACCATGCGGTAGAACACCGCGGCTTTGGTCGGATCCATGGTGATCACCTGTTGCGTGCTGGCATCCGAGCCGGGCACCGTCGACCAGGCGCCGGGCTGGTTGAGACTGGCGGAGTTGGATTGCAACAACCAGCCTTGATAACTGGCCGGCCAGCTCAGAGTGAGTTGTTTGCCAGTGATGCTGAAGGTGAGGTTGGTGCCCGTGGACGGCAGCGTGGCGGGCGCGCTGGTCACCAGCAAATCAATGGATTGGTTGGCCGTATTATTGACCAGGGAAGCCGTGACGTTGGCCGGCAAATCCGCGCTGTCAAACGTCAGCCCGGCAAAACCGCCCGAACCGCCAATGGTGCCGGCATATTTAATCAACGGGAACTGACCCACCTGGTAATTCGTGGCGGGCGGAATGATGGTGCCGACATTGATGACCAGGTTGGTCGCAAAGATGACCGGCTTGGTGGCGGACGGGAAGGAGATCCGGCTGAAGCTCAGGTTGCCCCCGCCGGTGGTTTGCTGATCCAGGGTGAGACTGGAGACGGGCAGCGTGGACAAGCCGTTGGTGATGGCCACGTCCAGCGTGCCATTGTCCACGACCGTGTAAGCCCCGCCACTCTGGTTGGCGGTGGTGATCAACAACTGCACGAGGTTGCTAACCAGGGTCGGCCCGGAGTACGTGTTGGCACCGTTAAAGAGGACGTAATTGGCGCCTTCAAAACCATTCGGCAGATTGTTGTACGGACTGCCGGCCACCACCACGGCGCCCGTGCCGCTGATCGCTCCGTTGAAGGTCATCTTCCCATACACGGAGTTGAAGAAGCTGGTGTCTAAAATGGTCAGCAGGTCATTCAAAACCACGTTGCCATAGTAATAGTCCGTGTTCGCGGTACCGCTGCCCTGGGCACCCAGGGTGTTCCACAACTGGCCGCCGCCATTCGCGATGGTAATGTTGTTGGAGACGATGATCCCGCGGGTGGGCGCGAAGTTGTCCCAGGAATTCAACCAGGCATTGTTGGTGATGAGGATCGCGGCGGTGGCGCCGATGGAAGAGCCCCCGGTGTTCGCATAAATGATGCCGCCGTTGCCAATGACCAACTGGGACAAGGGGGAGATATTTCTGGTTTCCAAAACGATGGTATCATCCCCGACCTTGGTGAGGCGGTGGCCCAATCCATCCAGGTAACCGCCAATGCCGTTGCCGGAATTGACATCCGGACCGAGCTGCCAGTCATAAGTATCATTGCCGATGGCGGCGTCGCCCGCCAGCCGCAGGGTGCGGAGGCACACCGGGCCATAGTAGCCCGGCAAGGTAACGTGGCCCACGGTGGAAAAGAGCGCGCCTTGATTGCTGGCCACGCCCGGTCCGCTGATGATCACCGGGTTGGCGGTGCTGTTAAAGATCGACCGGCCACTCAAGTCAAAGGAGGCGCCGTTGGTCACGGTCACCAACGGACCCGTGGGACTGCCCAGCGAAGCATCATTGCCAATGGAGAGCACCCCACCGTCCACCAACGTGCCGCCGGAGTAGGTGTTGGCCGTTTGCAAGGCCAGGGAACCATTACCGCTCTTGGTCAGACTGGTGCTGCCGGCGATGCTGCCGTACCCGGTCAAGGTGTACGCGTTGGTGGTGTTGAAAAACACGGCCGCCGGGTTGACGGCCACGTCCAGCGTGGGCTCGTTAATGGCGCCGCTAAAATTGGTGCCGGCATCCGTGAAATAGACCGTGTCACCATCATGGTACGTGTCGAGTTGGGTGCTGTTCCACCAATTGGAAGAGGTGATGACATCCCAGCCATTGGCGGCGCCGCTGGCCGTGTCCCCGACCCAGGTCAGGCTGGCCGCCGGGCGCGTGCCGGCCACGGTCAATACCAGGCGGTTCGCGGTGTAAGCCAGGCTGACCACTTTGCCGGAGAGGTTGGCGTTGGAGACCACTTGGAAATTCGCCGCCGAGCCGGTGGTGGTGTTCGCGGTCAACAGGGTGTAGGTGCCGGTGGGCGGAACGTTGCTAATGGCAATCGCGGTGACCCCGCCCGCCGTCAGGCGGCCTTTCACCACGATGGCGTCACTGCTCGCAGTGCCCAAGTAAAAACCGAGCTGGCCGCCGTCCACCAGCGTGAGGTTGTTGCTGAAGGTCAGGGTCCCGATGGAACTGCCATAGCCGGGCAGGAGGACGCTGCCGGCGCTGTTGGTCACGTTGCCGGTGACCGCGCCGCCGCCGGTCAGGTTCTGACCACTGGTGAGCTGCAGACCGGTGGCGGAAAAGTTCAGGTTGGTGCCGGCCGGGGCGGTGATCCAGGGGAGGGAGCCCAGCGGCCAGATGGATTCGCGCAGATATTCAATATAATCCGCCCGGGCAGCGCCGAGGTAAAAGCCGACATGCGCCAGTTCGCCGGCAAACGTCCGGCTGGTGGAGGAGATGCGGTTGCCCAGGGCCAGGGCGAAGGTTGAGCCCACATTCGCCGGCGTGAAGGCATCCGCCTCCGAGTAGAGGGAAGCCACCGGGGTATTCACCCCGCCACCGTAGAGGGTCCACAACCCGTTGGTATAGGTCCAGGTGACAAATGACCAATTGTTAGCCGACAAGAGGCTGGGGGCCTTGTTGGCCGTCGCGACCGCGTTGTAAGCCGCATTATACCCGCCGTTTTGATTGCCCTGCCAGCCAAACGTGTTGGCCGAGGACGGGTCGATGGCGCTGGCGCTCGCTCCCAGCACGAAGATGCGGGGATTAATGCCGCCTTGCATGCTCAGGGGGTTGACCCACATGGAAATGGTGAAATTGGTGACGATGCCAAAATTGATGTTGGTGTTGCCTGTGGTCAGGGCAATGGGACCGCCAAAACCGCCGGATCCGGCACTACCCCAAGTGAGGCAATTGTCATTGCCGGCCGGTCCGCTGCCCATCGCGGCATGCAGATCCTTCGGCGCGCCACTGGGGGCGGAGCTCAACAAATTGAGCACAATCTGATGCACCGAATCCGTGGTGGTGATGCCAAGATC
>CAIZWI010000375.1 GCA_903936645.1 uncultured Verrucomicrobia subdivision 3 bacterium
CGCCTTCCGGGTGGCCCTGGATGTAGGCGCGCAAACTGGCATAATCCACAAGGCGGATTCCGGTTTTAGCTCCCCGCTGGCGCACTACGAATGATCGAACGGGCGGTTTATGGCCATTCCGCGGGGTGGGCAGGATCCATTCGTTGATGGCGCTGCGGGAAAGGCCAGTCCATGGGCAGCGTTGGCCGGGTGGCGGTAGCCGGAGGAACTCCGGTGGGTGTGGCAGCAATTCAGCCACGATTGGAACGATGATTTTTTCAGTTGTCTTTACAGGCTTTAGCCTGGATAAGGGCGTTGTCATGCGATGAGGATGACACCAACGAACGCCCTCCCAAAATAAGTGGGATAAAACTCGATCCGGATTTATCCCACTTCCGTTTCTGGCCGCCCTTTAAGCTCAGATTTCAGACCATACTGCTTGTTTAGCCGCTTGCCGAAAGTGGCCGGGCTCAGCGGTTTCGTACTGACCAGTCGCGCGATTTTGGCCTCAGGCATCAGGTAATATCCTTTTGCCACCCAGTTCAATATGGTCTCAATGTCCTCCGGTCGCGCCGGGCTCTTGGCTCGGGCGGCGGCGCTTAGACGCTTAACCAAATCATCGTCCACTGAGAAAGTATTGAAGGGGCTCGAGATTTTGAGCCTCCGACAATCAATCTTTAGAGCGCGGCGCATGGGCTCGTGCCACTGGGCCATTTCTTCGACTGTCCGTGCGTTAATTTGAGCTTTTACGGCGTGCAGGTTGGGGAACAGTGTGGCAAAAAGTATTGCCTGGGCGGCGGCACGCTCCTGCTCCCGCTCCTGTATCAAGCGGCAGGCCTCAGCCTGCTCCCGCTCACGTTGCCGCCGGCCCTCAAGGATTTCGCCCTTTCTTTGCTGATGGCGGTCTTTACCTTCCTGGTCGTGCGAGGCGTCAATGAAATTCTGGACCGCCTGTAGCTGCACATCCTCAGCTTTTTCCTGTTCGCTCGCTACAGCACCATTCATCAGCATATCTAATTCGGCCGGAATGTTGTTTTTGCATTTCAAATACCATTTGAGTGCTTCTGCCTCAGTTTGAAATAGCCAGTGCTTTTTGTAATCAACTTCTTTTACAACGCCACTCACGGTTCCTCGGACACGCTCGACGCCAAATGGGCAAGGCAATCCATCTGAGTGGTATGGCTGGTGATATTTGCACAACCTGTAGGATGCAATTAGATATTCCATATTCCGGCCGATCGAGAGGGCACCGCCCGTAGTTCCATTTGAAAGGGTGAAATTTGCATGCCCAATATCCAAGAATGGTTTGTCAGTCGCGCAGGGTGCGGCCGGTTCTGTTTTACAATTGGCATCGGGCAGACCGGAAAGGGGAATGAGAGTAAAATCTGCCTGGTGAACCCAGCCCAATGTGGCGGTTGCAAGCACATCGCAGGGGGTTGGGATCATTGCATGTTTGCGCAGGTGCTCTTGACATAGGGCCTCGAACACCATTTTGGCCTCATCGTGAGTTCGGCAAAGAAATTTTTCATCAGTTGATTTCAATTGCAGCCGGCTTGTCACTTCGACTCGCAAAACAATGCGAATAAATGTCTCGCCATTTTGTTTAAATGGTTTTGAGAGCGGCAGGTTGCACCAAAAACTTTGCCCGCGCATTTGGGCCAGGGTCTGCGGCTGGCATAGATCTTTAAATGTCCACTGAGGTTCCGATTTGTTGGGAGTTTGTTTTTTGCCGGCCTGATTCATAGCGTTAAATCCTGGTCATTGTTTCGTGATGTCGGGCAACTTGGCCGCAGCTAGTTTAAGGGTTGCGGTGTCAATGTGGGTATAATTGCGGCTGACGCTGGCGCTGTCGTGGCCAACAAACTCCATGGTGATGGATTCGGAAACGCCGGCCGACTTCAAAAGCGTTGTGGCGGTGTGCCGCAGCGAATGAAAACTGAGCTGATTTTGTTCCCGTTTGGCGTCCCGGCCATTTTTGGTGGCTTTGTGGGATTTTTTAGGCGCCAGGCCAGCCGAGACCAGAATGCCATAAAATTGATTGCTCAGGGTCCCTGCCCGTCCCTGCCGCTGAATGATATCAAAAGCGTTTTGAAACAGCGGAGCGTCAGGCTTCTGCGCTGCGGGCAAGGAATCGATCCAGCGGCGGAGGGGAGCCGCTAACGGAAGAATCTGCTGGCGGCCGGTCTTACCGGTCACCAAGCTAACTTCACCTCGCTTCAAGTCAACATTCTGCCACATGAGGCCGGCAATATCACCGAGACGCTGGCCGGTGTACACACCAAAGAGGATCATGCCCCGCCATTCGTCGTCGGCCACTTTCAAAATGCTCTGCAATTCCGACAGGGTGAACGCACGGCGGGCGGCTTCACGGGATTTTTTTAGGATGGGAACCTTCTCGGCCGGGTTGGTGTCAATCAATCCATCGCGGCGGGCAGCCGTAAAGGCAACTCGGAGAATTTTGAGCATGAGGTTCACGCTGCCCGGTGCCAACCGCCGGGCGACGGCGTCCCGAAAGCTGGAGATGTCTACGGCTGAAATATGGGTGATGTCCCGTTGGGACCGGCTGCCCAAATGTTCAATGAACTGGGTTACCGTGCCAGCATAACGCTCGTGCGTGGAATCGTCGGCTTCGATCTGCTTGCGCTTCAACCAGGACTTGAAAAAATCCGCGGTGGTGGAAGTGGGTAGCGTGTCGGTGTTTGCCATGGCATAAATGTCGGCGATGGTTTTGCGGGCGCGGGATTCGACGAACCGGCCCCCGGATGCCTGCCGGGCCGACTCTTCAAATTCGCTCGCGATCCGCTGCGCAATGCGGCGCTGGTGAGTGCCAGTGCTGCGCTGGGTGCGAGTACCATCAGGAAGAGTGAAACAAGCGAACCAGAACGGAGAGCGGTCTTTTCTACGAAGTGATGCCATATCGGGCCTTTGTTTATTGGGTTATCGTTCAATTTGTAGTGGCAACAATAGTGGCAACATTCACCCGTGTCAAGCGTGTTATTGATGTTAAATATGCCAATATTTACGGTGTATAATAGGCGGGAATCGTATCGGGGGTTCGAATCCCCCTCTCTCCGCCACTTACCTCCCCCATTCAAATGCCCAATTCATTCCCCGATGCGGCGGTTAGTTTTGCACCGGCAGGTTACGGGTCCCACACGCCGCCGGTTTGCTGGTTAACTCCACGTCCAGCACTTGCCCCGGCGCTGGGGAAAATGGTGATACTCGCCAGCGCAATCGATCAAGCCATTCAGGTCCTTCACCCGGCTCGTTTGGCACGCCAACGAACTAACCTCCCCACTGGTGGGCACCAGCCGGTGAGCTCGTCCCCCGACCTTTGCTGGTGATCTCCGCCGGACCCGCCGCCTGCGCGGAGTCCACCGGGCCGGGACTAAACGCCGTGCCCGTTACGCTCCAGTCTCCCAGAATGTTTTCGCCCCACCGCCGATGGAACGAATGGCCTTCCGGCAGCGAATTGACCTCCGACGGCGAGCCGGTGGCGGGCACTGTTCCGCAAAGTTGACCGATGACATGCCGCGAAGTGAGCGGGAGCGAACCGCAACCACCGCTTGTTTTGCCCGCAATTTTCCCGCATGCTCGGCAGGACATGAATTTGGGCGAAGAGCAATTGGATGGCATCCATTACTTCCTGACACAAACGGACGCCAAGACGCGCCGGCGGGGTCGCGATTATTTTTCCAAAGGCCAGGTGCTGGAAGTGGCCTGCCTCGAACCGGATCACCTCTTTACCGCCGTCGTTCAAGCTGAAGTCATCTATGATGTTACCCTGGAATATTCCTCTGGTGATTGGGCCACCAAATGCGCCTGCCCGATTAAATTGGATTGCCAGCACGGGGTGGCCGCCTTGCTGCAATTGCAACACCTGGTTACCACGGGCGCA
>CAIZWI010000376.1 GCA_903936645.1 uncultured Verrucomicrobia subdivision 3 bacterium
CGGCTGGAACAGCACAATGCCGGGGTTTCCACCTGGACACGCCATCGTGGCCCTTGGCTATTGGTCTGGACCAGTGCGCCGCAAAGCCTCACCGATGCCCGCAAACTGGAGAACCGCCTGAAAGCCCAAAAAGGTGGAGCGGGGTTTCGCGCCATCACCGGTTTGGGTGCAACGCCCGATAGCGCCGCGGGCTCATAATCCCGCGCTGCGGGACCACAGGTTCAAATCCTACCCCCGCAACCAATTTCAACGCCCGGTCACTGGACCGGGCTTTTTTATGCCACTGGAGCAGCGGCTCACCTGGATGTTTCCCCCCGACCGCCGGGGGCAATGTTTGATAACCGAGACAGCAGCCATGTGGAATTTCGTTCCATGGTGGAACATGACGTGCGGTGGTTCTTTGCAATGCTAAGTCAACTACCCAAGTGCAGCTAATTCTGGTGGCCGGCCCCATTCCCCGGGCAAACGGCAGAAAACCGCAACTGGCGGTTTTCATCCGCGAAGCGGCCCCGGCGCATGGCGCGGCATGGCGAGTTACCAACTCCCTCCCATTGCTAACTACCACAGGCCATGCCAACGGCATCCCTGTATTCATTTGCCCATCTGAGCGAGGCGTGGACGGGCTTTACGCCATGTTCCGCCAGGTTTATCGGAACAGGCCGGCGCTGCGCAGGATTATACCTTGAACCGCCCGCTCCCAACTCAAACTGGCCATCGAGGAGTTGATGGGCACCGCCCCGTGCGGGCCCTGGCCATAAAGCTTGAGGGCGAAAGTGATTTGATTTGATTTGGCGCAGATCCTGGCCTACCAGGGCCCCGTTCCGACCGCCACCGCGGCGTCGTAATAGGAGGCGCTGCCATCGGCGTAATTCACCGCTGTTTTGGCGATAATATTGGCGGATTGATTGAACTTGATCCAATCCACATGACCATCCTCGTACAGAAAATTCCCGCCGGTGGGAACGCCATTTTTTCCCGCGTGGTTTGAGACAGGACCGCTATAACTGAAAGCCCCGGTGAAGTTAATATCCCAAGGATTCGCCGCCCCGCTGGTCTCGATTGCGTCGGCCATTACGCTGGCCAGATGGTAGGGCTGGTTCAATTTGGTGCGGGTATACCAAGGACCATAAGCCGGGATGCTGCCGTAGACGGCATCGGCTGCCCGGGCGGGCAGCCAGTGGTACCCGATCAAATTGGTGACACCCGCAGAAGCTTCGTAATTCCGCCGCCAGGTATCAGTCGGACAATACATGACCACATTCACGCTCCGCACGCCGGTGGTGCCGCTGCCCGTGATGTTTTTGTACAAATAACCGGGGAAAAATCCGGTGTTAAAATTCCCGCTCACCCATTCGGGTCCCTCATTGTCCGGCGGCAATGCACGGTTGTCGGGAAAGCGGTCCCCGAAATCACCCGCGTACATCGCCACGGCAATGCCCCACTGCTTTAGGTTGCTGGAGCATTGCGCCTGCAGCGCCTTTCGCTTGGCTGCCGCCAGCGCGGGCAGGAGCATGGCGGCCAAAATCGCTATGATCGCAATGACCACCAGCAGTTCAATGAGGGTAAACGCCCCGGCACAATGCGTTTGACTGGACCGCGGCTGGTTCCGTTTCATAAGTACAATTCAGTAATAATTTATAATACTCATTAAAATTTGGGGCGGGAACACCTCAAGCATTCCCGCCCCCAAGGACTCCTGGCCGGGGCCGGCCCCACCTCAGGAGGGTGAGGCACGGCTTCGGCTCAGGGATAAACCAGCCGGTAAAATTCCGCGGGCTTGGCGGCATCAATATTGACACTCGTCGCGTTGGTGGTGGTGGAACCTGCCACCGTGCCCCAGTCGTTGGTATTCCCACTAAGGCCCGCAGCCAGATGGTTGGTCTGCACCTGCAGACGCCACCCAGTGTGGTCGGCTGGCCAGCTCAGATTCAGCACCTTGCCGTTCACGGTGGCCGTCAGATTGGTCGGGTTGGTGGCCACGGTGAGGCTGTTGGTCAGGCGCAGGGTGCCGTCAACCGCCAAGGTATTGGTATTCCAGGCCAGACCCGGTGCGGGAGTTGCTGGGCTGATGGCGGCAAAACTGCCGGTATAAGTGGCGGCACTAAAGAGCGGGAAGGCGTCCGTCGTGGCCAAGTGGCCGGCCACGTTGGTGATGACCAGAGTGCCGCCATAGGTCAGATTGCCAATGCCCGTAATTACCGCATTGGTGCCGGCCGCTTTGCTGATTTGCAAACGAGTGAAACTGCCCGGGGAGAGGGTGAGGTCGGCGTTCACTGTCAAGGTGCCCAGGCCGTCGCCGGGGGCCAGTGTGCCACCGGCGGCTACGGTTACCGGACCGGCAATCAAGCCTGTCCCGCCGAGGGCACCACCCGACACGGTGACATTGCCCGCACCCAATTGTCCCTCCACCAACAACGTGCCGGCAGTCACCGTGGTGGTCCCGGAGTTGACGTTTGCTCCGCCCAGGGTCCAGACACCGGGACCGCGTTTCAAGACGTTGAGCGGGGTGCCGCCGGCGGCATCCGCCAGCGGTGCATTCCAGAAGCCGGCGCCGCCACCTTGCAAGTTCAGGCTGACCGGCGCGGTAAAGGTGCTGTTGATCAGGGTGCTCGCGGCATCAATGGTCAACTGGCCGGCGGTGGCTTCCACGTTAAGTTCGGTGCCATTCACCCCGGCCGCCGAACCGGTGGCAAAGGTCAACTGACCGGTGACAGCATTGGTGCCCCTCAAGTTAGCCAAATGCGGGGCGGTGGCCGCCTGACCGGTCGTATAGCGGGTGTCGAGTTGCAAAGGCTGCGTCCAGGCAATACTGTTGGAGAGATACAGGCCGCCAAACCGGTCAGCCCCGGAAATATCGGTGGAACCATTGACCGGGTCGCCCAAGGCGGCGGGATTGTCCACAATAACGTCCGACCAAAAGATCAGGTTCCGGCCCGTGTGGCTGCTGACCCCGGTCACAATCGTGGTTTGGAAGCCCGTGAAATCAAACAAGCCGCTGCCGGAGATGGCATTCGGAATGGCCAGCACGGCCGCCGCGCTGGCCGGCACCAGCACGCCGTTATTTAGAATGGGTCCTGGATTGGGAGTACTGGCAATGGAGAGTGTCCCGGCATTAATGGCTTGAATGGTGTAGGCGCTATTGGTCGCGGACAAAACCGTGGTGCCCGCTCCGTCTTGAATCACACTCCCGGAACCACTGATCACAGCGGAAATGGGCAGCAAGCCCGCATCATCAAAGTCCAGTATCCCATTGTTGGTGATGTAATTAGCCGCGAGCAAACCATCCGTGCCATTATAACCGACTTGCAGGAGTGTGCTGGCTGAACTGGCCCCAGCCAGGGCAGTAATCGTCACACTGGAGTACGCCACTTCGTTGGAGGTCTGCAAATAAAGCGCACCCGTGCCATCACCCGTTACCAGGAGACTCTGGCCGCTGACCCCTTCGCCGGCGAACACATAACCATCGCCACTTTGCACATTGACAGTGGTGGCATTAGGATTGACCAGATTGGTCACGGTGACCTGGTTGCCACCGAGGTTATAACCCAGGCTGTCGAAGGTCACATTGTTGCCCGTGGCAAACTTGGTCTGCCCCACCCCGCCGTTGGTGGTCCAGTTGGCCGTGGCTGAGTCCCAAGTGGTGTAATCCACCGTGGGATACCACGTGAGGTTGTTGGGGATCAGCACCGCGACTTTGGCGATCGTGCTGGTGACCACGTTCAGACTGCTCAAGCGGTTGCTGACCACCACCGTGAACTGGTCGCCGTTGTCCGCCAGTGTGGCCGGGGGCGAGGTGTAATTTTGGTTGGTGGCACCCGCAATGGCCACGCCATTCTTGCGCCATTGAAACGCGGGCGACCAGCCCGCAACGGTGACCCCCACCGAAATGGGCGCGCCCACCGCCACGACCTGGGTGGTGGGGGAGGGGCCGCCAAAAATGGAAACTGGGGATTGGGGATTTTGGTAAACGAGGGACGAAGAGCCGCTGGACCCAAACGTCAATGGAAGGGTGTTGTTCACAAAGGTCAGGTTGGTCCCGGAGACCGCAGGCAAAAAGTTGCCGGTCAGGTTTTGATCGATTTTAACGAGCCAGCCCATATTAGTGGTGCTGCCTGTCGCGGAGGGGTACAGCTCAATGCGCACGCGGTTGGTGGCGGCGGAACTGGGCGTGGGGTTGGCGTTGCCACTGCCATTGATGAATAACTGGCTGGGGTTTGCCCCCGAACCCACACGGGTGAGCACCCCGAGTTTCGCATTGACCACCCCGCCATATCCCGCGCCGCCAATGTTGATGGCCGTCCAGGCATCGGACAATTGCGAACCATTCGGTGTGACAATGCCGTCGAACACCACGGTGTCACCGGCCAGCAGGCCATTGCCACTAATGGCCACCCCGGGATCTGTCACGGAACCGCCGCCCGCCGCCACGGTGGTGGTGGGGAAATTAAAGGTCACCAGGCCGGGCGCGGAGCGAACGAGCAGCACGGCTGGAGCGCTCGTCACGATATTGCCCGCAGTCAGCAGGTTGGTGACCACCACCGAGTATTGCGCGCCATTGTATGCGGCGGTAACGGGCGGCGTGGTATAACTCAGGCTCGTGGCTCCCGGAATGGGCACGCCATTGGACCGCCATTGCTGGGCGGTTTGAATCGGATAGCCCTGGAGGATGGTGGCCGCGAAAGTGGCGGTCAGACCGGCAGCCACCTGGTTGGTGGCCGGCGTGGTGGCGGACACGGCGATGATGGGCTGGGTTTGAATGAACAAATGGGCCGCGTTATTGGCCCCGAAAGCCAGAGGGATGGTGTTATTCGGGAAGGTCAGGCCGGTGCCGGACAGAGAGTCGTTATAAGTGCCCGTGTCGCCTTGATCAATTTCCACCAAATAAGTCAGGTTGGTGGTGGACCCGGTGAGCGTGCAGTCCAGCTCGATATGCACCCGGTTGGTTTTGGAATCCAACGCTGCCGCCCCAAATTGGGTCGAAGCCCCATTCACAAACAGCTGCCAGCGGTTGCCACTGGTTTTGCCAGTTTCGGCGAGCACCCCTAACACATCACTGGTCAGGCCCAAATACCCCCCTGCGCCCAATTCGACCGCTCCCCATGCGTCGGAGGTGGAGCCCGGGACATTGATCACGATGCCATCAAAAACCACCACATCTCCGACATTCAAATTGGTGCCGGCAATCGCCGTCGCCCCATTGGCTGGATTCACCGGACCCGATCCGGCATTCACGGTGGTGTTGCTAAAATGGAAAGTATTGGTCGCCGCCGGCAAGGCCAGTGGCGCGATGGCCAGGCTCAGCCCGGCGAGGAGGCCAATCCTGGTTTTACGGATGATTTGGTGGATGATTCTAAGCATATGGTTGTTGGTTTGATGCATGGCCGCCCCGGGCGGTTGATTAAAACGCACTAAGGCTATTTAACTACTGTTACTGAGAAGCCGGAAAGCGTAAATACCCAGTCAAAGTAGCTTGCGCATCCCCGAAACAGGGGATGGTTTTAACGCCAGGGCTTCGGCGTTATTTGGCCCAAGGAGGGCAGCGCGTCAGGTCGGGCTGGTTTTGGAGGCCATGTAACGGACCACCGCTTCCGTGCGGGAGCTGACATGCAGCTTTTCAAAAACATGCTTCAAGTGGTGGCACACAGTATCGACACTGATCTCGAGCCGGTCCGCGATCATCTTGTTCGAATGCCCCTTGGACAAAAGCAGTAAAATTTGCTCTTCCCGCACCGAGAGATGCAGCGACTCGTCGCGAGTCCGGGCCTTGAGCCGAAAGGATTCCACCACGCGCCGGGCAATC
>CAIZWI010000377.1 GCA_903936645.1 uncultured Verrucomicrobia subdivision 3 bacterium
ATGCATGGGACGTAAGGCCGCTTATCGCAACAGTTGATTTTTTGGATGGCCGTCGCCGCCCAGTTAAAGATAGTGACCGAGCAAAGATGCGAGGCGACATTCCTTACTATGGCGCATCGGGCATCGTGGACTATGTAAACGATTTCATATTCGACGAGGATTTAATTTTGCTGGGAGAAGACGGTGAGAACATCCTTAGTCGCAGTTGCCGACTTGCATTCAAGATTTCGGGTAAAACTTGGGTTAATAACCACGCCCACGTTTTGCGCCCCAAGGCTGACATGGTCCTCGATTACTTGGTGGAATTTTTGGAAAGTCGAGAATACGCACAATACAATACCGGCACAGCCCAACCAAAACTCAACAAGTTAATTTGCTCTCGCATTCCGGTAATCAAACCTCCCCTCCCCGAACAGCGCGCCATTGCCACGGCGTTGAGCGATGTGGATGGCCTCTTGGGCGGGCTGGACCGGCTCATTGCCAAGAAGCGCGACCTCAAACAGGCCGCCATGCAGCAACTCCTCACCGGCCAAACCCGCCTCCCCGGCTTCCACTGCGAGTGGGTAGTGAAGCGGCTGGGGGATATTGCCCAAGCTGACTGGGGCAACACGTCAATCACGAAAGACACATACCAAGATCACGGTTATGCAGCGTTCAGCGCTTCGGGACAAGATGGTTATGTAAGCTGGTTCGAGCATGACGGCCCCGGCGTGGTGATAAGTGCAATTGGCGCACAATGCGGAAAGACGTGGCTTGCGCTCGGCAAATGGACACCTATCAAGAATACGATTTGGTTCAAAGGTAATGGTCACGAAGCCTGCACCGAATTTTTGTATTGGAAAACCTGCGACCGTGAGTTTTGGCCCAAAAGCGGTCAGGCTCAGCCTTTCGTTTCCGTTGGAAGTGTGCGAAACGCCTTCGTCACCCTCCCGCGAACATTGGCCGAACAAACCGCCATCGCCGAGGTGCTGGCGGAAATGGACGCGGAACTGGCGGCACTAGAGCAGCGGCGGGAGAAGACCCGCGCCCTCAAGCAGGCCATGATGCAGGAACTGCTCACTGGCAGGACACGCCTCGTCTGAAGCCACGGTTTTTGGCGGTTTCTTGTCCGGGCGCAACTCTGGCGGAGGTGGTAGAAATAAGCCTGGCACTGGCAATTCCGCCACGTGTTAAAAAAAAGGCATCGTATGAAAGGTAGAATGAGTTCGCAGGCCGCCGCTCGCATCCAGAGCAGCACGGCCAAATCCGGAGGCAATGTGGGCAAAGGCAGTTTTACTGCCCGTGCCCAATCCGCCGCCGCAAAAGCCTCCGCACCCGCCACCCAAGGGGCAACCCGTCATGGCCAAGGCCAAGCTTCAGCAAATTAAGCTGGCCGCCGGCGATAACGCCACCCAGCCGCCGTTTCCCGGCGGCTGGGTTTTGGCGGCCTTCGACGCACTGAATTCCTACGCCCTGGCGTTCGCGACCAAACATCGGTTGCCGATCAGCCCGAGAACGCAGGAGCGGATCAAGGCCGCCAAACCAGTGAAACAATGCAGCTACGAGGAAATTGAAGCCAAACTGGTCGAACTGGTAACCGCGCTTTTCCCCAAGGTTTCCGCCGTAAACGGGTTCGCCAAAAAGTATGTGGGCGAATACTTTCGGCTCTGGAAAGGCGCCGCCGAAATCTCGCCCCTTTGGGTAAAACATCTGGGCTTCAAGCCGGGCGAAAACACCGTGCTTGGGCGCGCCCTTTTCCGCGACCTCGTCTTGCGGCTATGTTATTTGGAAAGCTGCGAACGGAAGCTAAACCAGGAATGCTTTGCCGAAGGGGAACTGGAATTTTTCGAATACGAATCGCCGTTCCAGTTGTATCGGGCGCTCATTTCCCAGGAAGCGCAGCTTCGGAACATGGCTGTGGAGAATCTGGCTATTGAGATGAAAGTCACAGGAAAATCGTTGCAACGGATTAAAGGCAGTAAAGCCCTGCCCAAATTCAAATTACTCCTCGCTTTGAAACCAGCCAGCGAAGGTCATCGACTGCTCGCCGGCATTGGCTTCATGGATCAACTGCTCAAAAACCTGGGTTTGCAGCAAAGCGGACTGCGGGAGGAATTCCTGTCGGCAGCCAGTGCCTTCTTTCGATTTCATCCGGCGGCCCTCGACACATTCAAAGGAATCATCTTCTCCAAGGCCGATTCAGGCGAGATCCGGAAGGAGGTGCGCAAGTTTGCAGGATACATCGCCTTCGGGGATAACCTGATGCTCCATCCCGGCTTCAACGAGCTCTGGGAAGAAATGCCCGATGCCCTCTGGCGCTGTCATCTCCACACTCTGCAATTCGCCCGAAACGTAGATTTAGCCCAAGCATATTACCAGTTCGCGGCCGTGGACAGTGATACCCTGCTTGAAAAGTTTTTACAGGCCGTTGAGCACGAGTCGGCTGAGTGCCCTCATGGGTGGTTGGCTAAGCTTCGCCAGCAGAAGGTTGGTTTAACGTCCGACTGATCGGTGGCGCAGCGTTGGCATGGTTGCCGGACTTGCAGACAGGCAATCCGCGGTTGCTTTGACCTGGTGGGTGTTTTATATTGAAACAGGATTGATTTGCCATGTCAGACCAGGATATTCAACAGCTTGAAAGCCAGTTCCCCGCCGTGTCCGGCTCGGCGTTCGCGGCGGCCCGCGACCAGGCGCTCGCGGCCGGGCAAAGTGTGCTGCAAGCGCGGGATGGCGTCATCTACGAATTATTTCCAGATGGCCGCAAGGTGACGGTTAAGCAAATCGAGCCGCCCACGCAGTTCGTTGCCGGGCAAATCTTCACCATCCGTTGAGCGCGGCCACCCCAAGGCTGAGAATGTTTGCCGGGCCGAATGGTTCGGGCAAAAGCACGCTGAAACTCCACTTGCCACCCGCCCTGCTGGGTGTCTACTTGAATCCCGATGAGCTGGAGCAGGAAATCCGGCGGCAAACCTGGCTCGATTTCACCACTTATGGAGTGGCCACCGCAGCGACGGAGGTGCTGTCGTTTTTTCATAATTCCACATTTCTTCAGGATGCCGGATTGGGGGAGGTCGTCAGCCAATTGATTTTTTCCGGCAATCGTCTGGAATTTGGCCGGTTGGCGGTGAATTCCTATCTCGCCTCGGTGGCCAGTGATTTCCTCCGCCAAAAGCTGATGGCGGACCACCACTCTTTCACGCTGGAAACGGTGATGTCCCATGCCAGCAAAGTGGCGTTGCTGGCCCAGGCCCAGGCAGCCGGTTACCGCACGTATCTCTACTTTGTCGCCACCGATGACCCGGCGATCAATATTTCCCGAGTCCGCAACCGCGTGAGGCTGGGGGGCCACGCTGTGCCCGAGGACCGGATCACCACCCGCTACCACCGTTCCTTGGAGTTACTAATGCCCGCCATCCGGCATACGAACCGTGCTTACATTTTTGATAATACCGGCGACGACCCAGAAAAAGGGCATACGTGGCTGGCGGAAATCACTGAGGGCCGGAAACTGGAGTTGAAAACCAACCGGATTCCGGCGTGGTTCAAACGGGCTGTTCTCGATAAAATCACCGCATCGTCCTGAGGCAGCTTAAAAAACTGTTGGCTAAGGAATTCGCCAGTCTTACGGCTCGAAGCGCACGGAATAGGGGCGAGTATTGCCTGCCGAATACGGTTAAATATTGCTGCCGGGCGGAAAAAAGGCACATTTAATCCCAGTGAGCACCAGCGCATTACCAGCACAGGCCAGGCCGGGCAGCGGCATCACCAAAAGGGAGACTTCTGCCCATGCCTGAAATTCCCCGCTCCGAACGCAAGACGCAAAACCGCGTCATTGCCCTGTTCACGGACCCGGCGCGGCCGGATTGCCTCGGCTATCGTTACCTGGGCGAGTGGCATCAGCGGGAAAGGAATCGCTGCATCGAGCCCGACTTGCTTCGGGAAAACCTGCGAGCGCGGGGTTATTCTGAGCCGCATATCGCTGCCGCCTTGCAGAAATTGCTGGCTGCGGTGGAAGTCACGGGCACCACTCTCTACCAGGCCAACTTGCGCACCTATCAGCTACTCCGCTACGGTGCGTCCGTGCAAGTGGCGGCTGGCCGGCCACACGAAACGGTGCATTTGGTGGATTGGGACCAGCCGGAGAAGAATGATTTTGCTCTGGCCGAGGAAGTGACCTTGCGCGGCGGCCTGGAGCGGCGGCCCGACCTCGTGATTTACCTGAATGGCCTGGCCATTGGCGTCATCGAGTTGAAGCGGAGTTCGGTGGAGATTGCCGATGGCGTGCGCCAGCTTATCACCAACCAGGAGGAGATTTTCAACCTGGGATTTTTTGCCACGGTCCAGTTGGTCTTCGCCGGCAATGATTCGCAGGGCTTGCGCTACGCCACGGCCACCTCGCGGGCGGAGTTTTTTGTGGAATGGAAAGCCGCGGATGCCGGTCCCCTCGCCCCGGGGGCGCTGCTGGACCGTCCGCTGGCAGAGATGTGCGCAAAATCCCGCTTGCTGGACCTGATCCGCAACTTCGTCATTTTCGACGCCGGTTACAAGAAGGTGCCGCGCCCGCACCAGTTCGCCGCCATGAAGCTGGCGCAGGAGCGCATTCGCCAGCGCGAGGGGGGCGTCATCTGGCACACGCAGGGCAGCGGCAAGAGCATCCTCATGGTGCTGCTGGCCAAGTGGCTCCTGGAGTATGATTCGGCAGCCCGCATCCTCATCGTCACCGACCGGGACGAACTGGACAAGCAGATTGAGGCGGTCATGAAAAGCGTCGGGGTCATCGGTATGGATGCGCCCTCCCCCCGCGTGCAGAGCCGGGCGGAGTTGGTCGCCAAACTGGGGGCCACCGCCCCCCGCCTGTTGTGCGCGTTGCTGCAAAAGTTTGATACGGCTGACCTCACCGGCCCGCCGCCCAAGGTGCATGGGAATTTTTACGTGTTCGTGGATGAATGTCACCGTACCCAGGGCGGCGAGATGAACCGGCAGATGAAGCGCTGGCTGGAGCAGGCCATTTTCATCGGTTTCACCGGCACACCGCTGCTCAAAAAGGACGCGGCCAAGCTGCGTACCCGGGATATTTTCGGCACCTACATCCACACTTACAAGTTCCACGAAGCCGTGGCGGACCAGGTGGTGCTGGATTTAAAATACGAGGCCCGCGACGTTCCCCAGCGGCTCACTTCACCCCGGGCCATCGAGGATTATTTTGCGCAAAAAACACGCACGCTGAATAATTTCCAAAAGGCCATCCTGCGCAAGCGCTGGGCCACCATGGAGGAGTTAATGAGCGCGGAGGAGCGCAAGTCGCGCATCGCCGCCAGTATCATCCACGATTTTGACACCAAGCCGCGCCTGAACAATGAACGGGGCACGGCGATTCTCGTGGCGGCCAGCATCTACGATGCCTGCCACTACTACCGCCTGTTTAAAGGCAAGGATTTCGGGCGCTTTTGCGGCATCATCACGTCCTTCGAGCCCCAGGCCAGTGTAATTGCCTTGGAGCCTCCCAACAGCACGGAGCGTTATAAATTTGATACCTACACGCTGCACGTCCTGAAGCCCAAGCAGACGGTCAAAGCCTATGAGGACGAGGCCAAGCGCCGCTTTATCAAGGAACCGGCCAACCTCAAGCTCCTGATCGTGGTGAGCAAACTCCTGACCGGCTTCGATGCGCCGAGTTGCACCTACATCTACCTGGACAACGAAATCCGCGACCACAATCTTTTTCAAGCGATCTGCCGCACCAACCGCCTCGACGGCATCGACAAGGACTACGGGTATATCGTGGATTTCAAAAAGCTGTTTAACGACGTGCAGGAGGCCATTGCCGTTTACAGCTCCGATGAACTGGACATTGACCAGGGCGGCGGCGGTTCCAATAACGTGGAGTTAAAAAACTGGCTCGTGGAGGGCAAACACCAGCTTGATGCCGCCCGCGAGGCGTTACGCTTTTTGTGCGAACCCGTCCCGCTACCCCGGGAGGTCGAGCAGTTCCTGCACTATTTCTGCGGGGATGCGGCCAGCCCGCAAGCATTGACAGATACCGAGCCATTGCGCATTACGTTCTACAAGTCCGTGGCCACGTTCGTCCGTGCCTATGCCGACCTGGCCCAAAACCTCATTGAGGCGGGTTATTCCGAGGCCGAGGCCGGCGTGCTGCAAAAGGAAGTGGATTTTTACGGCGATATCCGCGCCGCCATCAAGCGGCATTCGGGCGAGGAACTGGATATCAAGCCTTACGAGGCCGACATGCGGCACTTGCTCAATACCTACGTGCAAGCGGATCCGGCGACGGACATGGGCAATCTTGACTCCCTGTCCATCACCGACCTCATCATCAAGACCGGCATCCACGACACCATCGCCCGCAAGCTCAATGCCAAGGGCAAGCTATCGCGCAATGCCATCGCCGAGGGCATCATTAACAACATCCGCAAAACCATCATCCGCGACCAGTTGACCGACCCCCGGTTTTACTCCGAGATGTCTCAACTGCTGGCCGATCTCATCCGCCAGAACCGTGCCGATGCCTCTGCCTACGAGGCTTTCCTCAAACAGGCGGAGGAATTGGTAAGGCGCATGGCCAAAAAAGATGCGGTGGACGGCGTGCCAGTGGCGCTTCACGGCAAGCCGGAAGCCACCGTGATTTTCAACAACCTGACCGATATTTTGGCTGGTGGAGTCTCCCCCATGCAGGAGGAAAGTGCCGCTGATAAAGCCAAGCGCGTCACTCTGGCGCTCCAGATTGACCAGGCCATGCGCGACCACGCCCCGGCCGGGTGGAAGGGCGACCCCACCCGCGAAGCGCAGGTGCTAAACGCCCTCTTCCCTCTGCTGTCACGAAATCGCCAGGCGACCCTGGCGGTTTTCGAAATCGTTAAAAACCAGCCCGGCTATTGAAAACGGAAACCATCCAGCTCGGCGAGCTTTCCATTCTGGTGACCCGCAAGGCCATCAAGAACGTGCACCTCTCGGTGCATCCCCCGGCGGGCCGGGTGACGTTGAGCGCCCCCACAGCCACACGATTGGAAGTGGCCCGGGCTTACGCGATTACCAAACTGGGCTGGATTCGCGACCAGCAGGCCCGCCTGCGGCAGCAATCCCGCGAAACCCCACGCCAGTTTGTGGAACGGGAAAGTCATTACTTGTGGGGCCGCCGGCATCTACTGACCGTCATTCAGCGAGACGTCAGGCCATCCGTGACGCTGGACCACAAACGCCTGACTCTCAGCGTGCGCCCGGGCAGCCCGCAGTCCAAGCGGGCCGAGGTCATTCACGAGTGGCATAAATCCCTGCTGCACGCGCTGGTCCCGACCCTGATCAAAAAATGGGAACCGAAGCTGGGCGTGCAGGTCACTGAATACTTCCTGCAACGGATGAAAACCAAATGGGGCAGTTGCAACCATCGCGCCGGCCACATCCGGCTTAACACGGAACTGGTCAAAAAGCCCAAAGACTTGGTCGAATACGTCGTGGTGCATGAAATGATCCACCTGCTGGAGCCCACCCATAGCGAGCGGTTTCAAGCCTTGCTGGATACACACTATCCCACCTGGCGCGAGGCCCGGGCTGAACTTAATGAACTCCCCCTCTCCGCCGAGGTCTGGCGGGAGTAAGTTAACCGCAGGCCTCCCCCCACCCCCTTCGGAACAAGCATGCTTTTCCCCAGGGCGCCAAAAATGGCCGGAAAATTCTAGGCGGGGGGGAGTCCCAAACTTATCTGCGTGATAGCTCCACAGACTTTCCGAGCCAGATTTCTCAAGAATCCAGCGGAAAACCTCGCTGAAAAATCGCACCCCCAAAATTGCCGCGCGATGCCTCAGAAAAGAGCATGGGGGGATCCTCCGAAAAATAGCACCCCCAAAAGTACCCCCTGAAAAATCCAGAAAATCCCCCCCCCTTAAAAAGCATGCTTTTTGGGGGTGGTAAAAGCATGCTTTTTTTGGGAGCCCAGAAGTTCAGGCGGGCAAATTCAACACAGAAAAGCACACTTTTAGGTGGCTCCGCCGCGCTGGTGCTTTGATCAGTGCTCCGCTTCTTCAGCCGCGCTGTCGCGCATATCCACGGCTCAGGGACTCCTTGCCGTCGGTTGGATGGTCGTCCGATTATTTTGCAAAAACTTTTCACCATGGACAGCGGATGTCCAGGGTCCCCTGCCAAAATGGAACCATGAAAATTAACACGTAAGTTAGTTTGCACCTGGCGCAAAGCGAGATCGTCGTGAAATTCGGCTCTGCCCGCCTTATCCGCATGGCGGACGGAAAGGACGGTACACCCTCACCGGCGGCACCGCAGCCGAGTACGTCAAGGCCGGGAAATGGTGCGAAGGCCATTGGGAATTGTCCAATCATTGTGGCGGCGGTGAGCAAGAAAGATACGATTAGAGGGCTGATTGTAGTCCGTAATTGCGAGCAAATAAATCTAAAAAAGCGGTGGATTGATTGTCACAAATGAAAGAAAACTAGGCGGAATATAATTCATGTATGATCTCCATCCTAACGGCGTGACCTCAGAAACCGCTTCAGGCCGAGTTAAAAATGCATTTCGAACATTCTCTTTATCGTTATCGGACAGGGCTTGGCAACCATAAATGCAAGACTCGGCATTAATGATCTGGGAAGCGTTAATCCTCTGCACATCTAGTCCGGTAAGAGGAGCCAATGGGATTGACAAAAAGCGCTTGTCAAAGGCTACAGCGAGATTGCTGGGATCAAGAGGGACAAGGATTAATTGTAATTGAGAACGTCCATTTATGGATTGCCTGCAAGTGGCAAATAACGATGGATTGTCAGATGTAGCAAACTTGAAATCACGAGGCGCGGAAAATATTTCCAAACGCCAATGTGATGCGATGTGATCCCTGATTTTAGCTATCGACACATCCTTGGGTGCCCTCCCAAGGAGAATGACCTGATAGAAAAAATTTATTCGCACCTGATATGCCTCCAATTCTTCCTGACCAATAGAGTTTTTATGGATGGCGTTCCGAAGAGATAGGTCAACCATGAACAGGAACAAGTCGCCGAAATGCTTTCTTGAAGGCTCAATGCCGGCGCGAACTTTGTCGACAAAATCGCAGTAAATTGTCTCAGAATGGTTGAAATACTGTTCGATTTCGGCGGCCTTTTCCTTTGAGTAGAAGTAATCCTCGAAACATTGACTGTCAACCGGGACGCGCCTTTCTATGTCGCCATCAAAGCGGTAAACCCACGATTTCCGGTTACAGATTGTCTGGTCATCGGAAAAATATTTGAGATAAGCGGCTGGTAAAAAATGTTGCTTTTTGTATGGGGGCATTTTGCGGCTTATGTTTGGTTGGCTAAATGGCGTGCAACTTGTGCTCCCAGCGCAAAGCTCCCAATGGCAGACCCAATCCGGTATCTACACCACCAATTCCAGCCGCCAGGGCCGCTTGTAGGCTGCCCGCTGGCGAATCGGAATGGCTGGTAGGGGTGGCCACTGTGCGGCACGGAAGAACATCGAAGCTGGCTTCATCGCCGAAAAGGTTTGTCTTGTGGAGATTGTGTTCCGCTCAGGTCGTCGCTTTGGGGCGGTTGGTTGCCGGCCGGTTTTTGCAGCCTCGTTTGATTTGGGAAAATCGCGTCAATTCGCTGCTGCCTAGTCAGGTACTTTTCGCGCCCGTCTTTTTGCCACAGGTTTATCAAAAGATGCTCAAATTCATCTTCTGTCAGCTCTTCACCGAACGCCCAGTTCGGGGGATTTAAGGAAATTTGCCATGCCCAATCCAGCCGAATCGCCAGAATATCCTTTTCGAGGTCTGTCAACCTGTGCTCAAGCTCAGAACCAAAGATTCCCTCTTGATCGCGTTCCCGCCGGGATATTGCGCGGATTGCAGCATCAATTTGCTTAGCTTGCTCGCCAATGTCATTGTTCTTTGCGAGGTCAATTCTGGACGCGGTCAATGCTCGCCCTGAAAAAAATCGAAGGTGATAGTCCCGGATTCTGTATTGAATTTCAAACCAATCCATTCCTGATTAACCCCGAATTTACACAAAAGGTCAAGTGCCGGAAAGCGGGCGCGGGTTGTGCCCACTGGGATTCCCAGACCATCTGTCCATATTGACGGCGCCTGTTTGAGATTGCCCCCAGGCGACCAATTTGGTCAGATGCACCGCATGGCCGGGTACGTCACCCCCGGCAATCATGAAGCCCATCGACTACAAAACCAACCGCCGCAACCGCCGGGAAACCTTCCCCGATGGCAGCCAGTTGGTCCGCCGGCCCGGCGGTGGATATGAAATCATCGAGGCCCAGCCGAAATATGGGGCTGGCACCTCTGAAGCGCCCATAATCATGGCTCGACACGCTGGTAAGCGCCGTTTAATTTGATTTTCATGGACACCGAAAAATCTGAGCAATTCGCCGTTTTTGCAGAGGTTGAAGGTCAAAGCAAACCGCTTATTTTAACGAACCTTACATTCGCCAGATTGATGGACGATGTTGTTTTCCCATACCAAACTGAAGAACCTTTCTTTATTGATGGAGCGCCCTTAATTAGGAAAAACTTAAGGAGGCTGAAAATCACAAAACATGGCGGACCTATCATGGCACTGCATGACCTCCATAGTAGTATGCGCACACACGGAGTCACGAGAATTCGGCAGCTTTACGCCGAGCAATACCATATTCGGCTTGAGGCCATCTTGCGTGAGTCCGGGGAAGATGTGACATCTCAAGTTCTGAAGGCTTTCGACCGAACGATAAGGCCGAGTGTGAAGGATTATCTTCCCAAGCGAGAGGAATTGATCAAGGCTGCCTTATCGTTGTTTCTTGAAGGGATGAAGGCCTTGAACAAATGACGCCAGCGCCAAGCGCAGGCTGCCCGCCAGCGAGCCGGAGAGCGCAAGAGGGATGTACAGACCTCCCCGGCGAGCGGACGCGTCAAAGGCCAGACGGTTAAATGGTGAAATCACCGCCCGGTTGCACCTGATTACCGAGAATAATTCGCATAAAAATTCGAGAGAGGTCGGTAAAAGCGGTTGCCAACGGTTGCCAAAATTAGCCAAATTCATCCCTATTGACGCCCATTGTCCGGCAATGCATTAGAAACTCTTGAAAGTGATAAAACCCTTTGTTTGCAGTGGTTTTATTGGGTTTTTTGTTGGTGCCAGCGGGAGGAATTGAACCTCCGACCAAAGGCTTATCAAACCTCTGCCAGTCAGTTGTCCCGAATCGACGTGCGCTGCGCGCAGGCAGTCAGCCCGCTGCGGGGATGCGCGGACCTCGCCGCCTTGGTCAGCGCCAAAATCCCTCGCCGCTGGCCCGCTTTGAATTTTAAAACAGTCTCTCACACCCTCTTACCAGACCGCTGCGGGTATGCGGCGATTTTGCCAAAGCGTTTCTGCTCCAACATCTTGACGCATCCCAGCCGGTTCCTCGCTGGTTTCGGTGGAATTCGGGTTGGCTTGGGCCGTCGGCTGCTGGATTGCCGAATCCCAACGGGATTCAGTCCGCCAGGCCAGGGTTGTCCCGGCAGCGGGACTACCCTG
>CAIZWI010000378.1 GCA_903936645.1 uncultured Verrucomicrobia subdivision 3 bacterium
CGCAGAGATTTAGGCATTGAGCGGGGGCGGCGGCGGTAATGAACTGACCCAGGGAGTCATCGGTGCGGCTGCCCAAAATGGCAAACCGATAAGCAGGATTTTCCCGGAGGAGGTTGCGCACCAGTTCGGCAAAATATTCCGCCGGCCAGCGTTTGTTATCCCAGCGGGCACCGGGTTGCAGCACCACCCAGCGGAAGCTATTCAAGGGCCATTTTGCGTCCACGGCGGCAGCCACGGATGGGCGTTCGGGCAACCAGGTGAAGTGGTCATGGCTGGGCACGCCCAATGGAGGCAGCACGGAGAGATACCAGTCCACTGCATGGGTGTGAAATGAAGCCCGGCGCACGGCCAGGTCGTAAAAACCGCGGGCGCCTTCGCGTACTTCGTCGAGGCCAATGAGCCGGTGGCCATTGGCGAGCCAGGCAAAGGCGGCGCTGCGGGCCAGGCATTGGAGGTCGATTACCCAGTCGAATTTTTGCGCCCGGGTACGGGCAATGCTTCGGGCCAGTTCGGGCCAATACCGGGGATTCCCCCAGCGTTTGCGCTCAAACAGGATGAGGCCGGTCAGATCGGGGTCGTCGGCGAGGAGGGGGGCCAGGGCAGAATCAATCCACCAGTAAATCTCGCTCTCCGGCAGGTGCTTTTTCAGCAGCCGCAGGACTGGCAAGGCCTGAATGACATCGCCCAATGAGCTGGGTTTGAGGAGGAGAATTCTCAAAGGAAATGCGCCCCCCGCGCTACTAGACGCGATGGGAGGGGCGCCCGCCAAGGTTAACGGCCAAATTCCAGCCGTTCAGCGAGGCGCTCCGGCAAACCGGCCGCCCGGATTTTTTCCTGGGTGGTGGGAATGTCGTAGTCGAGCCGGCGCAGTTCGATGGTGCCGGCATCGACATCAAACACGACGTAGGCAGATTTTGGATTGTTGTCGCGGGGCTGGCCCACGGCACCAACGTTCACAAAATATTTTTTGGAAACGTCGATTTTAAATTTGGAATAGGTTCCACCGCGCACCACACTATCGCGCATGAAGGCAACGGGCACGTGGGTGTGGCCGAAGAAACAAACCTGGGTGTTTTGATACGGGAAACTGGCGGCGGCGGCCAGCTTGTCAAAGACATAACCCCAGCGCTGGGGGGCGTCCAGCGTGGCGTGAACGATGGTAAAATTGCCGACCATGCGCGAATATTTGAGGTCACGCAGCCACTGGCGGTCCTCGGTCGTTAGTTGGTTGCGGGTCCAGTAGACGGCTTCGGCCGCGTGCGGGTTGAAACCTTCCAAGGCCTCCTCGCTGGAGCAGTATTCATCGTGGTTGCCCTTGACGCAGGGAATATTTAAATCCCGGACGATTTGAAGGCATTCCTTGGGGTTGGCATTGTAGCCAACCACATCTCCCAGACAAACGATCTGGTTGACGTTTTGGGTTTTGATGTCCTCCAAAACCGTCTGAAAGGCTTCCAGATTGCCGTGTATGTCAGCTATAATGGCGTATTTCATTCCAAACTAATAATTTCAAATCCGCTAAATTTATTTTGCGCGTTGTCCCAAGTTACCAGTTCATCCCGAATAAATCCAGCAAGTCCTTCATTTCGTATGGCGAGCCGGAAGGCAGTCAGTTCCTCGCGCACGCCCTCGGCGACCAATTGGACCCGGCCATCCGGAAGGTTTGCCACCGTGCCGGTGAGGGTAAATCCCGCGGCTAACTTTTTGCAGCTGTAACGAAAACCCACGCCCTGAACCCGTCCTGAATAAGTGACGGTCATTCGGCAGCGCTCGGCATTGTCAACGGGATGACGCAAAAGTAGATAAAGCCAAATCCTGCGGGTGGGCGCAATGTTTTTTCCGGATTTTGAGTAAACGATGGGAGTAACCGGACGTTGGCTGCGGAGCGAGTGAGCGATATGGCCAAAAAAAGTTCTGGATTTACCAACTCCGGGGTGCGGGATTTCGGTAAAATCGCAAATATTTTAGAATTTAAATGCTTTATATTTGACCCGCACCCGTTTTTGGCGTAATCACC
>CAIZWI010000379.1 GCA_903936645.1 uncultured Verrucomicrobia subdivision 3 bacterium
CAACGTCACACTCGCGCTGGCCTGGTAACTCGCCCCACTGGCCGGACTCACCAACACCACCGTCGGCGGCGGATTGCTGTAGGCGTACAACTGGCTCGCCGGGATAACCGCCTGCGGCGTCGATGGACTGCTCCACGCGAGCGAAATCTGGGCAGCATTAGTATGCTGGTAATGCTCTAAACGGAGGTTGTATATCTGTTGACCGGCCAGGGCGATCGCACCGGACTGCGCCGTGACGGTGTGATCCGTCCAGTTATTGACGAGCAACTGGCCATTCACATATAATCGCACACCATCGTTATTCGTTACGAAGAATGTATAAGTTTCCGAGAATTGCGCCTGCACGGCACCGGTCCAGACCACCGTGTAATTAGTGGGGGCAACACCCGGTGCCGGGGCGGTGGCGGCCCAGTTAAAATTCACCAGGGCATCCGTGCGCACCAAGGGTGAGCCGGTAAAGGGATTCGTGGGGAAAGTCGTGGCATAGTATTGCCCCAGCAAACCAGAGCCATGCCCGGGGGCGGCGGTATTTACGAAAGAGGCGCTGTTCAACGCACTGCTCACGGCACCCGTTTGGATGGCGATGGCCTGCACCAGCGCATTACTCTTGAGCACAAAGGGGTTGGTATAAAGCAGGGAGCCACTGGTTGGCACCGTGCCATCCAGGGTGTAATAGATGGCGGCCCCCGGGCTGTTGTCCGTGAGCGCGATCGTCACGGCATTGGTGAACGCCCCGCCCGCCGGAGAAATCAGGGGCGTGGACACGAATGGTTGCAGGCCGTAGACGGAAAGCTTGTACTGCGCACCGACATACACCTTGCCGCCCGTCACCGTCGGGGTGATCATCTTGACCGCCGGACCCGGATTGTCGCGCGCCGGCAATTGACCGGTGTTATAAAGCATTTGGGACAAATTAGTGGCGTTGAATGCGTACAAAACCCCCGGCCCACTGCTGCCGGCGGCAGCCGAATTAATCACCCAGGCAATGGCATTGTCATTCCCATTGGCCGAAATCACCGGCCCGCCGTTGTAGGCGCCAAACGAAACGGCCGCTTGCGACACCGCCGTGGCGGATAAAATCCCATTGGCAAGGCTCAGGGCATTTAACGGTCCGCTGCTGGCCTGGTAAAACAGGAGGTGATTGAAGTAGGCCGGCGAACTCCAGCCACCGTTGTTGGCCCCGATCACCGACTGCACGATCTGACTGTCGCTACACGCTTGGAAATGCCCCATGTTATTATCGCGGTCCAGCAAATACATGGTGCCCTGCTTGCCGCAGCCGGCGAGCAAATGCGGGTGGGCAGCACTGCCTGCCGAATCCGGCAGCAGGATGGGCCCACCGGACCCGAGGTCCGCATCCGCCGCAGCCAGATTCGCTTGATTGTAGGGGGTGAAATAATCCGCCACCGCCAGCTTGTTGCTGACGGTGGAAAGTTTTACAAAACTGTCCGCATAATCGCCACCATTCGTGTTTTGGCTGAAGGAACCGTTGCCGGTCATGAAATAAATATTGGTGTTCGCATCCACGCACGGGCCGCTGCCCCCCTGCCAAATCCCCCCTTCGGCCGCATGCGAACCAAACGCCGCGATACTGGCATTCGGGGTGGTGTTAAAGGCGTAATTGGGCAATTGGGCCAGGTTGGTGGCATTAAAACCAATCAGCCATCCATGATAGGGGTCCGTATCCGCATAACCCGCATAGCTGACATACAAGATGCCGCCGGCCAGAGCAAGGGCGGGGCGCTGGTTGTGTTGCACTGCGGAAAAAGGCAGGCTGCCCCCCGCACTCCCAACACCTTTGCCGGGAAACGTGGCGTTAACCACCACCGGACTATAAACACGTTCCTTGCCGGTGGTGACATCCAGGGCATGAATCCGGTGGAGGTAATTGGTCCCTTCATGGGTAAAGGCATTCACATAAAGCGTTCCCGTCACCGGATCAATCACCGGGGTGCCGGTGGCTCCGACTTCCGGCAAAATATCGGTGAAACCACCCCCGGTATACCGGCCGCCGAAAGTTGCCGTTGCACTCACTGCGGAAATTCCCAGGTTGGTTTTCCATAACAACCCGCCATTAGTGCCCGCATTGCTGTCGGCGTCAAAGGCATAAACCGTGTCGTGCTCGGTTACAATCATCACCACATTATGCACTCCCTGGCCGGGAATCGTGAGATTGGTCATCACGAGTGGCTGGGTATATACGTAACCATCCACGGTATAGGAAAAAAGCTTGCCGAAGGTGTTGGTATTCACACTGCTGAGGGTGAGTAAAACCTCATTGGTGTTGGCCGCCTGCCGGGTATTGTCGCCATGATAAGTTAAAACCGGCGGCCGGGCCGAGGCCGGTACGGGCAGGATGGTTAACCCGGCGGGCTGGCTGTTGCTGACGCCATAAGGACTGGACGCCAGCAACGTGTAATTACCGGCATCGGGCAGGTTTAGGTCGGGCAAGGTCAACACATTCGTCGTGGCCCCGGGAACATTGGTGCCATTATGTGCCCATTGAAGGCTGATCGGCGGACTGCCACTCACCGTGGCGTTAAATCTTACCAAACTGCCCACGTAATTGGTGGAGATGGCGGGGCTGGGTTGCTGGAGAAAAACGGGTGGCGCGGCCGGCCGCACGGTCAGAGCCAACCCGGGACTGCGATTGGTGCCATAGCCATTGGCCACCACCACATCATACGTCGCCGCGGCCGCCAACGTGGCGTTAGTTAAAATCAAGCTGCTATTAGTGGCTCCGGCCAGGGCCACACTATTGCTTTCCCATTGATATTGGTAAGGGGGACTGCCACTGACCGTCGCAGTCAGAGCGACCGTGGTGCCGGCATAAACCACATTTGTTGGGGATGCGCTGGGGGCGGCCACGATCGGCGCCAGTTGCAGTCCGTTTGGCCCATTGGTGTAATCCAACGCGATCTGGCTGGCCGTGAGCGCGGCATTGTAAATGCGCACCTCATCCATGGTGCCTTTAAAATACGGATCCCCCCCATACTGCGAACGCCCCAACCAGTCGTTGGGGGTTGGCCCAAGCGCGGCCGGCGTGAGGGTCATGACCGTATTGGTCGCCATGGCCACGCCATTGACATACAGAATGCCCAACCCCGTGGCCCCATCCGTGGTCCACACAATTTGGGATTCCTGTCCCGCCGGCGGCCGGCCGGTGCCGGGCCATTGCAAAATCTGTTCGCTGGCGTTGCCGTTAATCGTGCAGGCCCCGCGCAAATTGTTGGCGCCCGACGGCAGCGAGAGAAACATATAGGCGGCGGTGCCGCTGCCAAAATCCCAAACGCGGGCCCAGTTTCCGCTGCCATTATCCGTCACCCACGTTTCCAGGGTAATCGCCTGGTAATTGGTGAAGAGATTGGCCGGCAAGGCCAGATAACTATTCACCCCATCGAGCTGAAGCGCGCCATTGGTCACCACCGCGTTACCGAGCAAACTGCCATTCGCCCCACCAATGGCGTCCGATGCATCAGCGGCAAAGCTGTAGCGATGAGTTAAATTACTCACCAACGGATTGAGCACGGCCACGGTTTGGGTGGCCATCACCCCGCCATATTGGGCGATGATAAAATTGGTGCCCGGTGCCACGGCCGTAATCAGGCCGTTGCTCGTGACGGTCAGCACCGCCGGGTTTCCGGAGGAAAAGGTGCAAAAGGTCGTGATATCCACCGCATAATGAACTTTGGTGGTCTGTGCGGTGACGGTGACATTTTGGACGCCACCCAGTGTCATCCGGTTGGCCACCGTTAATTGCAAATTGGTGACTGCACCTGCGCTGGCATTGGTTAAGGTGGGGCCGGCCAAATAATTCGCCGCGGCCTGCAAACCATTCATCGCCCCATTCCAGATGCGAAATTCATCCAGATTCAGCGGCGCGTACGGGTCCGCGGTGTACAAGGATTTCCCCAGGTAACTATATAAATTGGTAACCGCACTGAGCGGCACGGTCTCCGTGTTGTTCACCCCGGCCAGCAGGCCGTTGGTATAAATGGCCAGATAACCCGCCGGCGGATTGAAAACCGCCACCACGTGCAGGTTGGTTGCGCCGGACCAACTGGCGCAGGTGGCATTTTGTTCGGCGATGTAACCCGGATCCGCCGCGCTGATAGTGATACGGGCCATCGCCGGGGCACAGAAGATATAGTTCTCCCCCGCCCCGCCCGCATCGGTATTGCCCAGGGAAAATAAATAGGAAATCGGTGAACCCGCCCCGTAATCTGCCCAGGCTTCCACCGTTACCGCGGCATCCCCATTGATTAGTCCCGCCGGTAAATTAACAAACGATCCATTGACCCCGCTTAAAACCACCTGCCCGCCGGTCAGGATTGCCCCGCCATTGAGCGTGCCGTTGGCGGAAGCAACCGCATCGGTGAGGGTCAGACTGCCGTTGGGTTCGTTGAAGGCACTATACCGATGCGTGAGGGTTTGCGCCGAAACCGGCCAAGTCAGGCTGCACAGTAAGACCAGGGCACAACCAAGGAAAACGCCCAACCTGTAGCGATGCCAAATAAGCCTAACTTGCATGTTGATACTATTCACGATCATCCGGGTGAAAACAATGACTTATCGCAGTGGGAGACCCCCCTGGATTCCCCTCAATTGAGGTGGACCGGACCATCCGTTAACCGTGGCACAACCTTCGTTATTTCACCAGGGAGCCCCTGCCTCATGGCTGAAGGACGCGATAAAAGCGGGCGGGATAATTAGTGGCCTGGGGATCCAGCCAGATGAGGGGGTTGGTCAGCAGCAGGTTGGTGCTCACCGGGGTCCAGTTCAGGAAGTTGGTCGTGGCCTGCAACACATAATTGCTCCCCGGCGCGCCCGCAAAGCCCAACTGCAACCGCCCGCCGGCCGACCACACCGGGTTGCTCAAGGTCAATGGTTGCACAAAGAACAGCCCGCTGGCCGCCACACTGTTGTTGTACCCCGTCCCATATGCCGCCGCCGACACCAGTGCGTTGCTCCACACATTAAAGGCCCCCGTGTACACCAGCGAATTGGTCGTCGGCACCGTCCCGTCCACCGTGTAGTAAATCGTCGCATTGGTCACCGGCTCCGCCAGCGTGACCTGCACCCTGCCCACATAATCTCCCCCGTCCGGCGTGATCACCGGCGGCGCCAGCGCCGGCGTCCCCGGCAGGGTGTTGATCCAGTCCGTCAAGACCTGCACCGCGTTCGTGTCAATCAGGTTCCGAAAATCCGGCATCTGGATGTCCGGGTCCAGTGTGTTCACCCGCGCCACCAGCACCGACCGCCAGATGTCCCCCGCCTTGACCACGCACGCGTTGTCCGAGATCCCCAAATTGAACGACGCCGGATAATTCGTAATGTGCTGCTGCGCCAGCGGCGTGTCATACCGCGCATCCCACGTGATCCCCTGCCCCCCCGGTTGATGGCACGCCGCGCAATTCACGTCCAGATACGAACGCACCCGCTCCACCAATGCCGCACTCCCATTGGTCAGCGCCGTCAGGTGCGCATATCCCGCCAGATTGGTTTCGGTAAACGCCGGATTCAACAATCCCAGCCGGTTCAACGTCCGCAACTGGTTGTCCGTCACCCCCGTGGCCGGATACGTCAGCCGCCCGTTCAACTGCCGCGCGTTCACCCCCAGCACATTGATCCCCGTCGGATACCCGTTCACCGCCGTGTTATGGCATTCCAGGCAGTCCGACGGACTGGCATAGTACCACGTCTGCGTCCGCACCCCCACCGCGTTGGTAATCACGATGTCCTCGCTCCCACTGCTCGCCAGCAGGTCCGCGTCGCTGCCGTCCGGCCGCCATTTGTAACTCACCCCGTACACCGAGCCGTTCAGGTCCCGCACCAGCAACTCCGTCTCCAGCCGCCGCAACGGCACAGTCGCATTGGTCTCGTTGACCACCAGATCAAAGTTCTTCACAAACACCGACCCCGCCGGAAAACTCCACGTGTTCGTGGCCTGAAATCCAATCTGCTGGCCCGGAGTCAAACTGCCCCCCGTAACGGGCAGCGCCAGATACCAGCTGCTCGCCGCATTATCCTTCCATTGCGGCACATTCGGCGCATAGGGGATTAACCCGCTGGCCGGGGTCCGGTTGGTCGTGTTGTTGTACACCCCGGTCCCGGAGAGCAAGGCCGGCAGGCTCCCGCTGGCCGTCGTCGGCAGGTTCAGAAACGGGGTCACCGGCGCGTTCGTCGTCAACCCATAGGCCAGCCCGCTGCCCGCCGTCACCGTAATGGTCACCGGCGCGGAGGTGCTGCTTAACCCACTCCCGTCCACCGCCACCGCCCGCAGCGCATAACTGCCCGCCCCCAAACCCGTCGCCGTCACCGTGTACGGCGCCCCCGTCGCCGACCCCACCAGCGCGTTGTTCGCATAGAAATTCACCGCCTGCAACGGGTTGTGCGCCGCCCCCGCCGCCGCACTCAGCGTCACACTCGCGCTGGCCTGGTAACTCGCCCCACTGGCCGGACTCACCAACACCACCGTCGGCGGCGGATTGCTGTAGGCATACAACTGGCTCGCCGGGATAACCGCCTGCGGCGTCGACGGACTGCTCCACATTAACTGTGCCGACGCCAGGCCACCGCCCTGGTAGTAATCCATGCGGATGTTGTACAACTGCTGGGCCTTCAGCGCGATGGTTCCCTGGTAACTGGTGGCGGCCTGGTCCACCCAGCCGTTGGCGAGCAACTGGCCGTTTACCCAAACCCGCACACCATCATCGGCAATGCCATAGAACGTGTAGGTTTCGTTGAATTGGGGTTGGACCGTCCCCGTCCAGCGCGCGGCGAAGGTCGTCTGGCCGATCAAAGGATCCGGCCCGGTGGTGTTCCAATTAAAATTCACCACCGCATCCGTGCGGGTCAGCGTGGGGAGGTTGGTGAAAGTGACATTGTTAAAGGCCACACCGGTGGTATTGGCCCAGTACTGGGCGCGTAATCCGGTGCCGGTGCCGATGGCGGAACTATTGATGAAGCTGGCGCTGGCCACGCTGCTGTTCACCGCACCCGGCGCGGTGGCAAGTGCTTGCACGAGCGTGCTGTTGGTAATCGTAAACGGCGCGGTGTAAACCGGCGAACTCGGGGTGGGCGTGGTGCCGTCCACTGTGTAGTAAATGGTCGAGCCCGCCGTCGCATCCGTCAGGCTTACAAGGGTGGCATTGGTGAACCCGCCCCCGGATGGGGAGAAGGTGGGCGCGGGCACAAAGACCGCCGGACCATACACCGCGAGGGCATATTCCGCCCCGACATACACCTTGCCGCCGGCCACGACCGGCAGGGTGAACTTCACCGCCCCACCCGGATTATCCCGGGCCAGGTTCTGGCTGCTGTTATAAAGTTCCTG
>CAIZWI010000380.1 GCA_903936645.1 uncultured Verrucomicrobia subdivision 3 bacterium
ATCTCACCCCAACGGGGCGGCATATGATTAGTTTAACGCAGTAAAATACTATCCAGTTAGGGAGCTGGCCGGATGGGGAATCATTGATATTCTTACCCTATTCACCAGTCACAAAGTTTTCCCAGGGGAGATTTGCTTTGCCCTGGTGGATCATCGAATCCAACGCAATCAAACGAAAATCCGACGGGACCCGTAATTATGAATAATACCAAGTCAAACAACTCACGCCATGCCTGGCTGGCCGGGCTGCTCACGCTCCTGTTCGCGCTGGCAGCGCCCCGCACCTTCGCCTCCTTGATTGCGCATGAACCTTATAATTACACATTGGGGGCAGCGCCCACGTATGCCGCGGGGACACCCTCCCAAACCATGGGCGGCGGGTTTAGCAGCGGTTACAATGGCGGCGGCCTGACCACGGTGGCCGGGTTGGGCTATCCCAATCTGGGGTCCACTTTCAATGCTTTGAAACAAACGGCGGCTTATTCGGGCGAGAATCTGGCGGCGCCCGTGGCCAGTGGCACGGTTTACATCAGTTATTTGTTTAATTTGGGAGGCAACCCCGGAGGCAATCTGGTGGGCCTGGAAATGAACACGGGGGGCAACGGCATGTTTGTGGGGGTCACGGCTCCTTACAGCGGCACGGCGGGGTTCTACGGGGTGAATCAGCAGACGAGTTATAACGACAATAGCGGCAATAAATGGCAGGCGGGCTCCGCTAATATCACTTATGGGAGCAATTACCTGGTGGTGGTGAAGCTGACGGGCACTGGCGCGGGCTGGACGGGGAGTATTTGGATCAATCCCCCGGCCAACACGAGCACGGAACCGGCGCCCACGGGCACCTTCACGATGCCGCAATTTACCATCAGTGCGTGTTCGATCGTCAACCCGGCGGGGGCGGGCGGCAATTTTCAATTTGATGAATTACGCATCGGCACGACCTGGGCGGACGCGGTGGACTATACGGTCCCGGCCCCGTCGGCACCGACGGGTTTGAGCGCGACCCCGGGCGGCAACGCGGTGAGTTTGACCTGGACGGCGGCGGCGGGCAGCCCGACCAGTTATAATGTGAAACGTTCCACCACCAGCGGAGCGGGTTATGGGACGGTATCGCCGGCCGGCGCGGTGACGGGCACCTCGTTTACGGATGCGGTGGTGGGCGGCACGACCTATTATTATGTGGTGTCGGCGGCGAATTCCGGGGGCGAAAGCGCGAATAGTGCGGAAGTGGCGGCCACGCCCACGCTGGCCGCCCCGCCGGCGCCCACCGGCCTGACAGCCAGTGCGAGTGATGGCCAGGTGTCCTTGAGCTGGACGGCGAGCATTGCCGCCGCGGGGTACAAGGTCAAACGTTCCAGCACCAGCGGCGGGGAAGTGAGCATCGCCAGTGTGAGCACGACCAGTTACACCGATACCACGGTGGCCAATGGCACGACGTATTATTATGAAATCTCGGCGACAAATGCCGCCGGCGAAGGGGCAAATTCCGCCGAAGTCAGTGCCGCGCCCACCGCTTATGCGCCGGTTTATGAATCATTTAATTATGCGACCGGCAGTTTCACCAATGGCACGCCCAACACGGGGGCCGGACTGGCCGGCAACTGGACGGTGGGCAATGGCACCATCTTCAGTGGTCTGACCTACGCGAACTTGCCGGCCGGGCACAGTGCGCTTGCCACGACTGGCAGCCGGGACAAGGTTTCCCTGGCCACCCCATTCTCTACTGGGACGAAGTATATCAGCTTACTATTTAATCAATTGGGCAACAACGGCGGGAACTTGAACGGCGTGGTGCTGTATGGCAGCGGGGCCACCAGCCTGATCCTGGGCCTGACCGCCCCTTATAGCGGCACGGCCGGCAGTTTGGGTTTGGGTTCGGTGACCACGGCCGGGGCGGGTGCCACGGGCATTGCCACCTTCTCGGGACTGCAAATCACCGGTGGTTTCAACTACAACCAAACGCACCTGATTGTGCTGCGGATTGATTTCAACACGGCCGGGGCGAACGACACGGTCAGTGTGTGGCTGGACCCCCTCGCCGGCACGAACTCACCGGCGGGCAATGCGAATTTGGTATGGAGCAACTATGATGTGGGCACCATCACCGGCATTGGTTCCAACATTCAAGGGGGTGGTTTTGCGGATGTATTCGATGAACTCCGCACGGGCAACAGTTTTGGCAGTGTGGTGGGAGCCGCGGCCGGCACCCTGCCCACGACCCTGGGACTGGCCCTCGCAGCGGGCGCGGAAATTAGCTGGACGGCGGCCAGCACCAATTATTATCAGGTGCAAAGCTCCAGTGACGGTGTCACCTGGAACGATTTGGGCACGCCATTTACGGGGGCGACGGTGGCCTCGTTGTTTGACCCGGCACCCGCGGCTTACTACCAAGTTTTGCAGGACACCCCGATGGTTACGGAAACGATTGCCAACGGCGGATTTGAGAACAGTGACGGCAACGTGGGCGCGCAAGGCTGGACGGGCGTCGGCACGGATACGCCGGTGCAAATCACGACGGAGGCGCATACCGGCACCGCGTGCATGTCGCTGGCGGTAACGAATCTGGCCGCGACAGCGAACACCTCGGAAATTCAGCAAAATGTGGGCAATCAGGGCAACCCGATCGTGGGCGGCAACACGTATAACCTCTCGTTCTGGGCCAAGCAAAACGGCGCGGGGACCAGCTACGTGCAACATTACAAAATCGGCTGGCTGGCGGGTTCGGTGGAGGTGGGCACAGTGGGCTTTAATACGATTACCACGAGCGGCACGAATTGGACGCAGATCAGCCCGGGAGCGGTGGTGGCACCGGCCAATGCCACAAGTGCATTGATCCAAATTGTGGTGGCCACCGGGGCGGTGGCGGGGGGCTATGGGGGTCTCCTGGTGGACGATGTGACGCTCAGCACGACCGGCCCTTCCGGAGCCCCCACGGCGATCGCGGCGACGGTCCAGCCGGGGGCATTTTTCACCGCCAATGTGCAGACGAACCTGGTGACCGCAACGGGGGCTTCGGGCACGGTGACCTTCCGGCTTAACGGCGCGCTGCAAAGCGTGGGCACTGTGGCCAGCGGCACCGCCAGCAGCACGGCGGGAGCCGTGCCCAGCAGTTACACCCTCACGGCGATCTACTCTGGCGACAGCATCTATGCCGCCAGCACCAACACCCTGGTGGTGAGTGGCGTGAATCCGACACCCACCAATCTGGTGGCCAGCGTTTCAGGCCATCAACTGACCCTCACCTGGCCGGCCGATCATACGGGCTGGACCTTGCAAGCCCAGACCAACGGCTTGAGCCAGGGGCTGGGGGCCAACTGGGTGGATATTGGCGGATCGACGGCCACAAACCAAATGACTTTCACGGTTGATCCGGCGGCTCCCGCTGTGTTCTATCGGATGAAACATTGAGCGGGCATTAACGGTTTACGGTAAGCAAGCGTAGTTGCCGTGGTTGACGGGCCCGCCGCAAGGCGGGCCCGTTCAATTTCATCGACTGGGATCCCGGCCTCGTGAGCAGCGTTCACTGGGCGGCGCTGTTCCAAACCCAGTCGCCTTGATCGCGATCGACGACACCCTTTTTATTCAGGGCCACGGTGCCGCCGTCGTCAGTTCCGTTCCACCCGACCGAGTAGAGCATAACATTTTCCCCGGGGGTGCGTTGGTAATGCAAGGGCTGGCCATTGATGAGGTCATGCGGCAGCCGGGCCAGATACTGAGGCGCCAGTCCCGCCAGGGTTTCGGGATAATGACCGTTGGCGAGCCGATACCGTTCCAAGGCACAGGCCAAGCGGGCCAAATCCATATTCGCCTGGGCAATGGCAAATTTCTTAACGCAATTGATAAGGGCGGGCATGGTCATCAAGCCTTCCAGTTGGTAGGGGGAATACTGTTTGATTTGCCGGCTAATATCGGCGCTGGCCTGCCGCACGGCGGCGGGGGACACCAGGCGGTTGGTCACATCCACCAAGGGCAGGACCACGTGATCGGACAACCGGGCGAAGGTGAGTTCATTTTGATAAAAAAAGGCGCTCGGGACGAACCGGAGGCCAACCGTTTTGGTGGTGTTTTCGGCCACCTGGGTTGGGTATTCGCGGGTGATACGCAGATTTTCGAGGGATTCATGGGCAAAGGCGCGTTCACCGCGCATGGCTGTTTGGTAGTCGGCCAGGAAGTCACGGGCGGCGAGCGACTGGTCCAGACTTGCCAACTGGGCGTCGGTCCAGCGGTGCTGGGTGAGTCCTTCGTAGATGGGCTGGAGTGAATAGGCGTTGATGGCCAGGCTGACCAAGTGGACAATTAACAAGGGCTGGGAGGCCAATTTAGCATTCAATTGCAGGATTAATTGAACATCCGCCAGGCCTTGGTCTGGCTGTTGGCCGGCGAGGCTGGCAACGGCCCGCAGGCTGAGCACTTGGGTGAAACGTTTGCAGACCGCGAGGTAATTGAAGAGGTGGGAAACGGATTTGGCATCCGTCACGTTGGTAACACCCAATTGTACCAAGGGCCGCTGGCAGGCCAGCCGCAACCCGGCAAGGGCGGAATCGAATTTGCCCAAGGCCTGAAGGACATCGGCACCGGGTGATTGGGGGCTGGGGGCCAGGGGAAAGTCGCCGGCAAACTGGGGATCGGGATGACGGTAGTAATTCTGCCAGACTTCCAGCCGCGTCAACCGCGCCTGGGTCCAGTCGCCGTGACCGCCGGGATCCCGGGCATCGCCGTAATAGGGACTGAGGGCGAGAGGATCTTTTGCATCCGGCGGCTGGGCCTGCCATTCCTGCTTGGTTTCATCCCAGACCTGATTGAGCAGGCTCGCAAAAACGGGTGCCTGGGCAAAATTCTGGTCTGCGGGAACAGGGGGGCCGGCAATGGCGGACCAGGAAAACCATTCGCCCCGGGCTTCCGCCGCCTGCTGGTACGCTTCCCATTCGTGTTTGCCCCGCCAGTTTTCCTCGGTAATGGCCGCAGCGGCGAGGACAAGGAGCACGACGGCACAGGTGAACGCCCAGCGCAAGAAACGCCAGTACCATGGG
>CAIZWI010000381.1 GCA_903936645.1 uncultured Verrucomicrobia subdivision 3 bacterium
GGAGCAGGTCCAAAATAATGGCCCCATTGCGGGAATCCAAATTGCCAGTTGGCTCATCCGCCAGCAGCACCGCCGGCGCATGCGCAAGGGCACGGGCGATGGCCACGCGTTGCATTTCCCCGCCGGAGAGCTCGCCGGGCAGGGCCTGCGACCGCCCGGCCACCCCCACCCGTTCCAAGAGCGAGCGAACGCGGGCAGCGCGCTCGGCACTGGCCACCCCATTCAATTGCAAAGGCAGTTCCACGTTCTCCGCCGCCGTGAGGGTGGGCAATAGATGAAAGAATTGAAAAATGGTGCCAATATCCCGCCGCCGGACTTCCGTGAGCCCATCGGAATCCAATAATTCCAGCGCTTGGTTCTTAAAGCAAATACTGCCACTATCAGGCCGGTCCACCCCCCCCAGACAATTCAGCAAGGTGGATTTGCCACTGCCCGAAGGCCCGGTCAAGGCCAGCCGTTCACCGGCCCGGAGTTCCAGGGAAACCCCGCGCAACACCGGCCGCCCGGCATAAGCCTTGGCCACATCTTTGGCTGTCAAAACCAGCCCCCGGCTCGCGGTTGGGGGTTCCGTCATTGGCGCGTTTATCAAAGGTTGCATTTTCAACAGTTCCAGTATCCATCAGATTTGCCGCAATACAATGACCGGCAGGATATAAATTCAATCGCAACTTGGCGAGCTCAGCCGCAACCATTTTGTAGTGAGGCAGAGTTAGCCTGGGCTTTTCATTACGAGGCAAACCCAAGGGCATTTCCAATGCATGGATAAACCCAAGCCATCGAGGCACCCAGCCTGCCGAAAGTCCTCAACGGGCGATTTAACCCCGGCTAAATCCCCTCACCAGCCAGGCGACTTGGCAAACTTGATAAAAAGCTTGGTTTTTTTTGCTTAACTGTTTAAAAAATAGTTAGCAAGCATTGAATTCGTTCATTCGGAAGTGGTTTTTAAACGATTGAGCGTGAATAGTCGATCTGGGCCGGGCGGGTCAGAATTATTGAATGCGATAAATATAATATGAATAAATTTTTACTTCCCGTGATGTTTCTCCTGCCAGGCCTGGCTTCGGCCCAAACTTATTCCATCGACTGGCACAAAATTGCCGGTGGTGGTGGAACCAGCAGCGGCGGAAACTACACCCTTAGCGGCACCATTGGCCAACCGGACGCAGGCGTGGCCATGACGGGCGGCAGCTATTCCTTGACGGGCGGTTTTTGGAGTCTGGTTTCCGTCGTGCAAAGCGCCGGCCTGCCCAATCTGAGCATCGCCCATTCCGGCAACTCGGTGATCGTCTTCTGGCCCAATACCGGCAGCTATACCTTGCAGCAGAATGCTAATCTCGCCACGCCGGGCGGCTGGTCAGCCACCGCTTATACCATCGCCACCGCGAATGGAACGAACAGTATCACCATTGCTGCTCCTTCAGGCCAGTTGTTTTTCCGTTTGTCCAACCCCTGAACCGCAGGCGGTCGGGCGCATCATGTGCGATTGCTTGCCTTCGCCGCGGATTGCTTCGGCAGGCCGGCCCTGCTTTACGACCAACCTCACCGAGGTCCGCCAAGGGGAAATAACTGGTGGCGGGAGGCAGCGAAGGCAGTTCATGCGCGGGAACAGCGTTCCAATTTTGTAATTTTGGCCAGCCTCCTTACCAAAATCAGTGTGCCCAGTGGTTGTGGCCAATTTAAGCCTCTGGCAAAAGCGGGGCAGTTGGGGCACTTTAGAATGAACTTGATCCCGCATGCACTTATACTTCCGTCAAAGTAGTTGGGCGGCTTGGCGGCTGGGCATGGCCTTGGCTCTCGCCTGGGGGACCACCGCCTGGGCGGATTCCGGTTGGACAACCGCCTTGCCCTACACCACCGGCACGATCCTCACCCCCAACTCCCCCGTGGTGGGCGGAACCCGTTATGGCCGGATCATTCGCTTGCAAAACAGTGGCAATGCTAATGGGACGCTAATCGCCACGTTTGAGGCCTGGCCCTATGACATGGGGATTTACCAGAGCACAGATGACGGGTTTACCTGGACGCAGATTGCCACGACCACCGAAACCCAGTTTCCCGGTTGGGCCTTCAAAGTGGAACCAGATTTGTTTGAATTGCCGGTCGCCATGGGCAGTTTGCCGGCGGGAACAATCCTTCTGGCAGGGAATGCAGAAAATGGCAACGGGCATCAATTGGAAATTTATTTCAGCCTGGATCATGGCTACACCTGGCATTACCGGGGCATGGCCGATAACAATAGTGCCACCCTGAAGGGGTTATGGGAGCCTCGCCTCGGGGCCTCCAGTTCCGGCCAGCTCGTGTGCTATTATTCGGATGAGCGGTTTTCCCCGACCTACAACCAGTTGCTGGGGGAACGGGTTTCCCCGGATGGCGGGCTGACCTGGGGTGCCGAGCAATATGTCTGCGCCATTCCCGACGCGGTGCAGCGCCCGGGCATGGCGGTGACCACCAAGCTGCCCAATGGCCAGTATGTCCTGAGTTTCGAGGCGGTGGGAACCCCCACCCTGAGCCAGGTCCATATCAAGTTCTCCCCGGACGGCACCAATTGGGGCACCGGGCCAACGGATTATGGCACCCCGGTGCAGACCGCCAGCGGGGCGTATGTCGGGGCCTGCCCATACATCACTTGGTGCCCGGCGGGAGGCTCCAACGGCACCCTGGTGATCAATGCGCAGTTTCTGCTGAACAGCCCGAACACCGACCGGGAAATCCTGATCAATACCAACCTCGGACAAGGCAGCTGGACCATGATGCCAGCGCCAGTGCAATGGCAGGGCGGCGGCAATATTCTGGCCGGCTGGAGTCAGGGGATGATCCCAACCGCCGATGGCCAGGGCATCATCCAGTTGGCCAGTTCGGTAAGCAGCAATACGAACAACAACCAGATGCTGTTTGGCCGGGAACAACTGGTGCTGCCCGGCAATGTTTATACTTATTTCAATCAAAACAGTGGGCTGGCGCTCGGCATTCCCGGTAATTCAAGCGTGCCCGGCACCGGGTTGCAGCAGGCGGTGGGCAATGGCAGCCCCGCTCAGCAATGGATATTTAGCGACCAGGGTAACAATGTCTGGACGGTGACCAATCCCGGAAACCAACTTGCCTGGGATGATTTGGCGTGGAATACCGCGCCCGGCACCACCGTGGATGAATTCACTTACAACGGTCTGCCCGTGCAACAATGGCGGCTCCGGCCGGTGGGCAATGGCAGCTGGAAATTCATCAGTGTGAATGCCGGACTACCGCTTTCCGTCACCAATGCCTCGACCAGTCCAGGTGCGGCCATCGTGCTCGGGACGAATGCCTCCAAGGCCGAGCAAAACTGGTTCCCCGCGCAACCCGTCACCGCCCCGGCGGCGGTTTATGCGTTGGACGGGACCAGTCTGGACAGCAGCGGCAATGGTTATCAGGGCACTTTCCTGCCGAATGTGCCAAACTTCATGGCCGGCCGGATCGGCCCGCAGGCAGTGCAATTGAACGGCGTCAATAACTACCTCCAAATTCCCCGATCCATCGGGGCGGGCAGCGGGTTTGCCATTGCCTTCTGGCTAAAGACCACCGCCACGGGTGGCCCGGGCACCAACTGGTACAATGGAGCCGGTTTGGTGGATGGCAATCTCACCGCCGTAACCAACGATTTCGGGGTGGCGCTGCTCAACGGCAAAATTGCCTTCGGTATTGGCAACCCCGACACCACCCTGCCCTCCTCCGTCACGGTGAATGACGGTCTGTGGCATCACGTCATGGCCGCGCGCAACGCCCTGAACGGGCTCATGAGCTTGTATATAGATGGCAACCTAAATACGAATGCCTTCGGTCCAGTGGGCGGGCGCATGTCCCCGCTTAATTTACGCATCGGCAGTCTGCAAACGGGAGGCGCCGGGGGATTTTTCAATGGGGCCCTGGATGAAGTGCGGCTGTATAATGGCTGGCTGGCCACCAACCAAATAATGGCGCTGGCCCAGGTCAATTCAGGCAATTGGGCGGCAGACGTCGCGGATAATTGGAGCACCGCCAGCCGGTGGACTTCCTCTCCCCTGGTGCCCGGCAACCACGCCGGTGATTATGCTGGCCTTACGTTCGATCTGTCCGCGCCACGCACCATCACCATCGACACCACCTCCCGCACCGTGGGCCGGCTAAACCTGGGCGATCCCACCGCGCCGTATTTTGGCTACACTCTCGCCGCCAGTGGCGGGGCGCAATTAACCTTCAATAACAGTGGGGCCGGTGCCAGTCTGGTGCAAACTGGCAGCCAGGCCACGGATGTCATCACCGCCCCCCTCATCCTGGCCGATACTTTGACTATCAGCAATACCGCCACCCTCACCCTGGCCGGCCCCTTGACGGGCAATGGTGGGTCGATCAACAAATCTGGCAGTGGCACCGTCCGCCTTGCCGCGCTCGATGCCTGCCCCGGCAACACATTCGTCAAGGCGGGCACCCTGGTGGTGGATACTGGCGGAGCCATCACGAATTCAACCTTTGATGACGTGGGCCAAACCACCGGGGACAATGCCACCGTCGTATTGCAAGGCCGCGGCACCTGGAGCACGGCCAGTGATTTCAATGCGGGCGACATTGGCAATAGCCTTGGCATCGTGAATATCACCGACTCGGCCACGCTGACGGCGAATGCCCTGTTCATCGGGTCCGCCAATGCCAACGCTTCCAGCGCGACCGGCACCATCAATCAAACCAATGGCACGGTAACCACGCTCAGCCCATACGATGGGGCTTTGGTGATTGGCGGGCGCAACGGCAGCAGTGCGTTGGGCGCCGGCAATTACAACCTTTATGGCGGTGCCTTAAACGTTAATAACGGGGGCAATGCTTGGATTGGCGGCTATGGCACGGGGGCCTTCAATGTTACCGGAGGCCAGGCCACCTTGTCTGGCTATGTTTCCGTCGGTCGGTGGCCAGGTGCCACCGGTAGTTTGAATATTTCCGGGGGCAGCGTGGCCCAGACAAATACCAGCCGTTTCACCCTGATTGGCGAGGCGGGCACCGGCAGCTTAAACCTCTCCGGCACCGGCCAGTTCACAGTGGCGGGCATGCAATTGCTGCTGGGCAATATCGCGGGGACGGGCACCGGAACGGTGAACCTGAATGGCGGCTTGCTGGTGGCCCCCAAAATCGTGTCGGGCGCCGGCACCAGTACAATTAATTTCAATGGTGGCACCCTGGCCGCCAGTGCCCCGGCCGCCAGCTTCATGACCGGCCTCACGGCCGCCAATATCCTGGCGGGCGGAGCCACTCTCGATGACGGCGGCTTCGCCATCACCATTGGCCAGCCCCTTTTGAATGGCGGCAGCGGCGGCCTGACCAAGCTCGGCACCGGCACCACCACGCTGAACGGGATCAATACGTATACTGGCAACACATTAATCTCGTCGGGCACCCTCGCCTTGGGCCCGGGAGGCTCGCTGCCCGGCACGGCGCTCATGAGCGTGGCAGCAGGCGCCAGTTTTGACGTCACCGGCCTGGGCGCCCCGTTTGCCCTGGGTGCGGGCCAGGTATTATCCAACAACGCAGCGGCCACAGGCACCCTCAAGGGAAGCTTCAATACCGGGTCCGGAGTTGTTTACCTAAGCTATGCCGCCGGCACCCCAGCCTTCATCATCACTTCGGGCACGCTGAGCCTGTCGGCTGCAACCACCGTGGTCGTGAACAACGTCGGACCGGTGCTGGGGGCCGGCAGTTACGAACTCATCGCGCCGGGTATTGGCGGAGCGGTCAGTGGTCCCCTGCCAGCCGTCACGGCCCATGGCCTCGGGGCCGCAACCGCCTCCCTCGCGGCCTACAGTGGAGGGCTATGGTTGGTGGTGAATGGCAATACCGCACCCGGCATTACCAATTTCATGCATTCTGTTGACGGCACCAATTTGAACCTGGCCTGGCCTGCGAACCTTATCGGCTGGCGTTTGGTGGTGCAAACCAACCACCTTTCCCAAGGGGTCAGCTTCAACCTCACGGATTACAGCACTGTGCCCGGCTCGGCCGCGACCAATCGCCTGACTGTGCCGATCAACCCAGCCCTGCCGGCGGAATTTTATCGGCTGGTGTATCCGTAATTGCCTCGGCCGGGCAGTAAAACCAACCGGAGGACGCCCCTGCCAGCGCTGGAAGCTAGCCCGACCAAGGGATCAGGTGCACCTGCGGGGTCTTAACCAGGGCCATTAAGGAATCGCCCGGGTGCAGGGCCAGTTCCGCACACGCCGCCTGAGTTAGCAACGCGGTCAGTGGAAAGGCACCCTCCAAATTTACCCGGACTTGGGGGCCTTCCCGCTGCAATGATTGGACGGTGACCGCCAGCCGGTTGCGCGCGCTGGCCGTTACAGCCCCTGGACCATCTCGGGTCAGGATGACATCTTCCGCCCGGATGCACACGTAGACCTCACCGGCGGTGGCTAGTCCAGCCACCGGCAGGGCCACTAAATTTTGCCCCCCCACCGCGACCACGGCCAGGCCATCCCGGAGCTCCCGCACCCGACCAGGCAGGATGGTTTCGATCGCCGTCAGCTCCGCCACGGCGCGGTTCACCGGCCGGCTGAAGACCTCGTGTACCACCCCCTGCTGGACATTACGGCCAGCCTGCATGACCACCACGGTGTCACCCAAAGCCAGGGCTTCAAACCGGTCATGGGTGACGAGCACCGTGGGGATGGCCAAATGCCGCAACCAATGCCGCAATTCTCCGCGCAAGTGCCACCGGGTGGGCGTGTCGAGGGCCGCAAAGGGTTCGTCCAGTAACAGCAACTGGGGACGCCGCACCACCGCCCGCGCCAGCGCCACGCGTTGCTGCTGTCCGCCGGAGAGCATGTGAGGCAGGCGTGCTGCCAGATCGGTGAGTCCCAACCAACCCAGCGTTTCCGCCACCCGGGCCGCCTTGTCACCAGCCGGCAGGGCAAACAAGCCATAGCCTACATTGCCTGCCACTGTTAGGTGGGGAAATAGCGCATAATTCTGCGGCACATAACCCACGTCCCGCCGCCGGGCGGGTAGCGAGAACCGACGGGCCGCGTCAAACCACGCCGAACCGGCGAACTGAATCTGACCACGGGACGGCAGGTCCAGGCCGGCCAGACAGCGCAGAATGGTGCTCTTGCCAGAGCCAGACGCCCCAAATAGCACCGTCACACCATCGCCCAGGCACAGATTCTCCACCCCAATTTCCGGCCCACCCGGAAATGTCCGGACAAAAGTGGCGATGAGCCGCGTGGCATTCATGCACGGCGTCCTTGCAATTGTTCACTGGCGAGCACGGCAGTAAAGGCGATGATGACCGACACCCCCGCCAGCAGCCAGGCATGGGCATCATCATCAGCCTGCACCGCCTGGTAAATCGCCAGCGGCAGCGTCATGGTCTGGCCAGGAATGTTACCGGCAACCATGATCGTGGCCCCGAACTCGCCCAAGGAGCGGGCGAACGCCAGCAAAATACCCGCCACCACGCCGCGCCGGGCCAGCGGCAGGGTAATGGTAAAAAAGATGCGCCATTCCCCCGCGCCGAGCGTGCGGGCCAGTTGCTCATATTGCGTATCTACTTCCGCAAAGGCAGTGCGGGCCGCCCGCACCAGTAACGGCAGGGACATCGCCGCCAGGGCCAGTACCACGGCGCGCCAGGTGAACACCACCTCCAGCCCAAAGGCACGATGCAGCCAGCCCCCGATCGGCCCATGCCGTCCAAATAATTCCAGCAGCACGAGTCCAGTGACCACCGGCGGCAGCACCAGCGGCAGGGTCACGAGGGTTTCCACGAAGGTTTTGCCGCGCCAGTTATATTTTGCCAGCCACCAGGCCAGCGCCAGCCCCGGCGGCAGCACCAGCAACAGACTGGCCAGCGCCATGCGCAACGAAAACCCGATCAGTTGCCATTCCGCGCCACTCATGGGGGATTGGCGGCGGGAATGAGAAAACCGTATTGTTTAAAAACCGCCGCGGCCGCCGCGGATTCCAAAAAGCTCGCAAATTTTTGGGCCGCCACCGGCTGGGGGGCATCCTTGAGCAAAGCCAGGGGGTAAATTATCCTCGGGCCCGCCCCCACCGGGACGGCATAAGCCACCTTCACATTGTGGGCCAGCCGGGCGTCGGTTCGATATACCACACCAGCTTCCACATTGCCCGTCTCCACCGCGGCGAGCACCGCTCGCACATTGTCGCAGGGGATGACTTTGGGCTCGATGGCGGCCCAAACCCCCTGCTGCTGCAGGTAGCTTTTGGCATAAGCACCGCACGGCACAGTTTTGACCTCGCCGAGCGCCACCTGCGGGAATTCGGCATTGGTCAAAGCTGCGGCTGAGGCCATTACCGCATGTTCCGGCGTGGTAATGATAACCAGCGAATTGCCCAACACATCCCGCCGCGAACCGCTGGCTAGAAGCCCCTGCTGCGCCAAGGCATCCGCCCGGGACTCATCGGCGGAGAAAAAGAGATCGGCCGGCGCACCCGCCTCGATTTGCCGTGCCAGCATGCCGGAAGCGGCGAAATTGAACACGATTTTATCGCCGGACTGCGCCTCGTACGTGGCTGCCAGCGCCTGCAAAGAATCTTTCAGGCTGGCGGCCGCAAAGACAGTGACATTGGCGGCGGTCGCCCGGCTCGCCGCCATCCCCAAAATCAAGCATAAGGTTAGTGTTCGGAACTGGTTCATGGCCGGAATAAACATTTACTTAACCCATGGGCCGGGGCATTGATCGCACCGTTCATGGTCCGCATCGTATCGCTCCCCGCCTACCCGCGGCAATGGTAATTTAAACCTCTGCGCCGGCCGGCCCAGGCCCACCCCAAGGCAAAAGGGAATGAATGGCGAAATCCGGCCGGCACTGCATACCGGCACCGCCGTAAAATTTTGTTCGTAAGTTCTGCTGGACAAAAAAAAACGCGCGGCCTAGTTTCGAGTCCAACACAGGGGCTGGCTGATCCAGCCTGATGCAGAAGCGGAATTGTGCTTTGTTTGACCCACGAAAACCCTATTAAATTATCATGCCACCCAAACCGAAACGGATTGGAATTTTAACGGCCGGCGGCGACAGCCCGGGCCTCAACGCCGCCATTCGTGGCGTGGGCAAAGCGGCTATCGGCTTTTACAACATGGAAATCATCGGCTTCCGTGATGGTTTTCGCGGGCTGGTGGAGGATCGCCGACTCAAACTCGACAAATCCACGCTGGCCGGAATTTTGACCGTGGGCGGCACCATCCTCGGCACCAGCCGGGACAAACCCCATCGCATGATGATTGACGGGCGCATGCACAACATGACCGAGACGATTGTGAAGAATTACAAGCGGTTCGGCTTGGATGCCCTCGTTTGCCTCGGCGGTGGCGGCACCCAGAAAAATGCCCTGCGGCTCCATCAAGCCGGACTTAATGTGGTCACGCTGCCCAAAACTATCGATAACGACGTTTCGATGACGGACGCCACATTTGGATTTGCCACTGCCATGGACATTGCCACCGAAATGATTGACCGCTTGCACAGCACCGCCCACAGCCATCATCGCATCATCGTGGCCGAGGTCATGGGGCATCGCGCTGGCTGGCTGACCCTCGGGGCGGGCATTGCCGGTGGGGCCGATGTCATTTTAATCCCGGAAATCCCCTACGACATCAACAAAATTGCCGACGCCATTCGGCGCCGGAGCAAAAACGGCACGAATTTCAGCATTGTGGCCGTGGCTGAGGGCGCCATGGCCAAAGAAGAGGCACGAGCCTATGCCGCCGCCGAAGCTCGCAAAGAGCGCGCGAAAAGCCAGAAGGAAAAGTACGCCGCCAAGGTGGAACTCGCCACCCTCGAAAGCCGGCATGTCGGTAATACCACCCGCCTGGCCAAACATCTCGAGGAACTCACTCATTTGGAATCGCGCCTCACCATTCTCGGATATGTGCAGCGCGGCGGCACGCCTTCCGCCGCCGACCGGCTGCTCGCCACCCGCCTGGGCTGCGGCGCGGCGGATGCCATTGAGAAAGGCATTTTTGGCGTGATGATCGCCGCCAAGGGGGACGGCACCGAGGCGGTGCCGCTGGAGAAAGTAGCTGGCAAACGCAAAATCGTCCCGGTCGATCATTCCTGGGTGCAGACCGCCCGGCGCGTGGGGACCTGCATGGGCGATTGATCCCTTTAAAGCAAGGTTTTCGTCCCGCAGCCAACCGAACCAGCAAGTCGCGGATCACGCATTACTTGTCGTCTGGCCGGGCATATCGTGACAAAAACAGGATGCCGCCGCCGCCAATAAAGCAGGCCGCGGTGTCTCCATAAAAGGGCAGCGGCGGCAGCGACAAGCGCACGCCATGGACTAGTAAAATGACGCCCTCAATCACCATAAGCCAGCCAAACCAAGGAATGGCCAGATAATACTTTTGCGGCCACAACATCAAAACGAAATACCAGCCGCCAACCAAGGCAAAGGCTCCCGCCGCCATGCGCAGCCAGTAATCCAGCATCCGGTCGTAAGCAACCGGTTGGGCTCCCAATCCCTGTAAAGCCTCGATCGCTGTCGACCAGCTAATAAAAACTCCCACCACGGATATTCCCCAGGCGATGGCGGCAAAACCAAGAAACCATCGCAACAGTCGCAATTGCCTGCCTGGCTGACTTGCCTTGAGCCGGGCAGGTGGTTGGAAGTTTGTCGCCATGCAGCCAGCCTGTTTTAGGTTTTCACTGTTGTCAACCGTGGTTTATGCCGGGTTGGCGTCCAAGCCCTAATAAACCACAAATTGCTGTCCCGAGGTTATGCCCAAAGGCGATCGCACTGCAAAATCCAGCCCAACCCGGGCATGAACTTAAAAATCTTAAAGACCTCGCCCCTCGGTCACCACCATCACTTTGTGGGGCCGGCCACGGGGGTCAGATTTTTCTTGGCAAAGCCGGGGCCAGACCAGGCAAGGTTCAGGTGCGGGTCGCCGCTGGCGTGAATGTATTCCACTGTGACCGAAACCGGCTTGCCCGCCGCAAGCTTGATTTTTTGGGCGACTTCCCCTGCCCCACCGGCGGTTGGGGCGATGACCAATTTGTCATTCAACCAGAGTTGCGTCCGGCCATCGCCAGCCACAAAAAAGGTATACGTACCTTGGGCAGGCGGCCGGAGGGTGCCCGTCCAGCGAATGGAAAAGTTCTCCGCCGGAACACCCGCCGAGGCATCAGGGGAACCGGTGCCGCGTTCCGTCCCAAGATCAAAATCAATCAGGGGTGTGACGGACTGTTTGGCCAGTTTGGTGAACGTCATGTCCTTGTAATATTCAACCTTGAACAGCGGCGCTTTGGCAAATGCCTCGGTCCCGAGCATGGCCTGGGCATCGGCGATGGACCATGGATGACCATCGGGATAAATCATGCCATGAAACGGCTTGGGCGTTTCCTCAGTGCGGGGATGATCACGATTTTCCTCCCAGGCAAAGCGGCAGTTGTCCCGGCCAATGCCGAGTTCCCAAAAAATGAATCCAGTTTGATCGTGGAAATGCTGCACGATGCCTGGAATGGTCTGCCCCTGGCGGTTCATGCATTCGGTGTTCAGTTCTTCGGTGGCCCCGGTGTATTTGTAATCCCCATATTCGTGCCAGGACTTGAAATCGGAATAGGGTTCGCCCGAAAATTCCCGGCCGGTCGCGGTGAGCGGAATGGTGGTGCCCGTCTCATGCACCCAATGGTAAGCGTCCTGCAACAGGCGCATTGTTTCGGCGGAATGGTTGGGCTCGTTATAGGTTTCCCAGAAGGCAATGCGCGGGTCGGACTTGTGCGCGTTAACAATGTCCTGCACGTAACTCTTCAGGCGGCCCTGATAATCCGCATAATGCTGACGCACGTTTTCCCCGGGGGATACAATCCAGCGACTGTTGTGCACCCCAAAGATGGGCGCGGGATAATGGTAATTGGGCGAGAGAATATCCGCGTCCGGCTGGTTCCAGCAATCGTCAAAGAAAACGAATTCAGTCTTGATGCCGTATTTGTTGGCGCGCGTTAAAAAATCCTCAATCTCGGCAAGCAGGGCCTCTTTCTTCTTCAGGTAGATGTCAAAATGCAGGTAAACGCGAACACAATTGATGCCGTACACCGCGGCGTAGTAAAGCTCCCGGTCGTTGACGGCCGGATCATATTCGTCCCATTCCTGCGCTTCATTGACGGCCTTGGTGGGGACAAATACCGCCCCCCGCACCCAGCGCCAGTCGGCATGATAACTAAGCGGTGCCGGCGTGGTTGCCGCAGCTTGGGCGTGAATCCCCGGCACAGCCAGCAGTCCAGCCGCCAGCACCGAAAGAGCGATGGCCAGGCGGCGGGCCTTTATTGGCATGGCGGTCATGATTTGCATCAGGCGCCTTTAAGGATCGTGGCCCCGGCGGCGGGCCGGGAACTAAAGATCGTGGCCTCAATGCCGGTTTTGACATGGTATACCGAGGCAATTTTCTCCGTGATCGCGGCCACCTGGTCCGCTTTCACCAGCGCCACAGCACAACCACCGAAGCCGCCACCCGTCATCCGGCAGCCATAGACCCCGCCGGCCAGGCCGATGCTCTCAGCGATTTCCACCACCGCGTCCAGTTCCTTGCAACTGACCTCGTAATCATCCCGCAGCGAGGCGTGGCTGGCGTACATCAACTGGCCCACGCCAGTCCAATTCGAGGCGCGAATACCCGCCGCAGCATGCACCGTGCGCTCAATTTCCCCGATGACATGGCGGGCGCGGCGAAAGGCCACCCCATCAAGCTTGCCCTCGTTGGCCTCCAGTTGCCCGGCCGTCGCATCGCGCAGGGAACTCACTCCCAGCGTGCGGGCGGCGCTTTCACATTCGGCGCGGCGCTTCGCATATTCACCACTGCCCAGTTCGTGTTTCACATTGGTATTCACGATCAACAGCGCCACCGCAGGATCGCTCATCGGCACCAGCTCCGTTTTGCGTGTGCGGCAGTCGAGCAGCAGCAAATGCCCCTCCCGCCCGAGCGCGGAAATGAACTGGTCCATGATGCCACACGGCACCCCGGCAAATTCGTGTTCCGCCTTCTGCGCCAGCAGGGCCTTTTCCACCGGATCCAGCAACTGACCGTTCGCAGCTTCCAACAAAGTGGCCGTGCACACCTCCAACGCGGCGCTGCTGCTCAAACCGCCACCGAGCGGCACCGTCGAAATCATGGCCACATCCAGGGCGGAAACGGACAGCCCCCGCTCCTGAAAGCCGGCCATCACACCCCGGAGGTAATTAGACCACTTCGGCAGGCCTTTGGTCACCGGTTGGGAAATATCCACCTTCGCGGTTTCCTTGAATTGCGTGTCGTAAATCGAAATAAATCCCGGCGTGGCGGCCGGGTCCGCGGCCATGACCGCATAGCGTTCAATGGCCATCGGCAGCACAAAGCCGTCATTATAATCGGTGTGCTCGCCAATGACATTCACCCGGCCCGGCGCGGCCACAATCCAGCGCGGCGGACGACCGTAGTGTGATTGAAATTGAGCGGCCACGTGCGCCGCAAGATCAGCAAGATTCATGGTATTAAGCTCTTCCTAAATTGGTAAAAAGGCGTCGCCATCGTGATAGCGACGCCCGGTTAAACATCGTTAAATTTATTATTTACCCGGCGGTTTCTTGGCCCCAGTAATGGCCCCCAGCAACATGCCCACCCCGAAGACCAGGAGCACCGCGCCCCAGATCAGATTAATATTAATGCCCAGCGAGCTTTGGTAGAGCGCCGTATTGGAGCCGGTAACCAGGCCATAAATGGCCAGCAAAGCACCGATGAGCGTGAACATGAGGCCAATCGGCCAGCGAATATCGAGTCCCATAATAGTTTCCTTTGTTGGTTTACCAGAAAATGACGTTCAAAATAATACAGCAGATGAGGAGGATGGTCCCCACCACGCCCGGCTGTTGATACCAGACCAGGCTGTCGCTCTTGATCTTGGGCGTAAGCGAATAAACCAACCCTTTCAAGTCCGCATCGGACTTGGTGCGCGCGGTGGCCAGCGAAAGCACCAGGGTCAGCACGAAACAGGCGGTGAAGGCAAAGGCCGCCAGCCAGAAGTTCTGCGCCATTTCACTCGGGAATTGGGACAGTACATTCAGGTAACCGCCCTTCATGCCATTAACCACATGGCCCGCCGCATCCACATTGGAGTGCGTGGTGGTCAGCGCATGGAATAAGGCCGAGGCCCCAATGCCACCAAACAGGCCGAAAAAGGCCCCCGTCGAGGTGGTGCGCTTCCAGAACATGCCCAGCAGGAACGTGGCGAAGAGCGGGGCATTCACAAACCCGAACACCAATTGGATGATGTCCATCGCGTTATTGTACATGGAGGCAAAGTAAGCCGCCAAAATGCTCAGCAAGATGCCGACCACCGTGATAAACTTGCCCATCCACATATAGTGCGCATCACTCTTGTTCGGCGCGAAATAAGCCTGATAAATATCATAAGTCCAGACCGTGTTGAACGCCGTCACGTTGCCCGCCATGCCGGACATGAAAGACGCCAGCAACGCCGTGAGGGCCAGGCCCAGCAAACCCGGCGGACAGTACTTTTTCACCAGCGAGAGAATCACGCCATCGTAATCGTTCTCCGCGATAGTGTAATACAAGCGGTTCTGAATTTGCTCATCGGACAGCTTGGTGGCCGCATTCTCCGCCACCAGCGCCGTAACTTTGTCCGCATAGACTTTGGTGCCCAGGGCCTCACCCACGGCCTTCACCGCGGCGGGCGCATCGGCGGGACTGGCACTTTTTACCGCGTCCACGGCCTTGGCATACACGGCCGCCGAAAGGATCGGGGGCGGAATCCGGTAATTTTTGCTCGGAATCGAGGTCAGGGCCACGGCGATCATGCCCGGCACAATCACCAGGAAGGGAAAGAACATTTTCGGCACCGAAGCCACCAGCGGAGTATTGCGGGCGGCAGCCATGTTTTTGGCCGCCATCGCGCGTTGAACCACCAGGAAGTTGGTGCACCAGTAACCAAACGACAGCACGAAACCGAGGCCGAACACCATCGCGAACATGTCCACGCCCATCGGATTGCTGGAGGGCCCGCCAATCAGCGGCTGCCAGGCACTCGTCCAGGCATTCGCCGCAAACGGCTTGTCATTCAACGCCAGCGCAGCGGGATTGACCGCCACTTGTTGGAGCGAGCTGTTCATCGCATGCCAGCCGCCCACGTCTTTCAAACCGAGATAAACCACCGGGGCAAACCCCAGCACAATCATGAAAAACTGGAGCACTTCCGTATAAATGGCCGAGGTCAAACCACCCTTGAGCACATAGATGAGCACCACCCCGGAACAAACCCATAGGGCCGCGTTGTAATCCCAGCCGAGCAATTGGTTCAAAAGCTTGGCCAATGCATTCATCGAAATGCCGGAGGCGAAAATCGTCATCACCGCAAACGCCACCGAATTCAGCCCGCGCACCCGCTGGTCAAACCGCATGTTCAAATATTCCGGCACCGAACGCGCCTTGGAACCGTAGTAAAACGGCATCATGAACACCGCCAGAAAGATCATCGCCGGAATCGCCCCCACCCAGTAGAAATGCGCCGTGCCGATGCCATACTTGGCACCGCTCGCCGCCATGCCCACCAGTTCCAGCGCCCCGAGGTTGGCCGAAATAAACGCCAGACCAGTCACCCATGTCGGGATCGAACGCGCTGAAGTCAGAAAGTCCGAAGAACTTTTCATGTACTTCCCCAACGTCAAGCCAATGCCAACGACAAAGACTACGTAGGCAATCAGAATGGAGTAATCGATCAAATCGAGGTGGATTGCTTGCATAAGTATTTGGCAATAATTATCGGTTCACCTTTGCGATGTCAAACTGTTTGCTTTTGAATTGCACTTGTGCGTTAATAACAGAGTGCCTCTTCCGGACATGAAGCCCGGTCGCGGTATATAATTTATGTCCATTGAAATTGCTGAAACCATTGTCACTCAAAAAACTCGTGAACTGTGCCAGGCCCTCCTCGATGAGCCCGGCCTGCGCGCCGCGCGCCTGAGCATTGATGCTTTCATGGCCGACAACAAGGCCCAATCCCAATACGAGCAATTGATGGCCAAAGGCCAGGCCCTCCAAGACAAGCAACGTAAATCCGAGCCCTTGAGCGCTCAGGAAATCGCGGATTTCGAATCCGATCGCGATGCCCTCCTCGCCAATCCCGTGGCCAAAAACTTTCTGGATGCCCAGGAAACCCTCCACGAAGCCCAGCAATCCATCACCAAGCAAGTTCACAAGACCTTGGAACTCGGCCGCCTCCCGGTCGCCGAAGATCTCGAAGAAGGTTCCTGCGGTGAAGGCTGCGGCTGCCACCACTAAAAGCCCAAACTTTTAATTCCTCTCCCGGGCGGTGCGACTGCACTGCCCGGGATTTTTTGTGCCCGCCTCCCGGGGCCTGATTTGAAAAAACAGCACTGAGATTAAAATCACTTGAAAGAAGTGGCCTTTGGCGTATTAATAACAACCATCACTGATACCCCATGCCCAAAAAACAAAAACGCGTGCTGCTCGCCCTCGGCTGGTATGACTACCGCCTCCACCAGGGCATTGAAAAATACGCCCAGGAGCATGGCTGGAATTTATACGCCGATTTCGCCCGCGAAAAAGTAATCCCCTGGGGCTGGGAGGGCGATGGCATTCTCGCCTGGCTCGGCGCCGGCGATGACCTCGCCGAATTTGTCAAAGCCTGCCACAAACCCACCGTGGACTTCAGCCTGCGCCGCGCGCAAATGAAATATTCCCGCGTCCTCGAGGACCATGATCATGCCGCCCGCCTCGTGGCCGAGCATTTTCTCACCCGCGGCTTTACCAATTTCATGTTTTATAGTGATGCCGACAACTGGTCCTACGAGGAACGCGGCCAGGGCTTCGTCAAGGCACTCGAAAAAACCGGGCACGCCTGCACCTGGTTGCGCTGGCTCCAATCCACCTCCTTCGCCACCGGGCGCGGGGAATGGAAACGCAAACGGAAATGGCTGGCCGACCAGATGAAAAAGGCGGCCAAACCCCTCGCCGTCTTTGCCGCCAATGACCAGCAGGCACTCGATGTCTTGGAATCGTGCGAAAGCATCGGCGTCGCCGTGCCCGAAGAGGTGGCCATTGTCGGCACCGAAAATTATCTGCTTGCGCCCGATGCGATGGAAACCCCCATCTCCAGCGTGGACACCAATCTCGAGGTCCTCGGCTATCGCGGTGCGGAATTGCTCGACCGCTTGATGTCCGGCCAGCCCGTTCCCGACCAGCCCATCCGGGTGCCCGCCGCGGGCGTCATCGCCCGCCGCAGCAGCGACATACTGACCATCAAGCACCAGGGCGTGGCCAAAAGCCTGCGGTTCATCTGGGAACACGGCCACGAACCCATTTGCATCAAAGATTTGGTCGGCGTCTCCGGCATGTCGCGCCGCGGTATGCACAAGGCATTTCTCGAACACCTCAAACGCACCCCCGGACAGGAGTTGCAGCGCATCCGGATTGAACGGGCCAAAAAGTTACTGGCCGAATCCAACCAGAAAATCGAGCCCCTGGCCCGCCTGTGCGGCTATCAAAGTATCAACAGCTTTTGCGTGGCCTTCAAGCGCACCACCGGCATGTCCGCCAAAAACTACCGCGAAAGCCTGCAACGCTAACCCCCTTTTCAACTCACCCTTGCCCTGTCGCAGAGCTTGCGCTAACTTGCGACAGTTATGGATACATCACCATTGCCGGAAAATCCCGCCCCCCCTCCGACTCCGCCGCCGGTGCCCCCGGTGATTGCCGCCGCTCCGGCCAACCCACCCCCGCCCCCGCCGGCACCCGTCGTCGTGCGCGCCCGCGCCAGTCGCGGCTGGATGTTCGCCACCCTCTTTTTAGTCCTGCTCCTGGGCTTTAGCATGCTCGGCAACTTGACCCAGTTCTTCGTCCATGAACTAAAATGGCCCCATGGCTCAAAGACCAGTTCCCCGCGCGAAGTTGGCCCCAAACTCGAGGAGGCCACTTTGGAAGATAACAATTCACATAATAAAATTGCCGTCATCACCGTGGACGGCCTCATCACCGGCCACGCGGATGACGCCAGTGGCAACAACATGGTGGATGTCATTAAAGCCCAGCTCGACCGCGCCGACGACGATGACCAGGTCAAGGCCGTGATTCTGAAAGTCGACTCCCCCGGCGGCGAGGTCATGGCCTCGGATGAAATTTACAAGGCCATTCTCAATTTCGAAACCGATGAGTCCCCTGCCAATGGCGTCCCCGGACGCAAGGGCAAGCCCGTCATTTGCAGCATGGGCAGCCTGGCAGCGTCCGGTGGTTATTATATTTCCGCGCCCTGCCGCTGGATCGTGGCCAATGAACTCACCCTCACCGGCAGCATCGGAGTCATCATGCATGGCTACAATTACCGCGGCCTGATGGATAAAGTCGGCGTGTCCCCCATGACCTTCAAGAGCGGCAAATTCAAAGACATGCTCAGCCCCGACCGCAGCCCCAATGAAATTCCCGCGGAAGAACATGCCATGGTCCAGTCCCTGATTGATGAAACCTACGGCAAGTTCAAAGGTATTGTCGAGGACGGCCGGTCCGCCGCGCACTCGTTAAATAAGAAAGAAGGCCGCCCCCTCGCCGATGACTGGGCCGATTATGCCGACGGCCGCGTGCTCTCCGGCACCCAAGCCCTCAAACTGGGCTTCGTCGATGAACTCGGTGATTTCGATGACGCTGTTGACCGCGCGGAAAAAATCGTCGGCATCAAAAGCGCCAACCTCGTCGAATACCAGGAACATTACGACATTTCCGACTTCCTCTCCCTTTTCGGCCAGAGTGGCCAGGCGAAAGACATCAAACTCGACCTCGGCTTGGACATCCCAAAATTACGCTCCGGCTGCTGCTATTTCCTCTGGCAGACTCCGGGAAATTAACCCCTCATGAACCCGGTCCAAGTCATCGCCCATCCGCTGGTCCAACATCACCTGACCCGGTTGCGCGACCGGCGGACCGAGCCCCAGGCATTTCGCCGGGTCATGAACGAGCTGACCGCCCTCATGGTTTATGAGGCCACCCGCTCCCTGCCCACGCGGGATTGCCCCATCGAAACCCCGCTGGAACCCATGGTGGGCCGCCAGCTCGAATCGGGTGTGGCGCTCATCCCCATCCTGCGGGCTGGCCTCGGCATGCTCGGCTCCGTGCTGGAGATGATCCCCGATTGCCGGGTGGGTTTCATCGGCCTGAAGCGCGATGAAACCACGCTTCAGCCCACCTGCTACCACCTCAGCCTCCCGCCCGAACTCAGCCGGTATGAAGTGATCCTGATTGACCCCATGCTCGCCACCGGCGGCAGTGCCGTGGCCGCCCTGGATATTTTGGTGAAATCGGGCGCCCGGAAGATCCGCCAGGTCAACCTCCTCGCCACCCGCCAGGGGATCGACCTCGTGCAAAAACACCATCCCAACGTCAGCCTTTATACCGCCGCCATCGACCGTGAACTGGACCCGCGCGGCTACATCCAGCCCGGTCTCGGCGATGCCGGCGACCGCCTCTTCGGCACGTAACCAAAAAAGCTCCCCCTCCTCCCACCCCTCTTGGGACAACTCCATCCGCCGCTCCAAATCCCTGCCCCAGTTGCACCCCCATTAGCCAGGCCAGGGAGTTTCTTCGTGGATATTAGCCATTGGCTAACCTGTGGAGCTTGAATTTCCCCGGATTATTGCAGTTTGATATTTGCCGTTTAGCTCTCCATCCCCTTGCCCTTCAACCAATGCGATTGTCCCAAGCACACCCCGGCCACCACCAAAATCATCGCCAGCCAGAAAGTATGCGTAATCGGGTCACCCAGAAACACCAGCGCCCAAAGCGACGTGCTCAAGGGGATTAAATTGGCGAACAACATCACCTGGCTGGCCCGCCAGTGCCGCAGCGCACTGTTCCACAGGGCGTAGGGAATCACCGCCCCGAACACCACGCAAAAGCCCATCACCCCCAGGCTTTTCGCATCCAGCGGAATCGTCCGCTGCCACAACTCCAGCAATCCCACCGGCAGAAGCCACACACCGGCCATCCACATCGTATGCGCCGCCACCTCGGTGCCATTCAGCTGTGCGTTCAACGGCCGCACCTGATGACTGTAGGCCGCCCATAAAAAGCTCGCGAATAACCCCACGATTTCCCCCCCTAAATGCAGGGTGCCCCCGTGTAATGCCGGCCAGGAAAGCACCAGCACCCCCGCCACCGCCAGCGCCGCCGCCCCCCAGCGAATCAACCGCTCCCCCACGGTGCCGCGTTGCCCCTCCGCCACCACCAGCCACACGGGTGACGCCCCCAAGTACAGCGCCACATGCGCGGCGGAAGTCAGGCGCAAGGCCCAGTTGAAGGCCACAATATAAGCCGCCAGCGCGAGCCCGGCCCGCAGCCAGAGCGCCCGTCGCAAGGCCGGCGTCAACACCTGAAACTCCCCCAGCCAGGGCGTGAACCGCAACACCCCCAGCAAAACGATGCCTCCCGCCAGAAAGCGCACACTCCCGGTAAACACCGGTGGCCAGGTGGCCACCAGCCATTTGGTGGCCACATTGTTGCCCCCCCAGAAAAAGACCACCAGCAGCAAACTGCCCGCAATGGTCCCATGATGCTTTGGTTTCGACACGCCGCGAGTAAGCCAACCTCCGCCGGTTTTGCCAATGAAATTCCCCAAACAAAAACGCCACCCGGATGACTCCGGATGGCGAGTGTTGATTGTTGATTAGGTCCGCAGAAAAAACCGTTTACTGTTTACGCCCCATCCTCGCCGCCATGGCGGCCAGCCCCAGGCCACACAGTGCCAGGGTGGAGGGTTCCGGAGTGGGCGTGATGGTCAGATTGGACAAGCCCCCCAGGCTGGCTCCAGAGGCCCGAATGTCGCTATAAATGCCAATCGCCGATCCCACCAATGAGCTCGGACTAAAAGCCACCGTTTCGCTGATATGACTCACCGCGCTGGTGTCCACATAGCCCAGGGTAAACGAACCACCGCCATTATTATTAATGAACAGCGATGCCACCGTGTTGGCGGCGGCCCCCAGCACCCCGCTGGAGGTGGTCAGCGTGCCATTAATGGAACTGTTCGCGCGAATGGCCGTCTGACTCGGCCGCACACTGATGCTCGCCCAATCATAAAGCGTGCGGGAATTATAACTATTACCGCTGGCCGCCGCCGTCGGCGTGGCCGTCGCGCAGATCGCCAGCCCCAAATCCATTTGCGTCGAGGACACTGGAATGGAAGTGAGCACCGACAACGTGTCCCCCACGGGCAGCGAAACGGACGTCAAAAACAAGGCTTGTTCCGGCGCGCTGGTTGTGCCCACAAACGAAGCCACCAGCGAACCGGAGGCATCGGAAAAGGCGAGTCCGGAACCGCCCCCGAGATTGTTATCCAAGATTGGCGTGGCAGTATAGGCACTTAAGCTCTCGCCGTTGAATGCATTAATGAGCTGGGCCTGTGCGGCCAGACCCAGTGAACTGGCCAGAATTACAGCACTAATTTTTTTCATTCGTGAGTTATTTAAAATTTTTACCATGGGTTGCCAGAGGCAACTAAATCTCTGGCTGAGCTACGAATATAACAGCTTCGTTACGAATTCATATCCCCTAAATGGGTGACTCTACCAGGCCAAGCCGTCACATTCCCTCGACCAAAACCGCCAAACCGGCTTTGGACACCTTCACATCATCCTCCGAACGCCCGCCACTAAAGGCCGCCAGCAGCCAGCCGTTTTTACCCGACTCAATCCACCCGCCTTGCCAGCCCAATTCACCCTTCATCGGCGGCCGCACCTTGCTCCCGCTCGGCTTCAGCGTTGCCGCCATCTCGGCCGCCTTCGCATAAGCAATCCCCAGCAAATTAGACCCCGGATCATTCGTGGCCGCGGATGGGCTGGTCAGGTGTCCCACGACCACCATTTTTGAAATCCAGGAAGTGGTGTTCGTGCCGGGCACAAACGCCACCACCGCCGCTCCTTGAATGTTCAAGCCCTCGGCCCGTTGCCGCATGGCCGCCAGCGCCTGGTCGGCCAGGCTGTAAAAGACTTGCGCGGGTTCGTAACCATCCGCGCACACCCCCGCGGCCGGCGCGGCCGGTAACGGCGTTTTATCCTGCGAATTCCCCGGCAGGGGCAGCCCGGCCATGGCCATGGCCAGGGTGAGGCTCAAACCGAGCAGACACCGGTAATGAATTCCAAATTTCATGGGTAATCTTCGTGGATGTATTTGGGTCGCCCCATAAAAACCCATAGACCACCCCCCGGTCAATCCTCGAATTCACGGCCACCCTCGTTCAAGGCGAACGCACCCGGTAGAATTGCGTGGCATTGGTGGTCGCTTGCGGGTCCACAAACTGATAATTCCCCGATCCTGAAGGCAGTTCCACCGCCGCTCCCCGCACCGTCCAGTCCCCCACGGGGACGGCCAGGTTGGTGGTGCCCAAAATCGTGAAGTTAAGTCCGCTCACGTTGGTAAAGCTCAACTGCAACGTCCCGCCGGACAGGGCGAATACGCCATTAAAGAGGATGTCCGTCGGTTTTGGCTCCGCCAGAGTGGTGAAGGTCAAATCCGCCCCGGGGGTGGCCCCCGTCCCATTGCTGCCCACCAGTTGGTAATGGTAGGTCGTGGCCGGGATTAAATTACTGATCAAACTGGCCACCGCCAGCGGCTCGTAGTCTGCGGTCAAATTGTTGGTGGTGCTGAAGGTGCCGTAATTCGTCGTCACCCCGTATTGGAAATAGGCCGTCGTTACCTCGCCATTGGGATTGACTGTCCCCGTGAGCGTCGCACTCTTGGCCGAGATTGCACTGGCCGCCGCCGTCACCACGGCGGGTGCGGCCGTGGGCGTGGTGAATGAAAA
>CAIZWI010000382.1 GCA_903936645.1 uncultured Verrucomicrobia subdivision 3 bacterium
CCGGGTGGGGGAGGAGCTGCATACGGAGCTGGCGGCGATCCGGGCGGAACTCCAGACAGACCACCGATCCACCCCGCCCCCGCAGACCTGAGCCAGCGACCCGGCCAGTCTTATTTCAGGCTGGGCAGCAAGGCCAGGGATTGGGTGTCAAAATCCGTGGTATCTTGGTGCCAATAGGAATCCACCTGGCCAATGGCACCAGCATAGGAATTGAAGCGGTACATGGTTTCAAACTTGTACCAACCGGCTGAGCCATCGGCGAAGGACTCATTGCCACCAGCGGCATTGCCGCCTTTGACCGGATGGGGGGGAATATTACCGTACTCGAAGGCATAGGAGCCGGTCCCGGCCACCTTGCCCGCCCAGGCGGTGCCCACCTTCATGTTGGAATCGGCGGCCAGCGCCCAGAAGGATTTGGCATTGCCGAGCTTCACCGGGCTGTAACCTTTATTCACGGTATTATTTACCAAGGGGGACCACACTTTCATGCCGCCAAAATACATGTAGCCAAGGTACATCTGGCTGGTGCCATCGTAAGAGGGCAGACCGGGGGAGGGATTGCTTAAACGATTGGGACACACCCAGATGGAAGCCACATTGGTCTGGAGCTTCAGGAAGGAATTCACGGCATTGACCACGGCCACATCCAGGGCATCGGTGATGAACGAGGTGGTGCCAGCCGTCATGCCGACCCCGTTGATGGGGGGAACCTTGTCCGCATAATCACCAGCGTACAGTGTGGCGCCGAGACCGATCTGGCGCATGTTATTCATGCACTGGGTGCGCTTGGCCTTTTCCTTGGCCGAGGCCAGGGCGGGCAGCAGCATGGCGGCCAAAATGGCAATAATGGCGATGACCACCAACAGTTCGATGAGGGTGAAGGCTGATGCGGCGGGGGAAGGGCGATGCTGAATCATGGGACGCGATCTTTATAAGGGTTCTAATTTCAATGAAAAGGTGCCAAATCCGAAAGGACGAACCCGCGGACCGGCTTAAGATAAGCATATTTCTCCAGCGCTTGGGCGAAGGCAAGCACCGCGACGTTTGGGTTAATATGCATCGGATTTATTTCCTAATGTACTGGTGCCAAAACCAAGTCGCGAGGATATTTTCTGGTGCGTGCAAACTTCCGCGCGCCGGGTTTAAACCTTCCGTTTTCAGACGGGGCATGGCAACCACATCAAGGAGAGGTTTTGATGGATGTGCGGCCCGACAGCCCGCCCTGGGCACTGGCAGTGAGCTGGATCACTCCTGCTTGCCCAGGTTTTCCGCGCACTATCACCAGGCACAAGCCATGGAAGGCCGGGCGATGAGGTGAGGGAAAAGGTTCAAAACTGGTGGGATCACCGTTATCCGTGGCCACTATTTCGCCCGGCCCGGAAAGGGTGAAATCAATCCGGTTGTCCGCCCGGGGCACGGTGTTTCCGTTTTTATCGGCGATTACAACGGTAACAAAGGACAGATCGCGGCCGTCGGCCCGAAGGTGATCCCGGTCGGGCACCAGATTGAGCTGCGCGGGTTCGCCCGCCGTGTTCACTGCATCGGTCGCCCAAACTTTTCCCCGCAGGTAGGCGACCACCTTGAGTGTGCCCGGATGGTAAATCACGTCATCCCAGCGGAGGCGATAGTCGAAGGCACCCTTCCGCTTCCGGCCCAGCGACTGGCCATTTAGGAACAACTCGGCTTCATCGCCGGAGGTGAACACATGCACGGGGGTGACCTGACCCACCCGCTCCGGCCACGTCCAGTGGGGCAGAAGGTGCGCCATCGGGAAATCCGGGCGCCAGTGCGCTTGATAGAGAAAGAAGCGGTCTTTCTTGAAACCCGCGAGGTCGATGATGCCGGAATATGAACTGCGCGCGGCATCGAAGGGGGTCGGCTCGCCCAGGTAATCCCAGCCCGTCCAGACAAATTCCCCCGCCACGTAGGGGTGCTGCTCTTGCGAGGCAAAGACCTTGTCCGCCGAGGCTCCGAAGGCCGCACTATACAATTCATAGGCACTGACTTGATGGCGCCCCCGGTCCTCGCCGGCCGCCGCACTGGCGGCTCCGCCAAAACCATTGGTGACCGGAAACAGGTACTCGCCGCGACTGCTCAAGGCGGAGGCGGTTTCACTGCCAAACACGAGCTTGTCAGGAAAGGTTTCGTGGAAAGCCGGGTATTTCCCCGGTGCCCCGCGAATGCCCGCCCCTTGATAATTCAGGCCGATCACGTCCAGCACGGCCGGCAGGGCATTGGTCGGTTGCGCCCAATTCATGGCGCTGGTGGTGGGGCGGGTGGGATCTTCGGCATGAACAATATTGCACAGTTCCTGCGCCACGACGGCCCCGGCGGCCCCGGTATATTGTTCGCCGACTTCGTTGCCAATGCTCCAGAGAATGACCGAGGGGCAATTGCGATCCCGCCGAATTTGGGCGCGCAAATCGGCTTCATGCCAGTCGGGAAAAATGAGATGAAAATCCAGTGGCGTCTTCTGGCGCACCCAGCAGTCAAATGCCTCGTCCATCACCAGAAAGCCCATCTGGTCCGCCAGTTCTAAAAACTCCGGGGCCGGCGGGTTATGGCTCGTGCGCAGGGCATTGCACCCCATGTCGGCCAGCATTTCCAACTGTCGCTGCAATGCGCGGTAGTTCAAAGCCGCACCCAACGCCCCCAGATCGTGATGATTGCAAACCCCTTTCAACTCGATGTGCTCGCCATTGACCCAGACACCGCGATTGGGATCGAATTTCAGGGTGCGCATGCCAAAGGGAGTTTCGTACTGGTCCACCACCTGGCCGGCGGCCCAAAGGGTGGTGACGGCATCGTAGCGGTTGGGTTTTTGCGTGGGGGGCGGGCCCCACAACTGGGGGTTCGCCACCGTGGTCTCGCCCGTCGCCCGTGCGCTCGACCCGGCAGGAATGGGCAGGTCCACCAACCCGATGCTGGCCACCACGGGCCCGGTTTTATGGCCCTCGGCATCCAGAGCATACAGCTCGGAGCCCACCGCGACGCGCGTATCGTGCCCGGAGTTATTATCCACCGTTACTTGCAGATGCACCGTGGCTTGACCAGCCGAGACCTTGGGCGTGGTCAAATACGTGCCCCAGTGGGCGACATGGACCGGCGACGTTTTAACCAGCCACACATTGCGATAAATCCCGCCCCCGGGGTACCACCGCGAGGAATTCGGCGGATTATCGAGCCGGATCACCAGTTCATTGGTCGCGCCCGGCCGCGCATAGGGAGTCAAGTCAACCCGCCAGGAGGCATACCCATAAGGCCAGCCGCCCGCCAACTGTCCGTTCAACCAAACGGTGGCGTAGGCCATCGCGCCATCCACGTCCAAAAAAATGGCTTTGCCCGCGTCACTGGCGGGCAAGGGCAAGGCCTTGCGATACCAGCCAATCCCCGCACTGGGCAGCCGGCCCATGCTGCCGCCACCAGTGCGGGTGAATGGCCCGGCAATCGCCCAATCATGCGGCAGGTTGATGGCCTGCCACCCGCGGTCATCGAAATCCGGCTGTACATACGCAACGCCAGCGCCGGGATTTCCGGCGGGTCGCGTAAAGTGGCGGGCGGGATCGGGGAGGAACTCGTTGGCGGCCGGCAGAATCCAGGCCTTGATGACGGGTGGCGATGTATTCGTGGTGGCCGGGTCGGCGGGGGCATTGCCAAAGTTCGCTTTGCCATCCCCTTCGGCGGCTGCCAGGCGGCGGACCGCCTGTGGTTGGCGCAGGTCGTACAGCAAATTGACCGGGTTGCCGGCGGGGTCCCCCAAGGTGAACCGCCAGTGGTCATTGATGGAGAGGCGTTCACGCGGCGAGGGCTCGGCCCGCAACATCCCCAGTGGCAGCGAGCCGGTGAGAAAGAGCGCCAGCACCACCCGGACGATCGGCCGTGACCTCATCCATTCCCGGCGACCTTTCGTCCTGCTTGGTAAAATATCCGGGTGTGATTGCATTTATTGATTGGGGGCAGGGACATAGCGGGCGACCCATTGAAAGAACGCCGGCCAGTTGGGGGTCAGGTCATGTCCGCCATCATGCTGCCGCCAGGCCAGTTCGCCGCCGATGAGCTGGCCGACCGGCGGCAGGGGATCCGTCAGGTAATTACCGGGGGTTCCGAAATCCTGCTTGCCCAGGAGACGATAGACCGGCCCGGCCAGGATGCCCGCCATGAAACTGCCCCGCGCGTCCACCCATTTGGCATCGCCGTGTTCGACCACGCCGTAACTAATAAAACAGGGGCGTGGCGCGCACAGGGCGATGAGTTCGTGGGCATCCACGGGCAAATCGGCGGCGGTTTTCAGTGGTTCGGCCGCCCCGTACTTGATGAAGTTCCCGGCCATCCAGTAGTATTCGCCGCCGGCCAGGTTCTCCACGCCTTCGCCAAAAATATGCCGGTGCAATTTCGCCCCGCCCTCGCCGGAGGAACCAATCAGGCCCACCGCAATCCGGGGCTCAAACGCTTCCGTGACCAAGGCCGCCTTGCCGTAACGGGAAAGGCCGGCAATCCCGAGCTTGGTCGCATCCACCATGACTTCCGGCTGGGCTGCAAAATAATCAATCAACCGGCTGACGCCCCATTGCCAGGCGCGCAAGGCACCCCAATCCTCCGGTTGCCGGGGCCGGCCATGATTGACGAGTCCGATAATGCCGGTGGTCAATTGATTGTTATCCGCCTGAATACTGCCGGGAACAATCTGGCCGTAACCCCAACCGTTGGTGATGGCCCGATCATGCCAGGCGGGCTCGCCACCGAAACCGCCAAAACCACCCCGCCGAGCGGTCGCATTCGTGCCCGGTGCATGCGTGCGGCTGCCACCCAAGGAGGTCAGGCCGCGTGGCCGTGGACCGCCAAACCCGCCGCCAAATTCAATCATCAGGGGCACCGGTTGGGCAAGGTTCGCCGGGACCGTGAAGCTGGCCTGAATATTCACGGCCAGTTGGGGCCAGGCATGGTTGTCGACATGGCCAACCAGCGTGCGGGTCACCGTGGGAATACCGGCGTTGGTGCCGCGTTGGGTGGCGGTCACCTCCCAAGTTACAGCGGGCACCTGGGGCGGAATTCGGCCATACACTTCCCGTTCAAAATCCTCCTGAATTTCCGCCCGCCGTGCGGGCCACTGGTCCGGCCGGGTCACGCGCACCCCGGAATGCCGCACCAGCACCTCCGGCAGGCTGTTGGTGTAAGGATTGGCCGTGGCCTCGTCGAAGGTGGATTGATTATTAGGGTCGGGGCCGGGCCG
>CAIZWI010000383.1 GCA_903936645.1 uncultured Verrucomicrobia subdivision 3 bacterium
CAACGCGCTCCCCCACGTTCAATCCCTTCACCCGCGCACCAATCATGTCAATTCGTCCCACCACCTCGTGGCCGGGAATGATTGGCACCTGCGGGTGGGGCAACTCGCCATCAACGACATGGAGATCGGTGCGGCAGACGCCACAGGCGGCCACTTTCACCCGAATCTCACCCGACCCGGGGTGGGGGTCGGGAAGTTCGGTCCATTCAAGCGCCATCTTAATTTTCTTCAGGATCATCGCCTGCATAATATCCTCTCGTACCGCAGCAGACCGAACCGGCGCGTCCAGAGTGCCAGCATCATTCCGCCGCGGATGACTTTATTTTTTCTCATAGAGATGCCGAAAAACAACGGGCAGCAAATCGGGCAGATCCTCAGCAATTAATCCGGGGCCAAATTCAGTGGCCGCAGCGCCATGCAGCCACACCGCAGCCGATGCAGCGAGGAATGGTTCCATGCCTTGCGTCAGGAGTCCAAGCACGATTCCGCTCAGGACATCACCCGCGCCAGCGGTGGCCAATGTCGGCGGCGCGTTGCTGTTGATAACCGACCTGCCATCCGGGGAGGTGATCACCGTGTCGCTGCCCTTGAGAATAATAATGGCTCCGCTGCGGCGGGCGGCGAGACGGGTACGAGTCAGCTTGTCGCCGCTCGGGTCAAACAGGCACTGGAATTCACCGTCATGAGGCGTTAGCACGCAAGGACCGGTAATTGCCTGGTCCAGCGTAAGCGGGTCGTCCGCAAAGGTTGTGAGCGCATCTGCGTCAAGTACGGTGGGGCGGCCAGTCTCCAGCATGGCGAGCACGCGAGCGCGGGTTTCCTCACCTTTTCCAGCGCCGGGACCAATGAGGAATGCCTTGTAATGACTATCGTCCAGCAAACACTCGAAATCTTCCGGCACGGCCAGCGGTTGAACCATGATGCTGGTCAGCGCCGCCGCATAGACCGGCAGCGCGAGTGGAGAAACCGCGATAGTGGTCAGTCCGGCACCGGCTCGAGCCGCCGCGCGGGCCGCCATCCGGGCAGCACCGGTCATCGGGTAGCCCCCTGAAATTAGCGCGTGGCCCCGGCCATATTTATTTCCTCCATTTTGGAGTCGCGGCAGACTCTCAATCCAAAGGCAGGGATCGTTCTCGAAGGTGATTGGAGAAATCTGCTCAAGCACGGAACCGGGGGTGCCAATGTCCGCGACAATAACCTCACCGCACAGCAATTTTCCCGGCAATAAAAGATGCCCCGGCTTTTTGCGGAAAAAAGTGACCGTCAGGACCGCCCTGACCGCGCCAAAAACGTCGCCGGTATCGCCCATCAATCCGCTCGGCACATCAACGGCAACCATCGGCAATCCCCGAAAGGCCGCGGCCTCCAGGGTTTCCGCAGCGGATCCTTCAAGCGGACGGCTAAGCCCGGCCCCGAAGATCGCATCCACCACCAATTCCGCACCGTCAAGCACATCCGGGACCAGTTGCTGAACGCCGCCGTGCCACAACTCCGCATGATGACGCGCCGCACCGGTCAGATGATCCAGCGAGCCAAGCAAGGCGACCCGAACGGACCAGCCCGCCGCAGATAGATGCCGGGCGGTGACGAAACCGTCGCCGCCGTTATAGCCGGGTCCGCAGAGCACGATTGTGGGACGCGCCGGCCAGCGCCGCTGGATCTCGCTGGCGACGGCGCCGCCCGCGTTCTCCATCAGTTTCACGACCGATGTGCCGGCAGCCACCGTTAGACAATCCGCTTCGCCCATGCGATGGACATCCAGTAATGCGGTTTTAAGATTCATAATATTTCACCCCAAGGAAACGCCAAGAATTCGACCGATGAGGGCGGTCACCCCCATGGCCAGACCGCCGCCGACGGTTACGCGCAAGGCCGCCCGGCCAAGTGGTGCGCCACCGAGGTGCCCGCCAAACGCCCCCAAAACTGCGAGGCTCAGCAGTGAAAAAACGGCGATCAATGGGATCCGAAGAGTCGGGGAGGCAACGAGCAGAGCGGCAATCGGAACCAAGGCAAAACTGGCAAAACTGGCGGCCGATATCCAGGCTGCTTGGAGCGGACGGGCGAGGGATGACTGGTCGATACCCAGTTCATCGCGCATGTGGGCGCCGAGCCGGTCATGTGCGCTGAGTTGCTCCGCAACTTTCAGTGCCAGATCCTTCTCAAGACCCCGGTTCACATAGATCATCGCCAGCTCTTCCAATTCGGCTTGCGGCTCCTTCGAAAGCTCACGCTTTTCCAACCCTATGTCCGCCTGCTCCGCGTCGCGTTGCGAACTCACCGAAACATATTCGCCCACGGCCATGGACATCGCCCCCGCCACCAGGCCGGCCACACCGGCGACCAGAATGGCACCCTTGGGAGCAGAAGAGGCCGCCACCCCAATCATCAGGCTCGCCGTCGAAACAATGGCATCGTCGGACCCAAGTACGGCGGCGCGCAGCCACCCGGCACGCCCGCTTCGATGAATTTCCACCTGGCCCGCAGGAACGACCCTTTTTATTTTCACGTCTTCCATCATGGGCTGATCATTTGGGGATATTCATTGCCAGTCAGGCCACTGTTGTGCTCAGGGCGCCTCCGCCGGCGGCTTTCGCAAATCCGCCTCAATATTGATGAGCACATCCACCTGGTTGCCAATCGCCCCCTGATCCGCCGTGATGTTAAAATCGCGCCGGTCCAGCGTTACGGCGGCTTCCCAACCGGATATCGCGGCTCCTTTCATGCCCGGGCCAAAACCGGTTGACGTCACCTTGAGGACAACCTCTTTTGCCACGTTCTTCATCGTGAGAATGCCAGTAACCGCATAAGTGTTGCCGCCGGTGCTTTGCCACTTTTCACTTTTGAAGGTCATGGCGGGAAAGTCGGCGGCGGCGAAGAAATTGGTGGATCGCAAATCGTCGTCGCGCATTTTAGTGTTGGTCGTAATGCTGGCGACTTCAATGACAGCCTCAACTGTGCTGTTTTCGAGGTGGTCACGATCCACGACGATGGTGCCTTTCACTTTGCTGAAATAACCTGGCACTTTGGTGAAAAAATGGGCGATGGAGAATCCAACCCAGGTGTGCACGGGATCAATGTTGTAGGTTTCGACGGCAGCCCTGGCCGGAATAACTGAGGCGAGCGCAAGGGCGGCGATAACGGGTATGATTAGGAAACGTTTCATAGCAGTTTTCATTTTGGTTGGATTTCGTGTATTGGTTGATTGTTTTTTTTATTTTCCCTTCGGAAAATCGGCTCCGCGCGCAATCTTCTCCACCGTTGAGAAATCCTTGTGCAACTCTGCAAGCTGGGCCATGGCACCTTCGTAAGCATCGTTGCCCAGCAGCAGGTGGCGCGGCGGTTTCGCTGACTCGGCCGACTTGATGATGGCTTGCGCGGCGCGCACCGGATCGCCCGGTTGCCTGCCCGAGTCGGCGCGAATTTCCCGGCGCCAGGCGCCCGCCGTATTTGCATAGGCGGCAATTTGTTTTTTACTTTCATCCGCCGAACGCCCGGCCCAATCGGTGCGAAAGCCGCTCGGTTCGACGACCATTACTTTGATGCCCAGCGGCTCCACTTCCTGCCGGAGCGCCCCGGACAAACCCTCGACCGCAAACTTGGTCGCATTGTAAAATCCGAGCGCCGGGGCGGAACGAAGTCCCGCCAGCGAGGAAATATTGATGATCAATCCTCTGCGCCGCCGCCGCATTCCAGGCAGCACCGCTTGAATCATCCGACTCAGGCCGAACACATTGATCTCAAACATTCGGCGCACCTCGTCCGCTTCGCCCTCTTCGATCGCCGCGAAATAACCGATGCCGGCATTGTTGACGAGCACGTCAATGTAGCCGAACTTGGTTTCGGCAGCTTTGATCGCCGCATTAATCTGGCGTTGGTCGGTGACGTCGAGCTTTAGCACCAAAGCCTCGCCCTTGGACGTCAACGCTTCGACCTCATCCGGTTTGCGGGCCGTCACCACCGTGCGAAAGCCGCGTTCCAGCGCCTGGCTGGCCAGCTCGCGTCCGAAGCCGGTTGAGCAGCCAGTTATAAACCAAACGGGCTTTTTAGTGTCCGGTGATTTGGTGTTTTTCTTGTTCATAAATTTCTTAATCACATCCAGCTATTGGCCGGCCAGCAGTTTCGGCCAGTGCCTCATCCCTGGCTGGTTTTATGTTTGCTTGTCCGGCTCCATCAATTGGGTGGGCAGCGGCCAGCGATGTCCGGGCTCCAGCAACTGCTCAACGTCCGCGGGTCCCCAAGAGCCAGCGGCGTAGTTGGGAATATCACCCGGCGAAGTGTCACTCCAAGTCTTGATCACCGGCATCAGGAACCGCCAGGCCGCCTCCACTTGGTCAGCGCGCATGAAGAGCGTGACGTCGCCGTGCATGACATCCCACAGCAGAATTTCGTAGGCATCGGGAGAGGACACGGGCGGGCTCCCGCGATAATTGAACCGCATCTCCACCGGTCGCAGTCCCATCTTTGGCCCCGGAACTTTGGCTTGGAAGCACTGTACGATGCCCTCCTCCGGCTGAATTGACAGAACGAGCCGGGAGGACTGCCAATCGTGCCTGGACTCGGGCGGAAAGGCCTCGTGCGGTACCGCGCGGAATTGGATGGATACCTCCGACACCTGCTGCGGCAGGCATTTGCCGGTGCGGAGATAGAAGGGCACTCCCTGCCAGCGCCAGTTGTCCACGAATAACTTCATGGCCGCGAAGGTCTCCGTTTTCGAACCGGTGGCCAC
>CAIZWI010000384.1 GCA_903936645.1 uncultured Verrucomicrobia subdivision 3 bacterium
AAAAGTCTTATCACGCCCCGCACCGCGTCGCGGATGCCGACCTGTTCGATAACCGGCTCATTTTTGGCGATAATTTGCTAGCACTCAAAGCGCTGGAGCAGGAATTTTCTGGAAAAATTAAATGCATCTTTATTGACCCACCTTACAACACGGGAAGCGCATTTGAGCATTACAATGATGGAATTGAACACTCCTTGTGGTTATCATTGATGAGAGACCGCTTAGAGCTTCTGCGGCGGCTTTTGTCAAATGATGGGTCGATTTGGGTCAGTGTAGATGATAATGAAGCACATTATCTTAAAGTGCTCATGGATGAAGTATTTGGGCGGTCAAACTTCATCAATAATGTGGTGTGGCAAAAGAAATATGCTCCAGCAAATGACGCAATCTGGTTGAGTGATAGTCATGACCACATCTTGGTCTTCGCCAAAGAAAAACCGACTTGGCGACCAAATAAGCTTGCAAGGACAGAAAGGGCCGATGCCGCTTACAAAAATCCAGATAATGATGCTCGTGGTCCTTGGAAGGCGGGGGATTATACGTGTGCAAAGTCCTCGGATGAGCGCCCTAACCTATACTATCCAATAATCAATCCGATAACCAAGCAAGAGATTTTCCCTAACCGATCTCGTGTTTGGGCCTACGGCAAGGAGCAATATGAGCAGCATGTAAAGGAGGGGCTGCTGTGGTGGGGCAAGAAAGGAACAAATGCTGTTCCCGCCTTCAAGCGGTTCCTCTCCACCATTGAAAACGAGGGAACTGTTGCGCCAACTGTATGGACCTGGGAGGAAGTTGGGCATACGCAAGACGGTCGTAAGGAGCAATTGGCGCTCGCTCCAAAAAATCCATTTTCCACACCGAAACCAGAATCTCTTTTGCATAGGATTCTAACATTGGCCAGCAACCCCAGTGACTGGGTGCTCGATTCCTTCGCTGGTTCCGGCACGACTGGCGCGGTTGCTCATAAAATGGGTCGCCGTTGGGTGATGGTTGAGCTTGGCGAGCATTGCCACACCCATATCATTCCCCGGCTCAAAAAAGTAATTGATGGGTCGGACCCCGGAGGCATCACAGAGGCCGTTGGCTGGAAAGGTGGCGGCGGTTTTCGCTATTACCGGCTCGCTCCGTCATTGTTAGAGAAAGACAAGTGGGGGCAGTGGGTGATCAGCAAAGAATTTAACGCTGCCATGCTGGCCGAGGCGGCCTGCAAACTGGAGGGTTTTCAATATGCCCCCAGCGATTCGGTTTACTGGCAGCATGGCCATTCCACGGAGCAGGATTTTATTTATGTGACCACCCAGCACCTGAGCCCCGAGCAACTGGCGCAATTGAGCGATGAAGTGGGCACTGGCCGCACCCTGCTGGTGTTGTGCGCCGCCTTCCGGGCCGGCACCCGGGACGTGGCGGAGCGCTATCCCAATTTGACCATTAAAAAGATCCCCAAGCAGGTGCTCGCCCGTTGCGAATGGGGCCATGATGATTACAGCCTGAAGGTGGAGAACCTGCCCAAAGCGCCGGTGCCGCCGCCCAAGTCGGGCCAATTGGATTTGATTTAGCAGTTGTTTTTTGATCCGCAACAACTGCCGCAGACGCAATAAAACATGAGTGAATGGGGAAACCAGATTTGGCGGGGGGCGCTTTCCACCCGGGCAGCCACCGGGGCTGGTCGCCCCACCAAACGCCCACTTGTCAACGTTCGTCACCGGAGGTATGGTAATGGCGAGTGAACCGCCCAACGACTCAACTCCCGGTTGTGAAGCCGCTCCTGACGCCGGAGCAGCTCGGCCGGATTTTGTCCGCCCGGCGCTCGATTACCTCCGAGGAGTTCGAGCGGCAGGTGGCGCAGCATCTGGGCCGCCCACGTTCGCCTGGCAGAAGGAAAACCTTTGTGAATGGGCACGCCGTTTGGGTTTGTTGTTAGACCCGGAAGCCATCGTGCGCCGGCTGGGGCGCGGCGGGCAGGAACATGATATTTTTCACGCCGGCGAGCGCGTTTTCAAAGTCACCCGCAGCGGCATGTTTGGCCTTTCCCCCGGCTTGGAAATTTCGCTCGTTTCTTCGGGCGAGGACGGCCGCCGGTTTCAATTATGGGAAGCCACACCGCTGGAATATCTTGAGCGACTTGACCTCCACAACCAGTTGGTTCCCGGTCTCAATGTGCTCGAAGGCGTTTTGGTCCAGGCCGATGGCGACATGGCCATCGTCACCTCCCAGCCGCGCTTTGATATTGTACCCGTGACCGGACCAGAAATTGATGCTTGGTTCGCCGCCCAGGGCTTCGCGAAAATCGCCGAGTCCGCCTATTATCGCGCGGCGGATAATCTCGCCATCTTTGACGCCCACGATAAAAACGTCATTCGCGCCGGGGAATTACTGGTGCCGTTCGATGTCATTCCCTGCCATCCCGAAGGCGGCTTTTTGCAATTCATCGCTGACACCATCCGGTCCGGCCAGACGGTAAAACCCCAACGCACCGTGTCCACCACTCCACGCTTTCCATGAGACCCCAGGTTAATGCCATCGCCGGTCGGTTGAGTCTACGCACACCGCAGCGGCGGTCGCTGGAAATATTGGACCGCCTCACTGAAATCATTCCGCCCCGCAAGAGCGCGGATGTGGCCGCGGCGCTCGCAATCCTGCGCGGTGAATTTCCCACAGTAACGGATTTTGAGCGGGAATTTCCCTCCTATTGCTTTGCCCTGGCCACCGGGGTGGGCAAAACCCGGCTCATGGGGGCGTTCATCAGCTATCTGCACCTGGCGCATGGCATCAATCACTTTTTCGTCATGGCCCCAAACCTGACAATTTACAACAAGCTGATTACCGACTTCACGCCAAACACCCCCAAGTACGTGTTCAAGGGAATCGCCGAATTCGCCACGGACGCTCCGGAAATCATCACCGGGGATAATTACGAGGCCAAGGCTGGAACCTTGTTTGACAATTTGCTGCGGTGCAAAATCAATATTTTCAACATCTCCAAAATTAATTCCGAGGTGCGCGGGGGCAAATCTCCCCGTATAAAGCGGCTCTCGGAATACATCGGGGAAAGTTATTTTGAATATCTCGCCGGTCTGCCGGACCTGGTATTAATCATGGATGAATCTCACCGTTACCGGGCCTCCGCCGGGGTGCGGGCCATCAATGAATTAAAGCCGGTCATTGGCCTTGAGTTGACGGCCACGCCGTTTGTGGAGTCGCCCCGGGGGGCGGTGCCCTTCAAAAATGTCATTCTTGATTACCCCTTGGGCAAGGCGATGGCGGACGGGTTCGTAAAGGAACCGGCCGTGGTAACCCGCAAAAATTTCAATCCGGCCAGCATGACCCCGGAGGCGATTGAAAAAATGAAGCTGGAGGATGGCATTCGCCTGCATGAGAGCGTGAAAGTGGAGTTGGAGACTTTTGCCCGGGAAACGAATAATGTCATCGTAAAACCATTCGTGCTGGTGATTGCCCGCGACACCACACACGCAAAGCATTTGGTGGAGTTGATCCAGTCGGATGTTTTTTTTCTGGGCGCTTACAAATCCAAAGTAATCCAGGTCGATTCGAGCAAGACCGGCGCGGAAGAAGACGAAATGATTGAGCGCTTGCTCAAGGTCGAGCACGCAGAGGAGCCGACGGAGATCGTGATTCACGTCAACATGCTCAAAGAAGGCTGGGACGTGACGAATCTTTACACCATCATCCCGCTGCGGGCGGCCAACGCCCGGACGTTGATTGAGCAATCCATCGGGCGGGGGCTGCGCCTGCCCTATGGTAAGCGGACGGGCAATACCACGGTGGACCGGCTGAACATCATCGCGCATGACAAGTTTCAAGAAATCGTGGACGAAGCCAGGCGCCCCGACTCGGCCATTCGTTTGCAGCAAGTAATTCTGGAGCCGGAGCAGATCGAAGAAAGGACAGTGACTGTGGTGGCGCAATCCCAGTTGGCGAGCAAGCTGGGTTTGCAGCCCGAACAAGCAACGGCGAGCACCCACATTCCCCAAGCGGCGGCGGTCCCGTTATTCTCAGACCCTGAGGAGCTTAAAGTGTCACAAATTGCATATGCGGCCATTCGCAAATTGGAGAACCAGCCGCAAACGGTGCCCAGTGTGTCCTATCTGGCCATCCCGGAGATTCAGGCGGCGGTTTTGCGGGAAGTACAGAGCCAGTATCGTCCCGCACAGCTGGAGATCGAAGGCGTGACACGGAAGCCAGATTTCGCGGCAATTGTGGCCCGTACCTCAGAAGTGGTAATCCAGCAAACGATTGATATCCCCCGCATCTTGGTGGTGCCTACGGGCGAGGTGCAGTCCGGTTTCCACCCCTTCACCCTCAAACTAGACACCCTTAAATACCCGCCGGTGTCTGAGGAATTGTGGGCCCGGCATCTGCGGACCGACCAGGTGGACGTGATCGCCATGGGCCGGGGAAGTATTGAAGAATTGCGCCTGGAGGATTATGTGGTGAGCGGTTTGGTGGATAAAAACGATATTTTTTACGACGCCCATGCGGATTTGTTGTATGACCTGGCTGGTCAGGTGGTGCGGCATTTTCGCAGCTACTTACCGGACGAGCCGGAGGTGCGCAAAGTACTGCGATGCTATCAGGCGGAGATCGCCCGCTATGTCCATGCCCAGATGCAGGATCATTATTGGGAAAAGGCGACTGCCTATGAGACGCGGGTGCACAAAGGTTTTTCGGAATTGAAACCCAGCGCCTACACGGCCTCGGCCACGGATACGGTACTGGATTACCGCAACAAGCCGGAGGACCGGAGCAACATGGCGAAATATTTATTTGGGGGCTTCAAGCACTGCCTCTATCCGGTGCAAAAATTTCAGTCGGACGCCGAGCGCCGGCTTGCCATCATTCTGGAGCGGGAGGCCTTAAAGTGGTTCAAGCCGGCCCGGGGACAGTTTCAAATCACCTACAAGCATGGGGCCGATAATCCGGAATACCAGCCCGACTTTGTCGCGGAGACCGTTTCCATTATTTACATGTTGGAGCCCAAGGCCAGCAATGAAATGAAGGACCCGGAAGTGCTGGCCAAGCAAGCCGCCGCCTTGAGCTGGTGCCAAAAAGCCACTGAGCATTCGGCCACGTATGGGGGCAAGCCGTGGAAATATTTGCTTATCCGCCATGATTTGATTGCCGAAAATATGAACTTGGACGGGCTCGCGCAACTCTGCTAGAGAATGCCAACTTCAAGCCCTCCACCCACTGGTGCCATCGGTGCCGCCCCAGCAAAGATTACCCTGCCAACCATCGCCAGAATCCCAGCGCCAGCCCCGCTGAAAATTGCCTCCCCCGGCTTCCCGGATGCTCGCGCAATAAGTTGCAAGGGGGTATCCTTCGGAAAAAAACACCCCGGGGGCACCTGAAAATTTTCCACCCCCTCCGGTCACTAAAAAAACCACCCTTAATTTTGCACGGGGACTTCCACAG
>CAIZWI010000385.1 GCA_903936645.1 uncultured Verrucomicrobia subdivision 3 bacterium
CCATTTCGGCACTGACGCCGCGCTTGCGGCGGATGATTTCGCTGAGGGCAATCGGCGTGCTGCCCAGGGCCTTGGCCACGGCCTAAGCCGTCAACAGGCCCATGGGCTTCATGAAATCTTCCCGGAGCACGTCACCGGGATGAACCGGGTCAAGTCGGGCGGTGTTTTTTCCTGACGATTGATTCTCAATCGTAGACCACAATTTCCACTTGTTCAGCGTTGTCCCCCGCTTAGACAAAGCCCATCCGCCACTGGTCATTGCTCCGAATACTGTGCTGGCCAGCCCGGCCTACTTCGTGCTCTCCCACTTCGTCGCGGACTGCTTCAGCTTGGGGTGGGAGACGAACAGGTGCCAGATCACCGCCTGGAAGGCTTCGCTGTGCGGGGTCACGTGCGCGGGGTTGACCGTGGGGACAATCACGCAGGCCGTGGCTGCTTTCGCCGTGTAACCGCCATCGCGGCCGACAATGCCAATGACCGAGGCCCCCACTTGTTTGGCCAGTTGGATGGCGTTCACGAGGTTGGGGCTCACGTTTTTTTCCACGCTGCCGCCGCCGACGGAGAAGATGAGGAGGCCGTCCTTCGCATTCATACGGCTGCCCTGGAGCCAGGCGGCGAAAATCGTCGGCCAGCCTTCGTCGTTCGTGCGGGCGGTGAGTTCCGAGACGTTGTCGGTGGGGGCGTAGGCCTCGAAACCGCAGAGTTTGCGGAAATCATTCACGGCATGGCCGGCGTTGCCCGCGCTGCCACCCACGCCCAGGATGAACAGGCGGCCGCCGCGTTCGCGCACGCGCGCCAGTTCGTCCGCGGCATGTTCAATGGCGTTGACGTTCAGTTGCGCGACGACTTGCTGGACCTCGCCCAGAAATTGTTCGGTAAAGCTCATGCGTGGGGCGATGATAGCAGGGTTTCCAGTTCCGCCAAGCCCGCAGGTGAGCCAATTTCGTAAAACCGCTCGCTCACCTCGTAGCCCGCCAGTTGCTTCGCCTGCACCAGCCGGCCCATGACTTCCGCCAGGTCAAACGGCTGGTCCGCCGCGTAGGCGTCGAATACGGCGGCCTTAAACACACTCAGCCCGTAATCAATGTGGCGCATTTCCGGGAGGCGCAGTTTTTTGTCGTAAACCGCAATCGCCCCGTCGCGGAAAACCACGTTGCTCGTGTCGTAGCGGCCTTCGTTGTGGTACACAGTCATCAGGCCCGGCAGGCCGCTGCGGTGAAAAGTCTCCGCCACGGGACGGTAGGCAATCGGCAGGTAGGAATCGCCGTACAGCACAAAAAACTCCGGTCCCAGGCGGGGCAGGGCGCGCTTCAGCGCGCCGCCCGTGCCCAGCAATTTCGGGCCGTCGAAGGAATATTCCAATTGTATCCCGTAATCCCGGCCATCGCCAAAATCCCGCTCGATCATTTCGCCGAGGTAACCAATGCACAACACCGCCCGGCGGATGCCCCGGGCCTGGAGCATTTCCAACTGATGCGCCAGGAACGGCCGGCCCCGCACCGGCACCAGCGACTTCGGGATTTTTTCCGTGATCGGCCGCAGGCGCGTGGCGAGGCCGCCCGCCAGAATGGCCACCGGCAAGTCCAGGGGCGCGCTCATGTGATCACCAGTTTGGTGCCCTCGAAATCGAAGCCAAAGCGCACTTCCTTCAACCCCGCCGTGCGCATGGCATGGCGCAGCCGCGCCTTGTCCTCCGCGTAAAACATCAGAAACCCGCCGCCCCCCGCGCCGATCAGCTTGCCGCCCAGCGCCCCGCTCGCCAGGGCCAGGTCGTACCATTCATTGATCCTGGGATTGCTCATCCCCCCGCTGCGCTGCTTCTTGCGCTGCCAATGCACGTCCATCAGCCGGGCAAACTCGTGGAGATCGCCCCCCTCCAGCGCCCGCTGGCTTTGCAGACCCAGGTCCTTGACGAAATGCAAATTGTCGATCATGTCCGCATCCGCCGCCTTGGACTTCGTGTCCTGCTCCTTCAAAATCGCCGAGGCCGAGCGGGAATAGCCCGTGAAGAACAGCAGCAGATTATCCTCCAGATTATCGCGCGTTTCCTCGGACACCTTCAACGGCCACGCTTCCACCCGGCCATCCGGGAGAAAATTGAAGCACGTCAACCCGCCGTACGCCGCGATGTACTGGTCCTGCTTGCCAATCGGCTCGTGCAGGCGGTTCAACTCAATATCGCACGCCTGGGCCGCGAGCTCCGAGGGATGCACCAGGTTTTTCTGGTGCGCATGCAGCGCCTTGAGCAAAGCCGTCGTAAAACTGCCGGAAGACCCCAGGCCCGTGCCCGAGGGGATGTCCGCCATGGACGTCAGCTCCAGCGATTGCCCGGTCAGCCCCACCAAGCCGAACGCTTCCCGGATGATCGGATGCTTCAACTGCGCCGCATTCGGCACCCGTTCCAACTCCGAATACTTCACAATCAGATCCGGAACAAACGTCTCGTGCAGGGTGATATAGACGTATTTATCAATCGCCCCCGCGATGAGGAAGCCGCCAAATTTTTCGTAATACGAGGGCAGATCGGTACCCCCGCCGCCAAGGCTGATGCGTAAAGGTGAACGGGCAATGATCATAAAGGGCAAGTAAAGCCGAAAGCCGCAAAGCGGGAAAGCGCAAACTGCCAGACCTTGCGCGGCCCCGGGTTTGGGGGGGCGATCCATTTCCTCCCATGCCCTGGCCTGGCCCTGAGGGGGCAACGGCAAGTAGCCGCTGGCCAGCGCCGCGCCACCACCGGAAAACAATTCCCCCAAACACCCTGCACCCCGCCGGGTGTGCCAGCCCCGCCCGCAGGGCGACCGCCCATAGCCCAGCGATTCATCGCTGGGTGGGCAGCCGGCCCGAATCGAGTCCCATCGGGACGGCAGAAATTCCCGAGGGACGCCCGCCAATCTACCACCTTTGCCAAAGCCGAGTGCCCACGAATCGCACGAAAGGCACGAATCAACCCGCCTTGCCCGCTTCCCCATTCGTGTCCTTTGTGCGATTCGTGGGCAACCTCCTCCCTCGCTCGTTAATCCTCCCAGCCGGAGGCTTGTCAGCCGGTAGCCGGTGGGGACATGGACGATACATGGACGGGCATTGGCGGGCGAAAGGGCACAACCCCGGTTGGGGTTGGAAACTATTTTGGCGCGGTTACCCAGGTTAGCTCGTGCCTCTCAACCCTGCGCTAGGTGGCGTAATCCCTTTGGGATAGAGCCAGTTGGAGGGGAAATGCCGGGGCTTATTCAGCGGGGCCAGAGGATGCCAGGCGATCGGGATTTGGGGGTGGTAAAGCGGAAAGCGAGAAAGCGGAAACGGGGTATGGTGCATGAAAATGACGTTGCGACCCGCGGCGGGGGAAAGGATCGCAAAGGGAAGGCCGTACAGGCATGGTTGCGGTCGCGTAGCGGCCTTGCGAAGGTAGGCGTGGGTTTTAACCCACGTAAAACATGGAACCACATGAGTTTGCGTCGCGTTAGCGACGCCTGACCTCGCCGTGCCTAATGTGCATATTGTGGTTGACAGCACGTTGTCCGATTACAACCGGCGTCGCTACGCGACGCATGGTGCGGTTTGGGTTTTAATGCGTGGGTTGAAACCCACGCCTACCTTCGGGAGGTCGCGACGCGACTGGCCAGGGCTCCGGCCCATTTCGGCCGTCCCTCCGGGACTTCGGTGGCTGACGGGACGTGATTGGGAAGGACGTGAATTTAGAATGATGAGTGAAGAATAAAGAACCGTCATTTTCGCAGGGGATGCAGCCGGGAAGTCACAGCGCACCGCTCCTCACTTGGTGAAGCGTGTTCATGAGCGATGGACGGCCGGGGGCGGTTTCGCTCGCCCCGCTGCGCGGGCTGACGCGGTGAATTTTGGGCGGCACCGCAGCGCCGGCCCTACCATTGCCGATTTGTAAG